>NZ_JBAKHD010000004.1:0-512002 GCF_049065735.1 Brucella sp. IR073
GGGCACCGAGATGGTGATGCCCGGCGACAACGTGACGATGAACGTGTCCCTGATCGTTCCGATCGCGATGGAAGAGAAGCTGCGCTTCGCTATCCGTGAAGGCGGCCGCACCGTCGGCGCCGGCATCGTGTCGAAGATCGTCGAATAATAAGAAGATTGTGCAGGAGGCCCTGCCTGTCCACACCGGGCAGGTGCCTGCCGCGAACAAGGAACAGATGAAATGAACGGTCAAAACATCCGCATTCGCCTCAAGGCGTTTGATCATCGGATCCTTGACGCTTCGACGCGGGAAATCGTGTCGACTGCCAAGCGTACCGGTGCCAATGTGCGCGGACCGATCCCGCTTCCGACCCGGATCGAGAAGTTCACGGTCAACCGGTCGCCGCACATCGACAAGAAGAGCCGCGAGCAGTTCGAGATGCGCACGCACAAGCGTCTTCTCGATATCGTTGACCCGACCCCGCAGACCGTCGATGCGCTGATGAAGCTCGACCTCTCCGCTGGTGTCGATGTCGAGATCAAGCTCTAAGAGCTTGAGGACGGAAGGAACGAACCCGATGCGTTCAGGTGTTATTGCACAGAAGCTGGGCATGACCCGCGTCTATAACGACGCCGGCGAGCATGTGCCTGTGACGGTTCTCCGCATGGAGAGCTGCCAGGTCGTGGCCCAGCGTACAGTTGAAAAGAATGGCTATACGGCTGTCCAGCTTGGTGTTGGACTAGCCAAGGTCAAGAACACGTCCAAGGCACTGCGCGGTCATTTCGCGAAGGCCGAGGTGGAGCCGAAGGCGAAAGTCGCCGAATTCCGCGTCTCGCCGGACAACCTTCTCGACGTTGGAGCTGAGATCACGGCGGAACATTTCGTTCCCGGCCAGAAGGTCGACGTGACCGGCACGACGATTGGTAAGGGCTTCCAGGGCGTCATGAAGCGCCACAATTTCGGCGGCCATCGCGCTTCGCACGGTAACTCAATTACCCACCGCGCGCATGGTTCGACCGGTCAGCGCCAGGACCCCGGCAAGGTGTTCAAGGGCAAGAAGATGGCCGGTCACATGGGGCAGACCCGCGTGACGACGCAGAACATTGAAGTCGTGTCCACGGATATCGATCGCGGCCTCATTCTGGTTCGCGGCGCGGTTCCGGGTTCGAAGGGCGCCTGGATCCTGGTGCGCGATGCCGTGAAGGCTTCGCTGCCCGAGAACGCGCCGAAGCCTGCGGCTCTCCGCCAGGCGGCAAAGACCGAAGCAGCGTCCTCCGCGCCGGAAACGGCCGCAGCGACTGAGGGAGCCGAATAATGGATCTCACGATTACAACTCTTGAAGGCAAGGACGCCGGCAAGGTGAAGCTCTCCGAGGAGATCTTCGGCCTCGACCCGCGCGACGACATCCTGCAGCGCGTCGTGCGCTGGCAGCTTGCCCGCCGCCAGCAAGGCACCCACAAGGCCAAGGGCCGCTCGGAAGTCGCCCGCACCGGCGCGAAGATGTACAAGCAGAAGGGTACGGGCCGCGCCCGCCACTCTTCGGCCCGCGCTCCGCAGTTCCGCGGCGGCGGCAAGGCCCATGGTCCGGTTGTTCGCAGCCATGACCACGACCTGCCGAAGAAGGTTCGTGCTCTCGGCCTGCGCCATGCGCTCTCGGCCAAGGCCAAGTCTTCCGACCTCATCGTCATCGACGATCTGGCCGCGAAGGAAGCCAAGACCAAGGCGCTGACGGAACAGTTCGCCAAGCTCGGTCTCGACAATGCGCTGCTCATCGGCGGTGCCGAGATCGACGTGAACTTCCAGCGCGCGGCCTCGAACATTCCGAATATCGATGTGCTGCCGGTGCAGGGCATCAACGTTTACGACATCCTTCGTCGCGGCAAGCTCGTTCTTTCCAAGGCGGCGGTCGAAGCTCTCGAGGAGCGTTTCAAATGACTGATCTTCGCCACTACGACGTGATCGTCAGCCCTGTCATCACCGAGAAGTCCACCATGGTTTCCGAACATAACCAGGTTGTCTTCAACGTGGCCCGCAAGGCGACGAAACCGGAAATCAAGGCTGCGGTCGAAGCGCTGTTCGGCGTCAAGGTCACCGCTGTGAACACCGCCGTGCGCAAGGGCAAGGTGAAGCGGTTCCGCGGCACCATCGGACGCCAGAGCGACGTCAAGAAAGCGGTCGTGACGATTGCCGAAGGCCAATCCATCGACGTTTCGACCGGTCTTTGAGAGGCCGTGGAGTAAAAGACAATGGCACTCAAGCATTATAACCCCACCACGCCCGGCCAGCGTCAGCTGGTCCTCGTGGACCGCTCCGAGCTCTATAAGGGCAAGCCGGTCAAGTCGCTGACCGAGGGCTTGACGAAGAAGGGCGGACGCAACAATTACGGTCGCATCACCGCCCGCTATCAGGGCGGCGGTCACAAGCGCACCTATCGTTTCGTGGACTTCAAGCGCCGCAAGCACGATGTCGCCGCGACCGTCGAGCGTCTGGAATACGATCCGAACCGCACGGCGTTCATTGCTCTCATCCGCTATGCGGACGGCGAGCTCTCCTACATCCTGGCGCCGCAGCGCCTGGCCGTTGGCGACACCGTCATCTCCGGCCAGTCGGTCGACGTGAAGCCGGGCAATGCGATGCCGCTTGCGGCGATGCCGGTCGGTACCATCATCCACAATGTGGAGATGAAGCCGGGCAAGGGCGGCCAGATCGCTCGTTCCGCCGGTACCTATGCTCAGCTCGTCGGCCGCGACCAGGGCATGGCGATCCTTCGCCTGAACTCCGGTGAGCAGCGTCTGGTTCATGGTTCCTGCTTCGCCACGGTCGGCGCGGTTTCGAACCCGGACCATGGCAACGTGTCGCTCGGCAAGGCAGGCCGCCGTATCTGGCTCGGCAAGCGTCCGTCCGTTCGCGGCGTCGCGATGAACCCGGTCGACCATCCGCATGGTGGTGGTGAAGGCCGTACCTCCGGTGGCCGTCATCCTGTTTCTCCGTGGGGCAAGCCCACAAAGGGCAAGAAGACGCGCTCCAACAAGGCGACGGACAAGTTCATCATGCGTTCGCGTCATCAGCGCAAGAAATAAGAGGGTAGTCTGAAATGGCTCGTTCAGTTTGGAAAGGCCCGTTCGTCGACGGCTATCTTCTCAAGAAGGCTGAGAAGGTGCGCGAGGGCGGTCGCAATGAGGTCATCAAGATCTGGAGCCGCCGCTCCACGATCCTGCCGCAGTTCGTCGGCCTGACCTTCGGCGTTTATAACGGCAACAAGCATGTGCCGGTTTCGGTGTCCGAGGAAATGGTCGGACACAAATTCGGTGAATTCTCTCCGACCCGGACCTATTATGGTCACGGTGCGGACAAGAAGGCAAAGAGGAAATAACGATGGGCAAGGCCAAGGCTCCGCGCCAGCTTAAGGATAACGAGGCGAAAGCCGTCGCCCGCACTCTCCGCGTCAGCCCGCAGAAGCTCAATCTTGTGGCGGCGTTGATCCGCGGCAAGAAGGTGAATGCGGCGCTCGCCGATCTGGAGTTCTCGCGCAAGCGGATCGCCGGAACGGTGAAGAAGACGCTCGAATCGGCGATCGCCAACGCAGAAAACAACCACGATCTCGATGTCGATGCTCTGGTCGTCGCGGAAGCCTATGTCGGCAAGTCGATCGTCATGAAGCGCTTTCACGTCCGTGGCCGCGGCCGCGCGAGCCGGATCGAGAAGCCCTTCTCGCATCTCACCATCGTCGTCCGCGAAGTCGCGGAAAAAGGGGAGGCCGCATAATGGGCCAGAAGATTAATCCGATCGGCTTGCGCCTCGGCATCAATCGCACCTGGGATTCGCGCTGGTATGCGAACACGGGCGAGTATGGCAAGCTGCTGCATGAGGACCTCAAGATCCGTCAGTATCTGATGGACGAGCTCAAGCAGGCCGCGATCTCCAAGGTGGTGATCGAGCGTCCGCACAAGAAGTGCCGCGTGACGATCCACTCGGCTCGCCCGGGCCTGATCATCGGCAAGAAGGGCGCCGACATCGAGAAGCTGCGCAAGAAGCTTTCCGAGATGACGAACTCCGACGCCGCGCTCAACATCGTTGAAGTGCGCAAGCCGGAAATCGACGCGACGCTCATCGCCCAGTCGATCGCCCAGCAGCTGGAACGCCGCGTGGCATTCCGCCGCGCCATGAAGCGCGCCGTGCAGTCGGCCATGCGTCTTGGCGCCGAAGGCATCCGTATCAACTGCTCGGGCCGTCTCGGCGGCGCGGAAATCGCGCGTATGGAGTGGTATCGCGAAGGCCGCGTTCCGCTGCACACGCTGCGCGCCGACATCGACTACGGTACGGCCGAAGCCCAGACCGCCTATGGCATCTGCGGCGTGAAGGTCTGGGTGTTCAAGGGTGAGATCCTCGAGCACGACCCGATGGCTTCCGAGCGCCGCGCCACCGAGGGCGAGGCCCAGGGACAATCGCAGAACCGCCGGCGCGAAAACGCCTGATCGGTTGACGGATTTGGAGTAGAGAACAATGTTGCAGCCTAAGCGCACAAAGTTCCGCAAGCAGTTCAAGGGCCGTATCCACGGCGCGTCGAAGGGCGGCACGGAACTCAATTTCGGCGCCTTCGGTTTGAAGGCGATGGAACCGGAACGCGTCACCGCGCGCCAGATCGAGGCGGCCCGCCGTGCGATCACCCGCCAGATGAAGCGTCAGGGCCGGGTCTGGATCCGCATTTTCCCGGACGTGCCGGTCACCTCGAAGCCGACCGAAGTCCGTATGGGTAAAGGTAAGGGCGGCGTGGATTACTGGGCGGCGCGTGTTGCCCCCGGTCGTATCATGTTCGAGCTTGACGGCGTACCCGAGGATGTGGCACGTGAGGCGCTCCGACTCGGGGCGGCGAAGCTCCCGATCAAGACGCGTTTCATCCAGCGCATTGCTGAGTAAAGCATGATCCCGAAAAGTTGCAGACTTTTCGGATAAGATTATGCGAAGGGAAAGAGAAGCAGCCATGAAAGCCGCTGAAGTACGGTTGCAAACCGTTGACCAGATGAATGACGAGCTGGCCAAGCTGAAGAAGGAGCAGTTCAACCTGCGCTTCCAGAAGGCGACCGGCCAGCTTGAGAAGACCGCGCGGGTCAAGCAGGTCCGCCGGGATATCGCACGTATCAAGACTATCGCCCGCCAGAAGGCGGCCGAAAGCAAGGCATAAGGAAAAGAAAATCATGCCTAAGCGCGTTCTGCAGGGCGTTGTCGTCAGCGACAAGAACGACAAGACCGTTGTGGTCAAGGTCGAGCGGCGCTATTCGCATCCGCTCCTCCAGAAGACCGTGCGCCAGTCCAAGAAGTACAAGGCGCATGACGAGAACAACCAATTCAAGGTCGGCGATGTCGTTTCCATCCAGGAATCGAAGCCGATTTCGAAGGACAAGACCTGGGTCGTCGTAACCGATACCCCGGCTGCGTAACGAAAGCATGACACCGGAAAGCCGCAAGGCTTTTCGGATAAGCTCATGCGAATAGATGCATGACCCTGAAAAGTTGTAGGACTTTTCGGATAAGGTTCATGCGAATAATAAGAAACATGCAATCGAGGGCAGGGCGCAAGTCCGGCCCGGCTGAACGAAAAGAAGGCGGCCAGTCATGATTCAGATGCAAACAAACCTCGACGTCGCGGATAATTCCGGCGCCCGTCGTGTCATGTGCATCAAGGTGCTGGGCGGTTCGAAGCGGAAATATGCTTCGGTCGGCGACATCATTGTCGTTTCGATCAAGGAAGCCATTCCGCGCGGCCGCGTCAAGAAGGGCGATGTGATGAAGGCGGTTGTCGTGCGCACCGCCAAGGATATCCGTCGCGCCGATGGCAGTGTTATCCGGTTCGACAAGAACGCTGCTGTTTTGATCGATAACAAGAAAGAGCCTATCGGCACCCGTATCTTCGGACCGGTTCCGCGCGAGCTGCGCGCCAAGAACCACATGAAGATCATCTCGCTGGCTCCCGAAGTGCTGTAAGGGAACAAGACGATGCAAAAGATTCGCAAAGGCGACAAGGTCGTCGTTTTGGCCGGTAAGGACAAGGGGCGTACGGGCGAAGTGCTCAGCGTCTCCCCGAAGGAAGACAAGGCCGTCGTGCGCGGCATCAATATGGTGAAGCGCCATCAGCGCCAGACCCAGACGCAGGAAGCGGGCATCATTTCGAAGGAAGCCCCGATCCATCTGTCGAATCTGGCTATTGCCGATCCCAAGGACGGCAAGCCGACCCGCGTCGGCTTCCGTATCGAGGATGGCGGCAAGAAGGTGCGTGTGGCAAAGCGTTCTGGAGAGTTGATCGATGGCTGAGGCAAAGATCGAACCGCGCTTGAAGAAGCATTACCAGGACGTAGTCCGCAAGGCGCTTCTCGAGCAGTTCAAATATGAAAACGAGATGCAGATCCCGCGCGTTGAGAAGGTCGTTCTCAACATGGGCGTCGGCGAAGCGACGGGCGACTCCAAGAAGCCGTCGGTTGCCGCTGAGGATCTGGCTCAGATTGCCGGCCAGAAGCCGGTGATCACCCGCGCCCGCAATTCGATCGCTACCTTCAAGGTGCGTGAGAATATGCCGATCGGCGCGAAGGTTACGCTCCGCAAGGATCGTATGTACGAGTTCCTGGACCGCCTGGTCACCATCGCGCTCCCGCGCGTTCGCGACTTCCGCGGCCTGAACCCGAAGAGCTTTGACGGCCGTGGCAACTTCGCCATGGGTATCAAGGAGCACATCGTGTTCCCGGAGATCAACTACGACAAGGTTGATCAGATCTGGGGCATGGACATCATCGTTTGCACGACCGCCACGACGGATGATGAAGCACGCGCCCTGCTGCGCGCCTTCAACTTCCCGTTCCGGCAGTAACGGCAAGCGTAGCGAGGTAATTGAAATGGCCAAGACTAGCGCAGTTGAAAAGAACAGGCGCCGTGAAAAGTTGGTTAAGCGTTACGCTGCGAAGCGCGCGCGTTTGAAGGCGGTTGTCATGAACCAGGGCCTTCCGCTGGACGAGCGCTTCCGCGCCACCATCCAGCTCGCCGAACTGCCGCGTAATTCGTCCAAGGTTCGCATCCGCAATCGTTGTGAGGTTTCGGGTCGTCCGCGCGGTTTCTACCGCAAGCTCAAAATGTCGCGTATCGCGCTGCGCCAGCTGGGTTCGCTCGGCCAGGTGCCCGGCGTGGTCAAGTCGAGCTGGTAAGGGAGAAGCCCCATGTCTATGTCAGATCCTCTCGGCGATATGCTGACCCGCATCCGCAACGCGATCGGCCGCAAGAAGACGAAGGTTACCACGCCTGCGTCCAAGCTGCGCGCCCGCGTCTTGGATGTGCTCCAGTCCGAAGGTTACATCCGCGGCTACAGCCAGACCGAATTCGAGAACGGCAAGGCCGAGATCGAAATCGAGTTGAAGTACTACGAAGGCGCGCCGGTGATCCGTGAGATCAACCGCGTTTCGAAGCCTGGCCGCCGCGTCTATGTGTCAGTCAAGTCGATTCCGCATGTTGCGAACGGCCTTGGTATCTCGATCCTCTCCACGCCGAAGGGCGTGATGGCGGATCATGAGGCCCGCGAACAGAACGTTGGTGGTGAGCTGCTCTGCCAGATTTTCTAATCTGGTAGAAGCTTACAGATAAACGGACAGGTATAAAAATGTCTCGTATCGGTAAAAAACCCGTGCCGGTCCCGGCAGGCGTAACCGCCACCGTCGATGGTCAGACCGTCAAGGCCAAGGGCGCGAAGGGCGAGCTTTCGTTCGTCGTTAATGATGAAGTGCTGGTGAAGCTGGAAGACAATGCGGTCCACGTGACCCCGCGCGACCAGTCGAAGTCGGCTAGGTCGAAGTGGGGCATGTCCCGCACGATGATCGCCAACATCCTTTCCGGGGTGAAGGACGGCGTTGAGAAGAAGCTCGAGATCAACGGCGTCGGCTACCGCGCAGCGATGCAGGGCAAGAACCTGCAGCTTTCGCTGGGCTTCAGCCATGAAGTGATCTACGAGGTCCCCGCCGGCATCACTGTTGCCGTGCCGAAGCCGACGGAAATCGTCGTCAGCGGCATCGACAAGCAGCAGGTCGGTCAGGTCGCGGCTGAAATTCGCGAGTATCGCGGCCCCGAGCCCTATAAGGGCAAGGGCGTCAAGTATGCCGGCGAAAAGATCGTCCGCAAAGAAGGCAAGAAGAAGTAAGGGACCAGCGTTATGGCATCGCCGAAAGAAACCATTCAGCGTCGCGCATCTCGCGTCCGCCGTCAGATCAAGGCGGTCGCCAATGGCCGCCCGCGGCTCAGCGTGCATCGCTCTTCGAAGAACATCTACGCCCAGATCATCGACGATACGCGCGGCGTCACGCTTGCTGCCGCCTCGACGCTCGATGGCGAGCTGAAGGGCTCGCTGAAGACCGGTGCGGACACGGCTGCGGCCGCTGCCGTTGGCAAGCTCGTCGCCGAGCGCGCCTCGAAGGCTGGTGTGAAGGAAGTCGTGTTCGACCGCGGCTCGTTCATCTATCACGGCCGCGTCAAGGCGCTGGCTGAAGCCGCCCGTGAAGCTGGGCTGAGCTTCTAAGCATCGCCTTTTCCGCCGCGTCATTCTCGGGCTTGTCTCGAGAATCTGCGGCGGCCAAGGAAGACTGCAACGCGCATTATTAGCCTCGTAGTGGCTAGATGCAGCGTAGTAGATTCTCGGGACAAGCCCGAGAATGACGAAGTAGACAAACATTGTGCTTCCGGAAAAGAAAAAGGAACTAGGAAATGGCACAGAGAGAACGTAACCGCGAAGAGCGCGGCGCCCGTGAGGAGCGCGACAGCGAATTCGTCGATAAGCTGGTTCACATCAACCGCGTGGCCAAGGTCGTCAAGGGCGGCCGTCGCTTCGGTTTTGCCGCGCTCGTCGTCGTCGGCGATCAGAAGGGCAGGGTGGGCTTTGGTCATGGCAAGGCGCGCGAAGTGCCGGAAGCCATCCGCAAGGCCACTGAAGCTGCCAAGCGCGATCTGATCTTCGTGCCGCTGCGCTCGGGCCGCACGCTTCATCATGACGTCGAAGGCCGTCACGGCGCCGGCAAGGTGCTCGTTCGCGCCGCCGCTCCCGGTACCGGTATCATCGCGGGTGGCCCGATGCGCGCTGTCTTTGAGACGCTCGGCGTGCAGGACGTTGTCGCCAAGTCGCTCGGCTCGTCGAACCCGTACAACATGGTTCGCGCCACCTTTGACGCGCTGAAGCATCAGATGCATCCGAAGGACATCGCTGCGCAGCGTGGCATCAAGTACTCGACCCTTCAGGCCCGCCGCCACACCGTGGTCGGCGCCGAAGAATAGTCGCCTGCGCAAGACAAGGAAGATAAGTGATGGCTGAGAAGAAGAGCAAGACGGTTACGGTCGAGCAGACCGGCAGCCCCATCCGTCGTCCGTCCGAGCAGCGCGCAACGCTGATTGGTCTGGGTCTTAACAAATTGCATCGTCGCAGCACCCTGGAAGACACGCCGGCGGTTCGCGGCATGATCGCCAAGGTTCAGCATCTCGTCCGCGTCGTGGACGAGGCCTGATAACGTGGGAGATTGGACAATGAAACTCAACGATTTGCGTGACAAGCCTGGCGCGACCAAGGCTCGCAAGCGCGTCGCCCGCGGTATCGGCTCCGGTTCCGGCAAGACCGCCGGTCGCGGCGTCAAGGGCCAGAAGTCCCGTTCCGGCGTTTCGATCAACGGCTTCGAAGGCGGCCAGATGCCGATCTATCGGCGCCTGCCGAAGCGCGGCTTTACCAACATCTTCGCCAAGAGCTATAATGTCATTTCGGTTGGCCGCGTTCAGCAGGCTATCGATGCCGGCAAGCTCGACGTGAAGGACGTGGTGAATGCCGAGGCACTCATCGCCGCCGGCGTCATCCGCCGTGCGAAGGATGGCGTGCGCCTGCTCGCCGATGGCGAAATCACCGCCAAGGTGAACTTCGACATCGCCGGCGCCTCCAAGGCCGCCATCGAGAAGGTCGAGAAATCGGGCGGCTCGGTGAAGCTGCCGGAAGCCGCGGCTGCCGCCGAGTAAGCATAGAGTCGGCAAGCGGTGATACGCGTTTGCAGCCGGGTGGAAACACCCGGCGTTGCATAATGCGGCAAACGGACTAATCTCACCGCTTGCACCTTTGTGCCCGTGCGCATATCTGGGGTAGGACCGCCCCTGGTTGGCGGGGGACAGACCGGAGATCTTCCATGGCATCGGCTGCAGAACAGCTTGCATCCAATCTAAATTTTGCGGCTTTTTCAAAGGCCGAAGAACTGAAACGGCGAATCTGGTTCACGCTGGGCGCGCTGCTCGTCTACCGGTTCGGTACCTATATCCCGCTGCCCGGCATCAATCCCGATGCGCTGGCGCAGGCTTTCCAGCAGCACAGCCAGGGGGTGCTCGGCCTTTTCAACATGTTCGCCGGTGGCGCCGTGGGTCGTATGGCCATCTTCGCGCTCGGCATCATGCCCTATATCTCCGCTTCGATCATCGTGCAGCTCATGACGTCGGTCGTTCCGTCGCTTGAAGCGCTGAAGAAAGAAGGGGAGGCGGGCCGCAAGGTCATCAACCAATATACCCGCTACGGCACGGTTCTGCTTGCGACCGTTCAGGCTTATGCCATCGCGGCGGGCCTCGAATCGGGCAACGGCATCGTCACCGATCCCGGCCTGTTCTTCCGAATCTCCACAGTCATCACGCTGGTCGGCGGCACGATGTTCCTGATGTGGCTGGGTGAGCAGATCACCGCGCGCGGCATCGGTAACGGCATTTCGCTGATCATCTTCTCCGGTATCGTCGCCAATCTGCCGCATGCCATCGGCGGTACGCTGGAACTGGGCCGTACCGGCGCGCTTTCGACCGCGCTGATTCTGGGCATTATCGTTCTTGCCATTGCGCTTATCGCCATCATCGTCTTCGTTGAGCGGGCGCAGCGCAGGCTTCTGATCCAGTATCCGAAGCGCCAGGTCGGCAACCGCATGTTCCAGGGCGATACGTCGCACCTGCCGCTGAAGCTCAACACCGCCGGCGTCATTCCGCCGATCTTCGCCTCGTCGCTGCTGCTTCTGCCGGCGACCGTTGCGGGCTTCGCCAACACGCAGGAGATGCCCGGCTGGGCGACGACGCTGCTCGCCGCGCTCGGCCACGGCCAGCCCATCTATATGGCGCTTTATGCTGCGCTGATGATCTTCTTCTGCTTCTTCTATACGGCCATCGTCTTCAATCCGAAGGATACGGCGGACCAGCTCAAGAAGCATTCCGGCTTTATCCCGGGCATTCGCCCCGGCGAGCGCACGGCGGAATATATCGATTATGTCCTGACGCGCATCACCGTCGTCGGCGCCATCTACATCGTGCTTGTCTGCCTTCTGCCCGAGTTTCTGATTTCGGCAACCGGCGTTCCCTTCTACCTTGGCGGCACGTCATTGCTCATCGTGGTCAGCGTGACGCTCGATACGGTCGCGCAGATACAGGGTCATCTGATCGCCCATCAATATGAGGGGCTCATCAGGAAATCGAAGCTTCGGGGAGGAAAGCGCTACAAATGAGACTGATTTTTCTTGGTCCTCCGGGGGCAGGCAAGGGGACGCAGGCCAAGTATCTGAGCGAGAAGCACGGCATTCCGCAATTGTCGACGGGTGACATGCTTCGGGCAGCGGTTGCCAATGAGACGGAAGTCGGCAAGCGCGCCAAGGCGGTGATGGATGCCGGGCAGCTCGTTTCCGACGACATCGTCAACCAGATCGTCTCGGAGCGGATCGATCAGCAGGATTGTGCCAAGGGGTTCATCCTCGACGGCTACCCCCGCACGGTCCCGCAGGCGAAGGCATTGGCCCGGATGCTTGAGGAGAAGGGCCTCGCTCTCGATGCCGTCATCGAGCTGAAGGTCGATGAGGCCGCTCTGGTTCGCCGCATGGAAAACCGGGTCGCCGAAACGACCGCCGCAGGCGGCAATGTCCGCTCGGACGACAATCCGGAATCCTTCCGCAAGCGTCTGGTGGAGTATCGCGAAAAGACCGCACCGCTTTCGGCCTATTATGCCGAGACGGGCGAGCTCAAAGTGGTCAACGGCATGGCCGACGTCGATACTGTGACCGCCGAGATCGAAAGAATACTGATACCGGCCTGAAGCTTTATAGCCGCGCGTGGCGTGGCATGACGCAAAGTCATCTGGACGATATTGGAAATGAATAGCCGGGGAGTTGACTTTTCCCGGCGATTCCGCCAAAGACTGCACCAATTCATCTCGTTTTGAATGGTCGGTGGCGGCGAAAACATCAAGAGCCGATACCGGTCATTTTATGCTGTCCGGGGCTTGCGAAACGAAAAGAGCGCGTGTCCGGACAGGGCAGCGGCAACATTAAGGAGAACAGGCGTGGCTCGTATTGCTGGCGTCAACATCCCGACGAACAAGCGCGTCATCATCGCGCTTCAGTATATTCACGGGATTGGGCCGAAATTCGCCCAGGAAATCATGGACAAGGTCGGCATTCCCGCCGAGCGCCGCGTCCATCAGTTGACGGATGCTGAAGTGCTTCAGATCCGTGAAACCATCGATCGCGACTATCAGGTCGAAGGCGACCTGCGTCGTGAGGTATCGATGAACATCAAGCGCCTGATGGACCTCGGCTGCTATCGCGGCCTGCGTCATCGCCGCTCGCTCCCGGTTCGCGGCCAGCGCACGCATACCAATGCGCGCACCCGTAAGGGCCCGGCCAAGGCGATTGCAGGTAAGAAGAAGTAAGAAGCGAATGGGAAGTCGCGAATAGCGAATAGAAAAAACCTATTCGCTAACCGCTATTTCGCTATTCGCTCTCTGGTGTAGCCGCTGGCATCACGGCGGCGTTGAGATCAACGGAAGGACTACCTTATGGCTAAAGAAGCCACGCGCGTTCGCCGCCGCGAGCGCAAGAATATCTCTTCGGGTGTTGCTCACGTCAATTCGACGTTCAACAATACGATGATCACTATTACGGACGCGCAGGGCAATGCGATTGCCTGGTCCTCTGCTGGTGCGCAGGGCTTCAAGGGTTCCCGCAAGTCGACCCCCTTCGCCGCGCAGATGGCCGCCGAGGATTGCGCCAAGAAGGCGCAGGAGCATGGCATGCGCTCGCTTGAAGTCGAGGTTTGCGGTCCGGGTTCGGGCCGTGAATCGGCGCTTCGCGCGCTGCAGGCCGCGGGCTTCATGATCACCTCGATCCGTGACGTGACCCCGATCCCGCACAATGGCTGCCGCCCGCGCAAGAAGCGCCGCGTCTAACATATAAACTGCGGATCACACATACCGCATGAGCCCTTTGGGGCTCCTCTGCGGTTCCACGCTCTGTCACCACGATTGGATGGTGGTGAAGGCAAGGACAAGGAAAAGCAAATGATCCAGAAAAACTGGCAGGAACTGATCAAGCCGAACAAGGTCGAGTTCCAGACCTCCGGCAGGACGAAGGCGACCGTCATCGCCGAGCCGCTCGAGCGCGGCTATGGTCTGACGCTCGGCAACGCGCTGCGCCGCGTGCTGCTGTCATCGCTGCGCGGCGCCGCCGTGACGGCGGTGCAGATCGACGGTGTTCTGCACGAGTTCTCCTCGATTGCGGGCGTTCGTGAGGACGTGACCGATATCGTGCTCAACATCAAGGAAATCGCCATCAAGATGGAAGGCGATGGCCCGAAGCGCATGGTTGTCCGCAAGGAAGGCCCGGGCGTGGTGACGGCGGGCGATATCCAGACGGTCGGTGATGTCGAGATCCTCAATCCGGACCATGTGATCTGCACCCTCGACGAGGGCGCGGAAATCCGCATGGAGTTCACCGTCAACACCGGCAAGGGCTATGTCCCCGCCGAGCGCAACCGCGCCGAGGATGCGCCGATTGGGCTCATCCCGGTCGACAGCCTCTATTCGCCGGTTCGCAAAGTGTCGTACAAGGTGGAGAACACCCGTGAGGGCCAGGTTCTCGACTATGACAAGCTGACGCTGAGCATTGAGACCAATGGCTCGATTTCCGGCGAGGACGCCGTGGCTTACGCCGCGCGTATCCTGCAGGACCAGCTGTCGATCTTCGTCAATTTCGACGAGCCGCAGAAGGAAGTTCAGCAGGAGCAGGTGGCGGAGCTCGCCTTCAACCCGGCGCTGCTGAAGAAGGTGGACGAGCTCGAATTGTCGGTCCGTTCGGCGAACTGCCTGAAGAACGACAATATCGTCTATATCGGCGACCTGATCCAGAAGACGGAAGCCGAGATGCTGCGGACCCCGAACTTCGGCCGCAAGTCGCTCAACGAGATCAAGGAAGTTCTGGCGTCCATGGGCCTCCATCTGGGTATGGAGATCCCGTCCTGGCCGCCGGAAAATATCGAAGATCTCGCCAAGCGTTACGAAGACCAATATTGAGAATTGCCGGGTAAACCCCGTAAGAAGATTGAAGGAGAAGGCTCATGCGCCACGGTAAATCAGGCCGCAAGCTGAACCGGACTGCCAGCCACCGCAAGGCGATGTTTGCCAATATGGCCGCTTCGCTGATCGAGCATGAGCAGATCGTGACGACGCTGCCCAAGGCCAAGGAAATTCGCCCCATCGTCGAAAAGCTTGTCACGCTCGGCAAGCGCGGCGACCTGCACGCCCGCCGTCAGGCAATCTCGGCAATCCGCGATGTGAAGCTTGTCGCCAAGCTGTTCGACACGCTGGCGACGCGCTATGCACAGCGCAATGGCGGCTATATCCGCATCATGAAGGCCGGCTTCCGTGCCGGCGACAACGCGCCGCTGGCCGTTGTCGAGTTCGTGGAGCGCGACGTCAACGCCAAGGGCGCCAAGGACCACGCCCGCACCGAGGCTGAGGCCTCCGAGGCGGAAGCTGCGTAATCAGCGTTTCGCATTTGAGATTGGAGGAAGGGGCCGCGAGGCCCCTTTTTCTTTGGGCCGTCGGCTCAAGGAGCCGGAGTGAGAAGCTCGATGCCGAACGACTGGAAATGCCTGCGGTTTTTGGTGACGACGACGAGCTGATGGACTTTGGCCGATCCTGCGATCAATGCATCGGCCAATCCGGGATTGTGCCCTGCGGCAATTGAGGCTGCTTCGAGCATGCCGGAAATGGAACAAACTTGTTTGTCGACGGCGATGATCCGATCATCGTAAGTCGCCAGAAGGCCGGAAAGCCAGATGCGAAGATTGCCGGCTTTTGTGGAAGCTCCCTTTCTTTCAAGAAGGCAGATTCCTTTTTCGATTTCGTGGATTGTCACGGCGGAGAGAAAGAAGCCGCCATTTGCTTCGATTCCTTCAAGCCATTCTGCCAATGCTATGGATGAGCGGGCTGTTGAAGGAAATAGCGATGAGATGATGTTGGTATCGAGCAGGTAGCCATTCATAAATCGACATCCCGCGAGGGGGAACGATTTCGCTCAAACTCTCCACCGGGAAATTTTTTGAGATAGGAAAGCAGGCTCGGCCGGTTCTTTTTGTTGAGCGTTTCCCGCGCGATTTCTGCTGCCTCAAGCGGAACCAGCGCGGCAACGGGCTTTCCGTCCCGCGTGATGGTGACGATTTCGCCTCTGTTTGCCTCGTCAATATAAGCCGACAGGCTGGCCTTGGCATCCTTGAGACTGACCGTGGACATGTTAATCCCGCACGTAGAGTGGCTGCATAGGATTCTATGAAGCCTTCGGTTGCAAATCAAGCGCCGTTGTTGGCAACCATCTCGGCTTTCATAATCCGGTCCATATCTATTCATTCATATCCATGGCTTGGCTCGCTCGAATCTGTTCCTATCTATCCTGAAAATATCAATTGAGGAGTTTGCCCATGCCCTTTGGTTCTTCCAGGATTGCTCTGCTCTTGGCAGCGGCGATGGCCGTCGCCGCCATGGCTCCATCTTATGCCCAGGATAAGACAACGGGCGAGGCGATCACGGATACGATCAAGGGCTTTCTGGGCGGAAATTCCAGCGAGCAGCCGGCGCCAGCGGGTAAGCAAATCCCCGCGAACCGCGAGCAGATCCAGTGGTCCTATGCTCCCTTGGTGAAGAAAACCGCGCCCGCCGTGGTGAATGTCTATGCCGCGCGTGAAGTTGTCACGCGCTCGCCCTTTGCCGGTGATCCATTCTTCGAGCAATTTTTCGGGCGACAGTTTCAGGGCCGCCCGCGCATCCAGTCTTCGCTCGGCTCGGGCGTGATCGTCGATCCCAGCGGCATTGTCGTCACCAATTACCACGTCATCAAGGATGCCGATGACATCAAGGTGGCGCTTTCCGATGGACGCGAGTTTGAAAGCCGCATCCTCCTGAAAGACGAGACCACCGATCTCGCCATTCTCAAGATCGACGCTAAGGAAGCCTTTCCGACCATCCCGCTCGGTAATTCCGACAAGGTCGAGGTTGGCGATCTGGTGCTCGCAATCGGCAATCCCTTTGGCGTCGGCCAGACTGTGACCAGCGGTATCGTCTCGGCGCAGGCGCGTACCCGCGTCGGCGTTTCGGACATGGATTTCTTCATCCAGACCGACGCTGCCATCAATCCCGGCAATTCCGGCGGCGCGCTCATCGACATGCAGGGCTCACTGATCGGCATCAACACCGCGATCTATTCCCGCTCCGGCGGCTCCATCGGTATCGGCTTCGCCATCCCGTCGAACATGGTGCGGGCGGTTGTGGAGACGGCGAAGAAAGGCGGCAAGAGCTTTGAGCGCCCCTTCATCGGCGCGACCTTCCAGTCGGTGACGCCTGATGTCGCCGAAAGCCTGGGACTCAACCAGCCCTATGGCGCGCTGATAACGGCCATCGACAAGGGCGGTCCGGCAGACAAGGCGGGGCTGAAGGTGGGCGATCTCATCCTCTCCGCCGATGGGCAGCGCGTCGATAATCCCGATGTGCTCGCCTACCGCACGCTCACAACCGGCATTGGCAATCCCATCAAGCTCAATGTGTTGACGAATTCCGCCGAGCGCGAAGTGACCGTGACGCTAGCGAACCCGCCCAAGGACGTCACCAAGATGCAGACGCTTGACGGCGACACCCCGCTCGCCGGTGCCGACGTGGCCGATTTGACGCCCACTCTCACCCGCAAGTTCCGTCTCGGCAATGCGGCAAGCGGCGTCGTCGTCACCGGCGTCTATCGCGGCTCACCCGCGGCGCAATTGAACTTGCGTCCCGGCGATATCATCCGCCGCGTCAATGGCGTGGATATCGCGTCGACGAGCGACCTGACACAGGTCCTCTCTGCGGGCACCGGCCTGTTGTGGCGCTTCGAGTTCGAGCGCAACGGCGCGATCATCAGACAATATATCCGCTGAATATCCGTTGAGCGTAGTCCCGAAAAGCTGACCGGCTTTTCGGGCAAGACTATGCACGAAAAAAGTCCTATATATCAGGGCATGGCTGACCTTTTCTCAATCGGTGCCGACCCGCAGGCCGACCGCAACAGGCCGCTCGCCGACCGCATGCGCCCCCGCCACCTCTCGGAGGTGACGGGGCAGGCGCATTTGACTGGTCCCGAGGGGGTGTTGACCCGCATGATCGCCTCCGGCACCCTCGGCTCGATGATCTTCTGGGGCCCGCCCGGCACGGGCAAGACCACGGTGGCGCGGCTTTTGGCGGGCGAGACAAATCTCGCCTTCGAGCAGATTTCGGCGATCTTCTCCGGCGTGGCGGATTTGAAAAAGGTGTTCGAGGCCGCGCGCGCGCGCCGCATGTCCGGTCGCCAGACGCTGCTTTTTGTGGACGAGATCCATCGCTTCAACCGCGCGCAGCAGGATAGTTTCCTGCCGGTCATGGAGGACGGCACGGTCATCCTGATCGGCGCGACCACCGAGAACCCGTCATTTGAGCTCAACGCCGCGCTTCTCTCCCGCGCCCGTGTGCTGACCTTTCACCCGCACGACGCCGACAGCATCGCTATCCTGCTGGCCCGGGCAGAGGAAAGCGAAGGCCAGCCATTGCCGCTTGATGAGGAGGCGAGGGCAAGCCTCATCCGCATGGCCGATGGCGATGGCCGCGCCGCGTTGACGCTGGCCGAAGAGGTTTGGCGCGCCGCGCGCAAGGATGAGATTTTCAATGCCGTGCAATTGCAGGAAATCGTGCAGCGCCGCGCGCCTGTTTATGACAAGAGCCAGGACGGCCATTACAATCTGATTTCCGCCTTGCACAAATCCGTGCGCGGCTCGGACCCGGACGCCGCGCTCTATTACCTCTGCCGCATGTTCGATGCCGGCGAAGACCCGCTTTATCTGGGCCGCCGTCTGGTGCGCATGGCGGCGGAGGATATCGGCCTCGCCGATCCCCAAGCGCTCGTCATCGCCAATGCAGCCAAGGACGCCTATGATTATCTGGGCTCGCCGGAGGGTGAGCTGGCTCTGGCAGAGGCCTGCGTCTACCTCGCCACCGCGCCGAAATCGAACGCGGTCTACACGGCCTACAAGGCGGCCATGCGCGCCGCCAAGGAAAACGGCTCGCTGCTCCCGCCCAAGCATATCCTCAATGCGCCGACCAAGCTAATGAAGGGCGAGGGCTATGGCGCGGGCTACGCCTATGACCACGACCAGCCGGATGCATTCTCCGGCCAGGATTATTTTCCGGAATCCATGGGGCGCCACACCTTTTATGATCCACCCGAACGCGGGTTTGAGCGGGAGATCCGCAAAAGGCTGGATTATTGGGCGAAGCTGCGGCGGGAGCGGCAGGGGTAAGGATTAATCTATACCCTCGGCCCTATTCACCCTCCCTCTGTCCCGCCGAAGCTTCCGATAATATCTCAGCCCACAGGCTCGCCGAATGGCGGCACATTACAGCGTCCGCACTTTCGGTGTCGGTGAGACACTCGCCGAACCGCCATTCCCGGACTTTCCCACCCCAAACCTTACCCCATCGATGAGCAACCCCACCATCCGCCGCGCTTCCCCGAGGTCGCCATTGCTTGCCGGTGTCGCTAGGCGCAGGCAAGCAAAGAGCAGTTCGCGGGCATTGACATCCTCACGGATCGCGCCTGCGGCTGCTGCGGTGTCGAGCAGGCCTTGCAGTGCCGGGGTGAGCTGGCCTTCCACATAATCGGGGAGGGATTGATAGGCCGGGTCGCCGGAATGCAGTGCGGGCCCAAGACCGCGCTTGGTCGCGACAAAATCAACCAGCCGCTCCACCCAAAGGCCCAGCGCCTCGTCAGGCGCATGTGTCTCGCCTAGCCTGGCGGCGGCTTCCACGCAGGCGTCCACCTCACGCTGGATGATCGCCTTGATCATGTCCGAGCGCTGCGGAAAATGCCGGTAGAGCGTGCCGACGCCGACGCCTGCCTCCGTCGCAATCGCCCGCATCGGCGCGTCAATGCCCGATTCCGCGAACACTTTCATTGCCGCCTGCAGCACCGCATCGAGATTGCGCCGCGCATCGGCGCGCATGGGACGGTCACTGTCTGCGTCCACGGCACTCTTCTCCATGAAAACCTCTTGCTAAACGGAACGTTGTTCCGTATATAAACGGACGAGCGTTCCGTTTGTATACCCTCCCGGCCGGGATTTCGCCAGAGCATAATCCCCGAAAAGTCGCAGACTTTCCGGCCGCGATCATGCGGCAAAAACAAAGATCTCACGCAAGGAGAATTCGCATGCACTATCGTCCGCTGGGCCGTACCGGCATCAGGGTGAGCCCTTGGTGCCTTGGCGCGATGATGTTCGGCAAGATCGCCAATGCCGATCATGACGAATGCGTTCGCAAGATTCATAAGGCTCTCGATTTCGGCATCAACTTTATCGACACCGCTGATGCTTACAGCCAGGGCGAGTCCGAGGAGATTGTCGGCAAGGCGCTGAAAGGGCGGCGTGACAATGTCGTGCTCGCCACCAAGGCCTTCCTGCCGATGGGCGACGACCCGAACAGCCAAGGCAGCTCGCGCCGCTGGCTGACCCGCGCGGTCGAGGATTCGCTGCGCCGCCTTCAGACCGATTATATCGACGTCTATCAGGTCCACCGACCCGCGCCGGATACCGACATTGAGGAAACCCTGTCGGTGCTGACCGATCTGATGCGTGCCGGCAAGGTGCGCGCCATTGGCTCGTCGACCTTCCCCGCCGCCGATATCGTGGAGGCGCAATGGGTGGCGGAGCGCCGGGGCCTTGCCCGCTTTCGCACTGAGCAGCCGCCATATTCGATCCTGAACCGGGCGATCGAACGCGAGGTGCTTCCCGCCTGCCGACGCTATGGCATGGGCGTGATGGCCTGGAGCCCGCTCGCCAAGGGCATGCTCACGGGAAAATACCGCAAAGGCGCGCCGCAGCCGGATTCGCTGCGTGCAAGGTTCATGCCGAAGGCGATGTCCGACGAGGCCAGCCTCGATGCGGTGGAGCAGCTCATTCCGCTGGCGGAAAGCGCGGGAATGTCGCTGATGCATATGGCGCTCGCCTTCGTCACATCCCACCCGGCCATGACCTCCGCCATCATCGGCCCGCGCACCATGGAACAGCTCGACGGCCTGCTCGCGGGGGCAGGAGTGGTGCTCTCCGATGATATTCTCGACCGGATCGATGAGATCGTCCCGCCAGGCGTCGATGTCGCACCGCTGGACCGCGCCGCTTACATCCCACCGTCGATTGCGGACGTGTCGCAACGGCGCAGGCCGGTGGCGGAGAGGGTGGTGGGGTGAGGGACATCTTTCTATAAATAGCGACGGTTGTCCCGCCAGCATTCTAAGCCGAAACAAAAAAGCCCGGACGTCGCCGGGCTTTTCCACATCCATCCAACGTAGGCCAATCCTACGCCGCTGCGCCTTTCAGCGGAAACGGCGTCACATTGTTCTTCTCCGCGCTGTCCTCGGCCAGCAGGCCGCCGGCGCGGAGGAGGGCGGCGAAGCGGCCGTTCTGGGCGGCGAGCTCGTCGAACTTGCCGGCCTCGATCAAATGGCCCTTGTCAAGGAAGAGCACGAGGTCGGCATTGCGCACCGTCGAAAGCCGGTGGGCGATGATGAAGGTCGTGCGATTGCTCGAGAGCTCATCGATCGCGTTCTTCACCTGCGCCTCGGTCTCAACGTCGAGCGCGCTCGTCGCCTCGTCCAGCACCAGGATCGGCGCGTTTTTCAGCACCGCGCGGGCAATCGCCAGCCGCTGACGCTCGCCGCCCGAAAGCTGCGAGCCACGTTCGCCGACGACAGTGTCATAGCCCGCGCTCTTCGACAGGATGAACTCGTGCGCGGCGGCGGCACGGGCGGCGGCATGCACGTCCTCATTAGAGGCGTCGGCGCGGCCGATGCGGATATTGTCCTCGATCGAGCGGTTGAACATGCCCGCATCCTGGAACACGGTCGCAATGGCGTGGCGCAGCGAATGGCGGCTGATCTCGCGCGTATCGACGCCGTCGATGAGGATACGGCCGCGCTGTGGATCGTAGACGCGCTGCAACAGATTAATGAGCGTCGTCTTGCCTGCGCCCGTGGGGCCGACAATGGCGATGGTCTGGCCGGCCTTGGCCTCGAAGGACACGTCATAGACGCCCTGGCCGGAATTGGCGAACTCGAAGGTCACGTTTTCGAAAACAATATTGCCTTCCACATGCTCGAGCGAGCGGACGGAGGCGGGCTCCTGCCTGTCGGCGGTGGAATCCTCCATCTCGAAAAACTCTTCCAGCTTGGCGCGCGCCGTCACCGTCTGGTTGACGAAATTGCTGACCTGGTCGAGGCGGGCGATCATGAGCTGCGCAAAGCCGATAAAGGCCACCACTTCGCCGACGCGCAGCTCGCCCTTGGTAACGAGATAGGCGCCCAGCAGCAGCACGATCACCATGGAAATGGTCGAGGCCATGCGGTTGAGACCGCTGGCGAGCGCCCACCAGTTTAAGACGGGATTCTGCGCCTGCAGGAGGCGGTCGGTGAATTGCTGCAGCGACCGGGCTTCCTCGGTGATGCGGTTATAGCTCTGCAGGACGGCGACATTGCTGATCGAGTCGCTGACATGCTCGAAAACCTTGTGGTGATGGCGCTCGACGGCAGCCTGCCCATCCTTGGTCTTGCGGGTGACGAGCTGACCGATCATGACATAGATGACCCCCAGCACGACGAGCACTAGCGACAGGCGCAGGTCCATCTGCATCGCGGTCGGCACAAGGATGGCGAGACCCACCACGGTGGAAAGGTGGTTGCGGAGGAACTCGAGCCACAGGGTGAAAAGCGTTTCCGTCGCACGCAGCAGCGTGTGCAGGGCATTCGACGTGCCGCGCTGGTGGTGCCAGGAAAGCGGCATGGTGATAACGCGCTCGAACGAATCCGAGAGAACGCCCAGCCGCCGCTTGTGCGCGAGCCGGTCTGCCCCGCGCGCCACCAGCACCACGGCGACAATATTGAACCCGCCGAGACCGGCCCACATCGCCAGCGTCGGCAAGATCGCGGTCTTGTCGGATATGGAATCGATCACCCGTCCGAAGAGGATCGGCTCGGCCACCATCACGCCTGCGAGGACGATATTGGCCACGCACAGGAGCACGGTTGCCGATTTATCGGCCCCCAGATACCGCAGCGATCTCCAGTAAATGCTCAGCAAGGACAATGTGCCACTCCAACCGTTAGAGGTGTTCCTGGCGCGCAAAAGCGTCATGATATTCCACTGGAATAGGTAGTGGCGGTTTCGCTATTAATGAAACCATAATTTGCTACGCCCTGTAACTGGCCGTGATCAAAGGACTTTTTCCGTCCCGCTGACACTTTGCATCAACATTCTTTACATCGCGTGAGAGCTCGCCGCAAGGAGCGAAACGAGCCTTGGTTTACGCGCGCGGGCCTTGCGGTTGGAGCATGAAAGGTTCTAGAGCATGATCCAAAAAAGGTGCAGACTTTTTGGATAGGATCATGCGGCTAAACAATAAGCAGGCGTGACGAGCATGGATATCGGAAAAACATGGCAGGCGTAGAGCAGAAGACGGTGGAAGCGGGCGAGGCGGGCATGCGGCTCGACCGCTGGTTCAAGGTGCATTATCCGGGGCTGGGCTTCGGCCATCTCCAAAAGCTGCTGCGCTCCGGCCAGATCCGGGTCGATGGCGGCCGCGCCAAGACCGACACCCGCATTCAGCCAGGCCAAACCATCCGTATCCCCCCGCTGGGCGTCGACGAAAAAGCCGCCGGGCCGCTGACGGGCCGCACCATCAGAGACCGGGGCGATGCCGATGTGCTCTCCCAGATGCTGCTTTATGAAGACCCGAAGGTCTATGTCTTCAACAAGCCGGCGGGGCTGGCCGTGCAGGGCGGCTCCGGCGTCTCGCGCCATGTGGATGCCATGCTGGAGGCCTGGCGCAACAAGAAGGGCGAGAAACCGCGGCTTGTGCATCGCCTTGACCGGGATACGTCGGGCGTGCTCGTCGTGGCGAAAACCCGCAGCGCCGCTCAGGCGCTGACTGCCGCCTTCCGCGAGCGCGACACCAAGAAGACCTATTGGGCGCTGGTCAAGGGCGTGCCGCGCAAGCGCGAGGACAAGATTTCCACCTGGCTCGTCAAAGAAACGACGCCGGATGGTGACCGCATGCGCGTCTGCGAGCATGGCGAGCCGGATGCGGATCACGCCGTTTCCTACTACCGGGTAATCGACATGGCGGGCCGCAACCTGACCTGGCTTGAAATGGAGCCCTATACCGGGCGTACCCACCAGCTGCGTGTCCACGCCGCCCATATCGGCAATCCCATCATCGGCGATCCCAAATATTTCGAGGCGGACCAGAACTGGGAATTCCCCGGCGGCATCCAGAATCGCCTGCATCTTCACGCGCGCCGCATTCGCATTCCCAATCCTGGCGGCGGGATAATCGATGTCACCGCGCCGCTGCCGCCGCATATGGTGCAGAGCTGGAACTTGCTCGGGTTCGATGAAGCAATGGCGGAGGCGGATTGATGCGGCTCGTTCTTTTCGATTGCGACGGTACGCTGGTGGATAGCGCCGGCGTCATTCATCGTTGCATGGCGCGGACCTTCGCCGAGGCGGGGCTGGCCGCGCTTGACGAAGCGGATACCCGCTCCATCATCGGCCTTTCGCTGGATAATGCCATTGCCAGGCTCTTGAACTGCGAGATCGATGCGTCCGTTCAGGCGCTGAGCGCGCGCTACAAGGATCATTTCATCGCCTTGCGCGATGAGCCTGAATTCGCCGAGCCGGTGTTCCCGGGCATTCCGGACCTGATTGCCCGGCTGGCAGGCCGGGACGATATCGTTATCGGCATGGTCACCGGCAAATCGCGACGGGGTGTGCGCCGGGTCCTGGAAGCGCAGGGCTTTGCCGATCATTTCCTCGTGGTTCGCACGGCGGATGATTGCCCGTCCAAGCCGCACCCGGCCATGGTGCTGGAAGCCTCCTCGGAGGCCGGCTTCGATCCGCGCGACGCGCTTGTCGTCGGCGACGCCATATACGACATGCAGATGGCCCGCGCCGCGGGCGCGCTGGCTGTTGGCGTATCCTGGGGCTATCATACGCCGAAAGCCTTAAGGGAAAGCGGCGCGGATCACGTGCTTGCCGTGCCTGCCGATTTGCTGGCGCTGCTGGAGGAGACTGGGGCGGTGCAGGTCTAAGCTTCTGCTTGTACCGGCGAACGGCCCCTCATCCGACCGCGCTTTCGCGCGGTCGGATGAGGGGTATTTTCGCAGACCTTTACATAATCGACTACCACCCTGAACAGGAACGGTCCCATGCGTGACATTCTGAACGATCTCGAAAACGGCGAAGGCCCCGACCCCGTCCGCCGCGCGCAGGAAGCGATGAAGACGCCGCTGCCGAAGAAATTCTACACCGCCGTCACGGTGGAGGAGGCGGAGGGCGGCTATAGTGTCCATCTCGACGGCAAGCCGGTGCGCACGCCGGGGCGCAAGGCGCTGATCCTGCCCACCCGCGCGGCGGCGCAAATCGTCGCCGATGAGTTCGCCCGGCAGGAGAAAGTGATCGACCCCGCGAAAATGCCCGCCACCCGGCTCGCCAACACGGCGGTCGATGGGGTCGCAGAAGACAGCCAAGCGGTGGTGGAGGATTTGCTGCGCTTCGCCAATTCCGACATGTTGTTCTATCGCGCCGAGGGACCGGAAGCGCTGGTCAAAAGACAGGCGGAGCGCTGGGACCCGCTCCTCGATTGGGCCTCCGAGGCGCTTGGCGCGCATTTCATCCTCGCCGAGGGCGTGATGTACGTGGCCCAGCCGCGCGAGGCGCTCGCAGCCTTCGGTGTTCATGTGAATGCGGTCCGCGATCCTGTTGCGCTGGCGGCGCTCCATACCATGACCACGCTAACCGGCTCCGCGCTCCTTGCGCTTGCCATAGCCAAGGGTGAGATCGGCGCGAAGGAAGGTTGGGACCTCGCCCATCTCGACGAGGACTGGACCATCGAGCACTGGGGCGAAGACGCGGAAGCGAAGGCCCGGCGGGCCTGGCGCGAAGAGGAAATGATGGCAGCAGCGGCAATGTTTGCCGCAACCTCTTCATTTTGAGGTCCTTAAACTGCCCGTTTTGCTGGGTCAGATCGCGCCAAGGCTCAAGGTTCGAACAAAGGAGAATAGTCCGATGTCACGTCCTTACGTCTATCTGGCGCTGACCTTCATTGCGGTATTGGTCTCGTCGATGCATCCCTTCGGAACGCCGACGGATGCGGAGACAACGTCCGAAAATGCGGACGAGTTCGCAAAGAACATCATCTTTCGGACCAAGTAACAGGTTCCTCCCAAGAACCCTTTAAAAAAGAGAAACCCCGGCATTGCCGGGGTTTCTTGCTTTCGGGGCCTGATTCCGGATCAGATCGAATAGTACATGTCGTACTCAACCGGATGCGGGGTCGTTTCATAACGCAGCGTCTCGGCCATCTTGAGCTCGATGAAAGCGTCGATCTGGTCGTCGTCGAACACGCCGCCGGCCTTCAGGAAGCCGCGATCCTTGTCGAGGTTCTGCAGCGCCTCGCGGAGCGAGCCGCAGACGGTCGGGATCTTCTTCAGTTCCTTTGCCGGCAGGTCGTACAGGTCCTTGTCCATGGCCTGGCCCGGATGGATCTTGTTCTTGATGCCGTCGAGACCGGCCATCAGCAGCGCGGCGAAGGCGAGATACGGATTGGCCGACGGATCGGGGAAGCGGATTTCCACGCGCTTCGCCTTCGGCGAGGAGCCGAACGGAATGCGACAGGAAGCCGAGCGGTTGCGCGCCGAATAGGCCAGCAGCACCGGCGCCTCATAGCCCGGAACCAGACGCTTGTAGGAGTTGGTCGACGGGTTGGTGAAGGCGTTGACCGCCTTGGCATGCTTGATGACGCCGCCGATGAAGAACAGGCAGTTCTCGGAAAGGCCGGCATATTCATTGCCCGCGAAGGTCGGCTTGCCGTCCTTCCAGATCGACATATGGACGTGCATGCCCGAGCCGTTGTCGCCGAAGATCGGCTTCGGCATGAAGGTTGCGGTCTTGCCATAGGCGTTGGCAACCTGATGCACGACATACTTGTAGATCTGCATCTTGTCGGCGTTGCGGACCAGCGTGTCGAACTTGACGCCCAGCTCATGCTGCGCGGCGGCGACTTCGTGGTGATGCTTCTCGACGGTGACGCCCATCTCGGTCAGCACGGAGAGCATCTCGGAGCGCATGTCCTGCGCGCTGTCGACCGGCGGAACCGGGAAATAGCCGCCCTTGACGCGCGGACGGTGGCCGAGATTGCCCGTCTCGTAATCGGTGTCGTCATTGGAGGGCAGTTCGGTCGAGTCGAGCTTGAAGCCGGTGTTGTAGGGATCGACCTTGTACTTGACGTCGTCAAAGACGAAGAATTCGGCTTCCGGGCCGACGAAGATCGTGTCGCCGATGCCGAGCGACTTCAAATAGGCTTCGGCCTTCTTGGCGGTCGTGCGCGGGTCGCGGTTATAGGCCTCGCCGGAGATCGGGTCGAGGATGTCGCACATGACGACCATGGTCGACTGGGCGAAGAACGGATCGATATGGGCGGTCTCGACATCGGGCATCAACACCATGTCGGACTCGTTGATGGCCTTCCAGCCCGCAATCGAGGAGCCGTCGAACATCACGCCGTCAACGAACATGTCCTCATCGACAACGGCGACATCCATCGTCACATGCTGGAGCTTGCCCTTGGGGTCCGTGAAGCGGAGATCGACGAACTTTACGTCGTTGTCCTTGATCTGTTTCAGAATGTCATTTGCAGTCGTCATTTCGATTTTTTCCTCAATTCACACGACATTGCGACGATGGATGATGGGAGGACCCCAAGTCAGATCGCGTCGATACCGGATTCACCGGTACGGATGCGGATGACTTCTTCGATGTTGGAGACAAAGATCTTTCCGTCGCCGATCCGGCCGGTCTGCGCGGCCTTGCGGATTGCTTCGATCGCCGCTTCCACGGATTCGTCGCCGAGAACCACTTCCACCTTCACCTTCGGCAGGAAGTCCACGACATATTCCGCCCCGCGGTAGAGTTCCGTATGGCCCTTCTGCCGCCCGAAACCCTTGGCCTCGGTGACCGTAATGCCCTGGAGCCCGACTTCCTGAAGCGCTTCCTTCACTTCGTCGAGCTTGAACGGTTTGATGATGGCTTCGATCTTTTTCATCAGAGAACGGACTCCGCTTTTCTTAAAAGCGAAACGGACCTTGCGCCCGTTTCGCTCTTTTGTAAGCAGGAACCGTGCCAAACTGCAGAAATTTCGCCTGCCCTCGCGTTTCTTTCGGATGGCGCCGAAAAACGGATGGAAATGCGCCATGCGACCCGGCAGGATAAACGAGCCGGTCATTGCCCGGCGCGCTTTATGCCTCGCCTCGCGCGCACTAAGCGGCGTGAAACTGGGCAAAAGATAGGCAATATGCATAATGAATAGTCATGGAGTGCCCCGATGCACGCGCTTTTGACCCCGCGGGAAATGGCCGAGGCCGACCGGTTGGCAATAAACGAAGGCCCGCTTGACGGCTATGGCCTGATGAAAAACGCCGGTGCGGCCATCGCTAGGGCCGTGCTGGAGCGGTTTCCCGCCGCGGGCCGCATCGCCATACTTTGCGGGCCGGGCAATAATGGCGGGGATGGCTATGTAGCAGCCCGGCTGTTGCGGGAGGCCGGGCTCTCCGTTCGCTGCTTCCGGGGGGCCGCGCCGCGCGAGGGCAGCGACGCATTCCTCGCCGCGCGGGATTATCTGGGACCGGTGCATGGTTTCGAGGATTTCGGCGTGAGCGATTGCGATCTCGTCATCGACGCGCTCTATGGCGCCGGACTGTCGCGTCCGGTGGAGGGGATCGAGCGCGTAATGATCGAAAAGGTGAATGAAGCCCGCCTGTCGGTGGTGGCGGTGGACCTGCCTAGCGGCGTTTCCGGCGAGAGCGGCGAAGTTCTTGGCGCTGCCCTTCATGCGGTGCTGACGGTCACCTTCTTTCGCAAGAAGCCCGGCCATCTGTTGCTGCCGGGACGCGAGCACTGCGGCGAGGTGCTGGTCGCCGATATCGGCATCAAGGACGACGTGCTCGAAAAAATCGCGCCGCGCTGCTTCGAGAACACGCCCGATCTTTGGCACGGGGCTTTTCCGAGATTGGCGGAGGACACGCATAAATACCGGCGCGGACATGTGGCCGTGTTTTCCGGCGGCCTGACTGCGGCGGGCGCCGCGCGGCTCTCGGCGCGGGCTGCGGCTCGAACAGGGGCAGGGGCGGTCACCGTGCTCTCGCCGCCCGACGCGCTTCTTGTGAACGCCGCGCATCTGACCAGCATCATGCTGCGCAAAATGGAAGGCGACGCGGCCGACCTCTCTTTCATCCGGGAGCGCAAGGTTGCCACCGCTGTTTTGGGACCCGGTTTCGGCAATATGGCGGACATTCGGGCCCGTGCGCCAAACTTGCTTGACCAGCGCCAGACGGGCGACGGTTTTCGCGCGCTGGTGCTGGACGCTGACGGGCTGACGGCTTTCCAGGACAATCCCGGCCTTCTGTTCCGAGCTTCCAACAGAGAAAACGCCAATGCGCTGGTGCTGACGCCGCATGAAGGCGAGTTCCGCCGCCTGTTCCCTGACATCGCCGATGACACGGCCTTGTCGAAGCTGGAAAAGGCGCGGGCGGCGGCAAAACGCGCCAATGCGGTGGTGATCTACAAAGGCCCTGACACCGTCATCGCGTCCCCCGATGGTCGCGCGGCGATCAACACCAACGGCACGCCGCTGCTGGCAACCGCGGGATCGGGCGACGTGCTGGCAGGCATGATTGCCGGCCTCATCGCACAAGCCATGCCCGCTTTTGAGGCGGCCACCGCCGCCGTCTGGCTTCACGCCGCCGCCGCCAGACGCTTCGGCCCGGGTTTGATCGCGGAGGATTTGCCGGAGATGCTGGGAAACACCCTCCTTCCCCCTTGCGGGGAAGGTGTCTGCGAAGACGGATGGGGGTGGTGACGCTGATGCCTCTACCTCCAGCAAAAGCGCAAATGTCCCCATCCCCATCCGCCCGCTAAAGCGGGCACCTTCCCCGCAAGGGGGAAGGAGGGTGTGAGACCGCCAGCCTCGCCATTAAAATTAAATACGTCATTCCTTATAAAATCAGCCACTTACGTAAATTCCCAGAATCAATCCGGCAGCAACCTCACGTGTAACCTCATCCTTTTCCCTCAACCCGCTCCATGAACGCCCGTGCCGCATTAGGCGCTCTTACCTTCCCTTCATGGATGAAGTAGACGAACACATCGCGCGGCGCGGCGGGGATTTTGTTGTCCGGATCGGCATAGGCCAAATCGTCAGGCGCGCCGCCCTTCGCCCAGAGTTCCGCGCGCTCCACCCATCGGTCGAGTGCCGCGGGCGAATAGGCGGTGGGGATATTGTCATCCCCCTTCTGCAACCGGGCATAGACAAAATCGGCGGTGACGTCAGCGATTTCAGGATAGTCAAAATGCTCGGCACAGGTGATCGCCACATTGTATTTGCGGGCGAGCGCCACGAATTCCGGGACCACGAAGGAAGGATGGCGAACCTCCACCGTATGGCGCAGCTTCAGCCCATCCTGCTTTTCCGGCAGAAGCTTGAGAAACGCCTCGAAATCCTCCGGATCGAATTTCTTCGTCGGCGCGAACTGCCAGAGGATAGGCCCCAGATGCGACCCAAGCTCCGTGATCCCTTGCGTCAGAAACTTCTCCATCGACTCGCCCGCTTCCGCCAGAACTTTGCGGTTGGTGACGAAGCGATTGCCTTTCAGCGAAAAGACGAAACCTTCCGGCACCTCGCTTGCCCATTTGGCGAAGGTCTCCGGCTTCTGTGAACCGTAATAGGTGCCGTTGATCTCGATGGTGGCAAGCTGCCGGCTGGCATATTCGAGTTGCTTTTTCTTCGGCAGATCGTCCGGATAGAACGTCCCCTCCCACGGCTCAAAGGTCCACCCGCCGATGCCTGCCCGTATGGTGCCTGCGTTCGCCATGGTTCACTCCGCCGCTTCCGCCTTGCGCTTCGGCCGCCGCTCCAGCAGTTCTTTCAGGAACTGTCCGGTATAGGACCGTGTCTCCTTCACAATATCCTCTGGCCTTCCCACCGCGACGATCTCGCCGCCGCCATCGCCCCCCTCGGGGCCGAGGTCGATCACCCAGTCGGCGGTCTTGATCACTTCCAGATTGTGCTCGATCACCACCACCGTGTTGCCCTGGTTGACCAGCTCATGCAGCATTTCCAAGAGCTTCGCCACGTCGTGGAAGTGGAGTCCGGTGGTCGGCTCGTCGAGGATATAGAGCGTGCGGCCCGTCGAGCGTTTCGACAATTCCTTGGCGAGCTTGACGCGCTGCGCCTCGCCGCCAGACAGCGTCGTTGCCTGCTGGCCCACCTTGATATAGCCGAGGCCCACATCGAGCAGCGCCTGCAGCTTGTCCCGCACGGCGGGAACGGCGGAGAAGAACTCGACGCCTTCCTCCACCGTCATGTCGAGCACATCGGCGATGGATTTGCCCTTGAAGGTCACTTCCAGCGTCTCGCGATTGTAGCGCTTGCCGTGGCAGACATCGCAGGTCACATAGACGTCAGGCAGGAAATGCATCTCGATCTTGATGACGCCATCGCCCTGGCAGGCCTCGCAGCGCCCGCCCTTGACGTTGAAGGAGAAGCGCCCCGGCTGATAGCCGCGCGCCTTCGCCTCCGGCAGCCCCGCGAACCAGTCGCGGATGGGCGTGAAGGCGCCGGTATAGGTAGCCGGGTTGGAGCGCGGCGTGCGCCCGATAGGCGACTGGTCGATATCTATGACCTTGTCGAGATGTTCCAGCCCGTCGATGCGGTCATGCTCCGCCGGATGCTCGCGCGAGCCCATGATGCGCCGCGAAGCCGCCTTGAACAGCGTCTCGATGAGGAAGGTGGACTTGCCGCCGCCCGAAACACCGGTGACTGCGGTGAATGTGCCGAGCGGGATTTCGGCGGAAACATTCTTCAGATTATTGCCGCGCGCGCCGACGACCTTGATGCGCTTCGCCTTGGAGATCGGACGCCGCTCCGAGGGAACCGCCACCTCGCGCGCGCCGGAGAGATACTGCCCGGTGAGCGATTTCGAATTCGCCATCACCTCTTCGGGCGTGCCCTCGGCAATGATCTGCCCGCCATGGACGCCGGCGGCAGGGCCGATATCGACCACATAGTCGGCGGTCAGGATCGCATCCTCGTCATGCTCCACGACGATGACCGTGTTGCCGAGGTCGCGCAAATGCCGGAGCGTGTCGAGCAGCCGGGCATTGTCGCGCTGGTGCAATCCAATGGACGGTTCGTCCAGCACATAGAGCACGCCGGTCAGTCCCGAGCCGATCTGCGAGGCCAGCCGGATGCGCTGGCTCTCGCCGCCCGAAAGCGTGCCGGAATTGCGCGACAGCGTCAGATAATCGAGGCCGACATCGTTGAGAAAGCGCAGCCGCTCACGGATTTCCTTCAAGATGCGCGCCGCGATCTCATGCTGCTTCTCGTTGAAGGTCTTGTCGATATCGCGGAACCAGGCATCCGCCTTGCGGATCGACATCTCGGTCACCGCGCCGATATGCAGCCCGCCGATCTTCACCGCCAGCGCCTCGGGCTTCAGGCGATAGCCATTGCAGGCGGGGCAGGGGGAGGAGGCCATATAGCGCTCGATCTCTTCGCGCGACCAGGCCGAATCCGTCTCCTTCCAGCGCCGCTCCAGATTGGGAATCACGCCCTCGAAAGTCTTGGTCGTCTTGTAGGAGCGCAACCCGTCATCATAGGCGAAGGTGATTTCCCGGCTGCCTGTACCGTAAAGAATGGCCTTCTGTGCCTCTTCCGAAAGATCGCGCCAGCGGGCGCCCAGTTTGAAGCCATAGGCCGCGCCCAGCGCCTCCAGCGTCTGGTTGTAATAGGGAGAGGACGACTTGGCCCATGGCGCAATCGCGCCGTTCTTCACGACCGCGTTTTCATCGGGAACGATCAGGTTCGGGTCGATGGCCTGCTGCGAGCCGAGCCCGTCGCAGGTCGGGCAGGCGCCGAACGGATTGTTGAACGAGAACAGCCGCGGCTCGATCTCGGGAATTGTGAACCCCGAAACCGGACAGGCGAATTTCTCCGAGAACAGGATGCGCTCATGCGTCTCATTGGCGGATTTATTGGCAGAGCCGCCTTCGGCGGTTTCTTCCGGGGGGAGGGGCTTGTCCGCGAATTCGGCAATGGCGAGGCCATCCGCCAGCTTCAGGCAGGTCTCGAGGCTATCCGCCAGGCGCGAGGCGAGATCGTCCCGCACCACCACGCGGTCCACCACCACATCGATGTCGTGCTTATATTTCTTGTCCAGCGCCGGAACGTCGGCAATCTCATAGAAGGTGCCGTCCACCTTGACGCGCTGGAAGCCCTTCTTCTGCAGCTCCGCCAGCTCTTTCTTATACTCGCCCTTGCGCCCGCGCACGATCGGCGCGGTGATATAGAGCCGCGTGCCTTCCGGGAGCGCCATCACCCGGTCGACCATCTGGCTCACCGTCTGGCTTTCGATCGGCAGGCCGGTGGCGGGTGAATAGGGCACGCCCACACGCGCGAAGAGCAGGCGCATATAGTCGTAGATCTCGGTGACGGTGCCGACCGTTGAGCGCGGATTGCGGCTCGTCGTCTTCTGCTCGATGGAGATGGCGGGCGAAAGCCCGTCGATCTGGTCGACATCGGGCTTCTGCATCATTTCAAGGAACTGGCGCGCATAGGCCGAAAGGCTCTCGACATAGCGCCGCTGTCCCTCGGCATAGATCGTGTCGAAGGCGAGCGAGGACTTGCCGGAACCCGACAGGCCGGTCATGACGATGAGCTTGTCGCGCGGCAGGTCGAGATCGACATTCTTCAGGTTATGCTCGCGCGCGCCGCGTATGGAGATGAATTTCTGATCGCTCATTCGCGCCCCTGCCATCCTGTCTTCGCGAAAGTTCAAGAGATGCCGTTCTTATCACTGGAACAAACATCGAACAACCGACTCCTGACATAAGCCACGCAAATTGTGATGACAAGATCGTTGACGAATGCTCCTGACAGGCACACATTCAATGGTGATCGAAGGCGCGGAATGATGGCCGGATGGACGAGCGGTCATCGCGCAATTCCGCCTTCGGTCGGGACGGGAATTGACAGGAGGAATGAGGCATGAGTCCACCTGATAATTCATCCAAGGCTTAAGCCACCTATAGGTGACACGCTTAAGCCGGCTACTGAAAATTTGGACGATTGATAAGGGAAACGGATGTTTCCTTGAGAACTTGCCGGTGAATCACTACCGGCAAAGAGGGTGATCCCCAATCCGGCCCCGCGCGCCAGGAACATAAGAGCGGCGGGGCCAATCACATGAGTGAATAGCAAAATAGTGAATTGTGAATGGTGGGCTTGGGTTACTCTCTTCACCATTTACCAACTTCCCCTTGCATTTGGCGCAAAAATCTATAGAACAAACATAGAACAATAACTCTGTGGATAGTCAGGGGCGAATTGCCATACGGATGCGCGCCCTGCGCCTCGCTCCTGTATGGTGCGGGGAAACACAAAAGTTGGAGTGGGTTTTATGGCAGGTAGCGTCAACAAGGTCATCCTCGTCGGCAATCTCGGAGCGGATCCGGAAATCCGGCGCCTGAATTCCGGTGATATGGTGGCCAATCTGCGCATCGCGACGTCCGAGACCTGGCGCGACAAGCAGTCGGGCGAGCGCAAGGAGAAGACCGAGTGGCACAGCGTCGTGATCTTCAATGACAATCTCGCCAAGGTGGCTGAGCAATATCTGAAGAAGGGCGCGAAGGTTTATATCGAGGGCTCGCTGCAGACCCGCAAATGGCAGGACCAGACCGGCAATGACCGCTACACGACAGAAGTGGTGCTCCAGAAATTCCGCGGCGAGCTGCAGATGCTCGATTCCCGCGGGGAGGGTGCCGGCAGCGGCGGCGGACGCTTCGAAGGCGGCCGCGGTGGCCAGATGAACGATTATTCCGACCAGGGCGGCTCCGATTTCGGCCGCTCCAGCCCATCGCAGGGCGGCGGTGGCGGCTTCTCGCGCGATCTGGACGATGAGATTCCGTTCTAAGCGGGAGACGATTCAAGCACCCCTATGATGCCAGCCATCCCAGATTGGAATTGGCTGGCATCGCCTGATTTACCGAGTGTGCGCTATTTGGCGAATGCCGAAGCGCATTTGCTATTAGCCAGCGGCTATGCCCAATATTTCGGTGGCGGTGACCATAGCTCCGGCGCATGATTTGGCTGGAGATGACTTATTGTCATCTCGTCCCGCTCCAGTGGCCATTGATCGCATCGTCCGCATCACCCCACCACCAGCGCCTTCACCCCATCCGCCACGAACTGCACCGCCAGCGCGGCGAGGATGACGCCGAGGAGCCTTGTCAGGATCGACCGGCCCGTCTCGCCTAGAAAACGGTCGATCCGTTCACCGAGCAGAAGCACCAGATATGTGGTCAGGATACAGACCAGGAGGATCAGCACCAGCACCAGCCGCGGCCCCGTCTCGGGAAACGAGCCGCCGAGCAGGATCGTCGCCGAAATCGCACCGGGTCCCGCGATGAGCGGGATCGCCAGCGGGAAGGCCGCGATGTTGCGGATGTGATCCTTGGTGATAGCCACCTCGGCGCTCTTTTCCTTCCGCTCCTGCCGCCGCTCGAAGATCATGTCGAAGGCGATCCAGAAGAGGAGCAGCCCGCCAGCAACGCGGAACGCGCCGATGGTGATCCCGAACACGCCCAATATCTGTGCCCCGGCAACAGCAAAGAGCGCCAGCACGCAGAATGAGATGATGCTTGCCCGCAGCGCCACCTGTCCCCGCGCCTTGCGGTCCATGCCTGTCGTGAGTGCCAGAAACAGCGGCGCCAGCCCCGGTGGGTCGATGGTCACCAGCAGCGTGACGAAGGCACTCAGGATTGTGTCGTAGACCATCGGATGCTTTCCGTTGAAAGGGAATTGGGGTGTAAGGGAATAGGTGAGCAGGGAGTATGTTTGCGAATAAAACATACTTTCTTGTTTCCCTGTTGCCTTGCTCCTTCAAGACGAGGCCAATCATGGCCCGAATGTGGCGTATGATTCGCCCATCTTTGTATGCCCGTTTCTATCGCATTGAAATATAAGGCCAATTATCCCCTATGAAAAGGCCTGTTTATTGGTGTTTCTTCCGCGTTTCCGCTATAAGGGCTGGATCGATTCTCGCATGAAAGACCTTTGAACAGTGTCAGATCAAACTCCGCCGACCGGTCCGCAAGATCCCAACGGCATTGAGCCGGTTTCCATTGTCGAGGAGATGCAGACCTCCTATCTCGCTTACGCGATGAGCGTGATCGTGAGCCGCGCGCTGCCCGACGCGCGTGACGGTTTGAAGCCGGTTCACAGGCGCATTCTTTACGCCATGAACGAGATGGGGCTGGACTGGAACCGCCCCTATCGTAAGTCAGCCGGTGTGGTCGGCGAGGTGATGGGTAAATACCATCCCCATGGCGACGCCTCGATCTATGATGCGCTGGTGCGCATGGCGCAGGATTTTTCGCTGCGCGATCCGCTGATCGACGGGCAGGGCAATTTCGGCTCCGTGGACGGCGACCCCCCTGCGGCCATGCGTTATACCGAATGCCGCCTCGAGAAGCTGTCCGAGACGCTGCTTGCCGATATCGACAAGGAAACGGTCGATTTCCAGGACAATTATGACGGCCGCGAGCAGGAGCCGACCGTTTTGCCGGCGCGCTTTCCCAATCTGCTCGTCAACGGCTCCGGCGGCATCGCTGTGGGCATGGCGACCAACATCCCGCCGCACAATCTCTCTGAGATCATCAACGGCTGCATCGCGCTCATCGACAATCCCGCTATCGATCTTCAGGAACTGATGGAGATCATTCCGGGGCCGGATTTCCCGACCGGCGGCATCATTCTGGGCCGCGCGGGCATCCATTCCGCGTATTCGACCGGGCGCGGCTCCATCATCATGCGCGGGCGCGTCCAGATCGAGTCCATGCGTGGCGACCGCGAGGCGATCATCATCACCGAGATTCCCTATCAGGTGAACAAGGCGACGATGATCGAGAAGATGGCCGAACTGGTGCGCGAGAAGCGCATCGAGGGTATCTCGGATCTGCGTGACGAATCCGACCGCGAGGGTTATCGCGTTGTCGTCGAGTTGAAGCGCGATGCCGTTGCCGATGTCGTGCTGAACCAGCTTTATCGCTATACGCCGCTGCAAAGCTCGTTCGGCGTCAACATGGTGGCGCTCAATGGCGGCAAGCCGGAGCAGATGACGCTGCTCGACTTGCTGCGCGCCTTCGTTTCCTTCCGTGAGGAAGTGGTCAGCCGCCGCACCAAATTCCTGCTGCGCAAGGCACGTGATCGGGCGCATGTCTTGGTCGGTCTCGCCATCGCCGTCGCCAATATCGACGAGGTGATCAACCTCATTCGCCGCGCGCCGGACCCTTCGACCGCGCGCGAGCAATTGATGGAGCGCCGCTGGCCGGCACAGGACATCGCGCCGCTCATCGCGCTCATTGCCGATCCGCGCCATGTGCTGAACGAGGACGGCACCTACAACCTGTCCGAAGAGCAGGCCCGCGCCATTCTCGATCTGCGCCTGCAGCGCCTGACCGCGCTCGGACGCGACGAGATCGCCGACGAGCTCAACAAGATCGGCGAGGAAATCCGCGATTATCTCGATATTCTCGCGTCCCGCATCCGCATCATGAACATCGTCAAGGATGAGCTTGCCGCGCTTCGCGACGAGTTCGGCACGCCGCGCCGCACCGAGCTGGGCGAGGGCGGTCCCGAGATGGACGATGAGGATCTGATCGCCCGCGAGGACATGGTCGTCACCGTCAGCCATGCCGGCTATATCAAGCGCGTGCCGCTCGCCACCTATCGCGCGCAGCGCCGCGGCGGCAAGGGCCGCTCGGGCATGGCCACGCGGGAGGAGGATTTCGTCACCCGCCTGTTCGTGGCGAGCACCCACACGCCGGTGCTGTTCTTCTCCTCGCGCGGCATCGTCTATAAGGAAAAGGTCTGGCGCCTGCCCATCGGCACGCCGCAATCGCGCGGCAAGGCGCTCATCAACATGCTGCCCTTGCAGGAGGGCGAGCGCATCACCACCATTATGCCGCTGCCTGAGGACGAGGATAGCTGGGCGAACCTCGACGTCATGTTCGCGACGACGCGCGGCACGGTGCGGCGCAACAAGCTCTCGGATTTCGTCCAGGTCAACCGCAACGGCAAGATCGCGATGAAGCTGGAGGAGGAGGGCGACGAGATCCTCTCCGTCGATACCTGCACCGAGTTCGACGACGTGCTTTTGACGGCGGCGGGCGGCCAGTGCATCCGCTTCCCCGTCACCGATGTGCGCGTCTTCGCGGGCCGCAATTCCATCGGCGTGCGCGGCATCAATCTGGCCGAGGGCGACAAGGTCATCTCCATGGCCATCCTGCACCATGTCGATGCGACGCCCGCCGAGCGCTCTGCTTATCTGAAGCGCTCCATCGCCGAGCGGCGCGCGGAGGGGGCGGAAGACGCGGAAGATATCGTTGTTGTAGGCGAGGATGTAGGGGCTGACGCGGAGCTTTCCGAAGAGCGCTATCAGGAGTTGAAGGCGCGCGAGCAGAGCGTGCTGACCATCAGCGAATATGGCTACGGCAAGCGCTCGTCTTCCTACGAGTTCCGCATCTCGGGCCGCGGCGGCAAGGGCATCCGCGCCACCGACACTTCGAAGACGGACGAGATCGGCAAGCTCGTCGCACTCTTCCCGGTCGAGGCGAAGGACCAGATCCTGCTGGTGTCGAATGGCGGCACGCTGATCCGCGTCCCCGTGGACGGCATCCGCATCGCCGGCCGCTCGACCAAGGGCGTCACCATCTTCAAGCCCGCCGATGGCGACCGGGTGGTCTCCGTCGAGCGCATCTCGGAATCCGAAGGCGACGATGTCGAGGAGATCCAGAGCGAGACCGGCGAAGACGGCGGCGAGGCATAAGAAACAAGAAAGGCGGCGCTTGGGAGAGCGCCGCCTTTCTTTCTTTGGCTGGAGGGCCAGGTAAACTGTTATTTGTGCCGCGGCATGCGGCGAACGGTGCGAATATCGAAGACCGGCTCCGCGATCTTCTGCCGCGCGGCGTTCTCCTCGAGCAGCAGGATGATTGCCGCAACCGTCATCGAGATCATCATGGACAGCGAGAGCAGAAATATCAGCATCGGACTTTCCTTTCGCAACCATTACGCTTTAACACGAAAAAAGTTGCATAATCGTTGTCTGATATTGTCAAAAGCGATCTGAATTGCGCGTGAAGTGCCGGTTCATCTTCAATTCATAATTTGTTGAGGGCCGTTTCTTTTTGTAAGAGAGGCATGGATCGAGACATTGAATCCCGTTCCCAAACGCGTTACGCCAGTCTCATGACCATCGCTATCTATGCCGGATCTTTCGATCCCGTGACCAACGGCCATCTCGACATCCTCAAGGGCGCGCTGCGCCTTGCGGATGAGGTCGTCATGGCCATCGGCATCCATCCGGGCAAGAAGCCGCTCTTCTCCTTCGAGGAGCGCGAGAAACTCATCGGCGAGGCGGCCAAGGCCATGTTCGGCGTGGACGCCAGGCGCATTCGCGTGGTTTCGTTCGATGGGCTTGTTATCGACGCGGCCAAAAAACATGGCGCTACGCTGATGGTGCGTGGCCTGCGCGACGGCACGGATTTCGATTATGAAATGCAGATGGCCGGCATGAACGGCGCGATGGCGCCCGATATTCAGACCATCTTCCTTCCTGCAAGCCCGCAATCGCGCGCCATTACCGGCACTCTTGTGCGCCAGATCGCCTCAATGGGGGGCAATATCCGCCCCTTCGTGCCCGCTGCCGTCGGGCAGGCGCTTAAATCCAAGTTCAAATCCTGAATGGAGAAGACTTCCATGAAACTGTTCCGTTTGAGCATGGCCGCTATCGCCATGGTCGCGTTCACGCTGGTGGCGTCCCTGTCCGCCCGCGCTGCCGACCCGGAAAACACGCTGGTCCTCACCCTGAAATATGGGGACGTGGTGATCGCGCTGCGCCCGGACCTCGCGCCCAAGCATGTCGCGCAGATCAAGAAGCTGGTGCGTGAAGGCGCCTATGATCACGTCGCCTTCCACCGTGTCATCCCAGGCTTCATGGCGCAGACCGGCGATGTCGAATTCGGCAATTCCAAGAAGGGCTTCGACGCCGCGCGCGTCGGCACCGGCGGCTCGAAGCTGCCCGATCTGCCGGCCGAGTTCTCCAAAGAGCCCTTCGTGCGCGGCACGGTCGGCATGGCCCGTTCGGCCAATCCGAATTCCGCCAATTCGCAATTCTTCATCATGTATGGTGACGGCTCGTTCCTCAACGGCCAATACACCGTGATAGGCAATGTCGTCAGCGGCATGGACGCCGTAGATAAGATCAAGAAGGGCGACGAAGCCAATAATGGCGCGGTCAAGGACCCCGACGAGATCATCAAGGCCGTCATCCAGGCCGATGTGAAGAAGTAAAAAAGCGTCAGCGCCGAAGCGGAAGCTCTGGCGTTGTATCACGCGGCCACCTAAATGCGTTTGCGAGCCGGGTTTGGTGCCTGGCTCATACAATGCGATTAACTACCAAGAGCCGATTTCCAACTGACCAAAGGAGACTGAAATGGCTTACAAAGATCCCGAAAACACGCTCGTCCTCGAAACCACCAAGGGGAACGTCGTCATCGAGCTTTATCCCGATCTGGCCCCCGGCCATGTCGCGCGCATCAAGGAGCTGGCGCGCGAAGGCGCTTATGACGGCGTGGTTTTTCACCGCGTCATCGACGGTTTCATGGCCCAGACCGGCGACGTGCGCTTCGGCAAGACCGGCGGCGCGAACTTCAATCCGGCCCGCGCCGGCATGGGCGGCTCCGACAAGCCGGACCTGAAGGCGGAATTCTCCAACGTCAACCACAAGCGCGGCACCTGCTCCATGGCCCGTAGTCAAGCGCCGGACTCGGCCAACTCGCAATTCTTCATCTGCTTCGCGGATGCGCCTTGGCTTGACCGTCAATATTCGGTCTGGGGCCAAGTGATCGAAGGCATGGACAATGTCGACAAGATCAAGCGCGGTGAGCCGGTGCAGGATCCGGATTCGATTGTGTCGGCGCGGATTGCGGCTGATATCGCGGCTTAAGCGAGAACGCCGGCGGGACAGCGCCCCCCTCTGTCCTGCCGGACATCTCCCCCGCAAGGGGGGAGATTAGCTTTCATCTATGGCGGCTTTGCATTCTGCTCCGACGACGATTGGCGAAAGCAGAAGTGACAGCCGATCTCCCCCCTTGCGGGGGAGATGCCCGGCAGGGCAGAGGGGGCGCTGTCCCGCCAACATTTTCCAACTGAGCAAGCCATGCGCGTAGACCTGTTCGATTTCGATCTGCCGGAAGAGCGGATCGCGCTTCGCCCGGCGGAGCCGCGTGATTCCGCACGTCTTCTGCATGTCAGGCCGGGCGAGCCGCTCGCCGACTTGCACGTCTATGACCTGCCCGATCTGCTCCAGCCCGGCGACGCGCTGGTTTTCAACGATACAAAGGTCATTCCAGCCCAGCTCGAAGGCATCCGTGAGCGCGAAGGCACGGTCGCGCAGATCAGCGCGACCTTGCATATGCGCGTCGGGCCGGACCGCTGGAAGGCGTTCCTGCGCCCCGGCAAGCGGGTGAAGGAGGGCGAGCGCATCCGCTTCGGCCATGGCGGGGCGAGCTGCTATCTTGGCACCCTCGACGCCATCGTCGCGGAAAAAGGCGAAGCGGGCGAGGCGCTGCTTGTTTTCGACCTGAGCGGCGCAATGCTGGACGAGGCGATTGCCACGGTGGGGCATATTCCGTTGCCGCCCTATATCGCCTCCAAGCGGCCCGAGGACCAGCGCGACCGCACGGATTACCAGACCGTCTACGCCCGCGAAGAGGGGGCCGTCGCCGCGCCGACCGCCGGACTGCATTTCACGCCGCAACTGCTCGAAAGGCTGACGGAGCGCGGTGTCGAGAAGCATTTCGTCACGCTTCATGTCGGGGCAGGAACGTTCCTGCCGGTGAAGGCCGACGATACCGACGACCACAAGATGCATTCCGAGATCGGCCATGTCTCGGAGGCAACCGCCGGAGCGCTCAATCGCGTGCGGGCCAATGGCGGGCGAATCGTCTGCGTCGGCACCACTTCCTTGCGGCTTCTGGAAAGTGCCGCGGACGAAAACGGCGCGATGCGGCCATGGTCGGGCGCGACGGATATTTTCATCACCCCCGGCTACCGCTTCCGCGCGGTCGATGGGCTGATGACGAACTTCCACCTGCCGCGTTCGACCCTGTTCATGCTCGTCTCGGCTTTCTCCGGGCTGGAGACGATGCGCGCGGCTTATGAGCACGCGATCCGGGAAAACTACCGCTTCTATTCCTATGGCGACGCAAGCCTGCTATGGCGTGCGCTATCATGAGTACAGACTTCCAGTTCAAACTCCTTGCCACCGATGGCGCTGCAAGGCGCGGTGAAATCACCATGCCGCGCGGGACCGTCCGCACCCCTGCCTTCATGCCTGTCGGCACTGGCGGCACCGTCAAGGCCATGTATATGGACCAGGTGCGCGATCTCGGCGCCGACATCATCCTGGGCAATACCTATCATCTGATGCTGCGCCCCGGCGCGGAGCGTGTCGCGCGGCTTGGCGGCCTCCACGAATTCGCCCGCTGGCCCGGGCCGATCCTGACCGATTCCGGCGGCTTTCAGGTCATGTCGCTGGCGCAATTGCGCAAGCTCAACGAAAAGGGCGTAACTTTCCAGTCGCATATCGATGGCCGCGCCTATGAAATGACGCCAGAGCGTTCCATCGAAATTCAGGGCCTGCTCGATTCGGATATCCAGATGCAACTCGACGAATGCGTCGCACTGCCGGCCTCCGAAAAGGACATCGAGCGGGCGATGGAGTTGTCCTTGCGCTGGGCGGAGCGCTGCAAGACGGCCTTCGGCGACCAGCCGGGCAAGGCGATGTTCGGCATCGTGCAAGGCGGCGACAATGCGCGGCTGCGCGAGCGCTCGGCGACTGCGCTGAAAGCGATGGACTTGAAGGGCTATTCGGTCGGCGGCCTTGCGGTGGGCGAGCCGCAGGCGGTGATGCTCGACATGCTGGATGTGGTCTGCCCGATCCTGCCCCCGGAAAAGCCGCGCTATCTCATGGGTGTCGGCACGCCGGACGACATATTGAAGTCGGTGGCGCGCGGCATCGACATGTTCGACTGCGTCATGCCGACCCGCGCCGGCCGTCATGGCCTCGCCTTCACGCGCCATGGCAAGATCAATCTGCGCAATGCCCGTCATGCCGAGGATCACCGCCCGCTGGACGAGCAATCCGATTGCCCCGCCACGCGCGATTACAGCCGCGCCTATCTGCACCATCTGGTGAAGTCGAACGAGTTCCTGGGCGCTATGCTGCTCACCTGGAACAATCTCGCCTATTACCAGAAGCTTATGCAAGGTTGCCGCGATGCTATCGAGGCGGGGCGTTACGCGGATTATGTCGCGGAAACGCAGGCGGGATGGGAGCAGGGGGATATTTCCGCTTTGTGAACCTCGCCCTTCGAGGCTTAGATCTCGCGATTCACCTCAAGACGAGGGTGAAAGGGGTAGAGCCTAAAAAACACACCGCGTGGAATGCCCCTCACCCTTACCCTCTCCCCGCAAGCAGGGAGAGGGGGACGTGAACCTTTCCGCCTCTTCTTCTCCCCCTGCACCTGGCAAAAGAGACAAGCGAACGACGTCAATGTCCCCCTCTCCCCGTATTTCACGGGGAGAGGGTAAGGGTGAGGGGCATTCCGAGACATTCCAGTGAATCCCTCATGGCTAGGCGCGACCTGGCCTTGAGCTTGTCCAGGGAAGGGGAATCTCGTTATCGATGAGGGCGCTTGGTCCTGCGGCTATTCGCTCAACAACCCCGTCAGCCGCTCCATTACCAGCTCCCGCTCAGCATCTGTCAGGATATCGCAGTCGAAAAGCTGCATGGCGCGCATTCCTTCGACGGCGAGGAAGGTGATGAGGGCCACGGCCAGGTCGCTCGAGCGCGACTGCATCCGGTCGAGCAATTGCCTGTTGTAGCGGCGGATGGGGCTGATGAAATCCGGATTTTCCGCAAGCGCCGCCAGAACGCCCGAGGGCGGCGGCTCCTTGTGGCATTGTTCTGCGCGGAAGACTTCGAGATAGGCTTCCGCGACGCCATTGGGCGCATCTTGCCGCTTCTCGTCTTCGGCATTGAGCGCCGCCTCATGCTCTCTCAGATGCTCCTCGACCACCGCTTCCAGCAGCTTCGCCTTCGTCGGGAAATGATAGAGGAGACCGCCCTTGGAAAGACCCGCGCGGGCGGCGGCCGCATCGAGCGAGAGATGCGCAGGGCCCACTTCCTTGGCCAAGGCCGTGGCGGCCTGCAGGATTCTCTCGCGCGACGACAATTTTTTACCGTACATCTAGAACTTTCGGCGTACACATCCGGTTGACAATACCGTCCGGACGGTACAGTAATCCGCGCTTGGAATTCAACCTAAAACGATTGCCCTCGCCATGATGTGATTGCGTGCAGGCAGTCCGAAGTCATGCCCGCTCTGGAGCCTCCCACCGATGCGTCGCCTTCTTCCCTTTTTGCTTCTCCTGCTCGTCCTTGCCGTTTGCGGTGGGCTCGTCTGGTTCAATCTGATCTTCAAGCCGGAGATGGTTGCGAGCTATTTCGCCAACATGAAGCAGCCGCCGCTGACGGTCTCCACCGTCACGGTCAAGCCGGCGAAGTGGGATCCGTATATCGAGGCGATCGGCACGGTGAACGCCTCGGAAGGCGTGAATCTGGCCGTCCAGGTCGCGGGGATCGTCAAGCAGATCAATTTCAAGGCCAACCAGCGCGTCAAGCAGGGCGAGCTTCTCGTCCAGCTTGATGACAGCATCGAGCAGGCGGATCTCGCTTCCGCGCAGGCCGACGCGGCTTTGAACGAGATCAATCTGAAGCGTGCCCAGACGCTTCTGGGCCAGCGCGTCGGCTCCGTATCGGATGTCGATACCGCCAGGGCGAGGGCCGAATCGACGCAGGCTACCGTGGCCAAGCTCGAGGCGACGGTTGATCAGAAACGCCTGACTGCGCCGTTCTCCGGCACCATCGGCATTCCGCAGATCGATATCGGCCAGTATTTGCAGCCGGGCACGACGGTCGCCACGCTGCAGAACCTCGACACGATGCGCGTCGATTTCACCGTTCCTGAGCAGTCGCTTGACAAGCTGAAGATCGGCCAGCCGGTCAGCGTCAACCTTTCCGACGACGACACGACCTTTGACGGCAGGATCATCGGCATCGACCCACGCATCGATCCGTCGACCCGGCTCGTTTCCGTGCGCGCCCAGGTGGAGAACCCCGACCGCAAGCTGACGCCCGGCCAATTCGTGCAGGTTCGCGTCAAGCTGCCGGAAGAGAACAATGTGATCGCGCTGCCGCAGACGGCGGTGACGACCAGCCTCTACGGCGATTACGTCTTCGCCGTGCGCGAGGCTGAAGCCAAGGACGGCAAGCCGGCGGAAAAGGGACCCGACGGCAAGCCGGCTCAGGTGCTGGCGCAGGTCTTCGTCAAGCTTGGCCGTCAGTCCCATGGCCGGGTGGAAGTCACAAGCGGCTTGAAGGATGGTGACATCATCGTCGATTCCGGCCAGAACCGCCTGAGCGCGGGCCAGCATGTGGTCATCGACAACACCGTCAATCCCTCTGACGCGCTGCAACAACAGCAATAGGGCGACGCTATGAGCTTTTCGGACATATTCATTCGCCGTCCCGTGCTTGCCACGGTCGTGGCCCTGATGATCATTCTTCTGGGCGCGCTGGGCATCTCCAACCTCTCGGTTCGCGAATATCCGAAGGTCGATGAGACGGTTATCACCATCACCACGGCCTATCCCGGCGCGAACGCGGACCTGATCCAGGGCTTCATCTCGTCGCCCATCGCGCAGGCCGTCGCGACAACCGAGAACATCGATTACGTGACGTCCTCGAGCGCGCAGTCGACGAGCACCGTCAGCGTGCATATGCGCCTGGGCGCCAACCCTGACGCGGCGCTGACTGAGGTGATCTCCAAGGTCAACCAGGTGCGTGGCGACCTGCCTTCGGAGGCGGAAGACCCCGTTATCCTCAAGGGAACCGGGCAAAGCTTCGCGACGATGTATCTGGCCGCGCAGAACCCGAACATGACGAACGAGCAGATCACCGAATATCTCGACCGGGTGATCAAGCCGCGTCTTTCGACCGTTCCCGGTGTGGCCGAGACGCAGATTCTCGGCGGCCAGACCTATTCGATGCGCGTCTGGCTCGATCCCGTCCAGCTTGCCGCGCGCAATATCACCGCGGCGGAGGTGCTGGGCGCGATCAACGCTTCGAACTTCCTCTCTGCTCCGGGCAAGACCAAGAACCAATTCGTTAGCACCTCGATCCTGCTGAAATCCACGTTGCAGACGCCCGAGGCGTTCGGCAACATGGTGGTGAAGTCCGACGGCGACAACATTGTGCGCCTGCGTGACGTGGCGAAGGTGGAGCTCGCCGCCGAGAGCACGGACACCATTGTCAGGTTCAACGGCCAGGACGGCACCTTCCTCGGCATCATGCCGACACCGGGCGCCAACCCCATCGACGTGGCGAGCGCGGTCCGCAAGGAATTGCCCAACATTCAGGCGTCGCTGCCCGAGGGCATGTCGCTCGTCATCGTCTATGACGCGACCGAGCAGATCAGCTCGTCGATCCATGAGGTGTTCACGACCATCGGCGAAGCCGTCGCCATCGTCGTTATCGTCATCATCCTCTTCCTGGGCTCGTTCCGCTCGGTCATCATTCCGATCGTGACGATTCCGATTTCATTGATCGGCGTCTGCTTCTTCCTCTATGTGCTCGGCTATTCGATCAATCTTCTATCGCTGCTGGCCATGGTGCTTGCCATCGGCCTCGTGGTCGACGACGCCATCGTGGTGCTTGAGAACATCCACCGGCACATAGAAGAGGGATTGAAGCCCATCGACGCGGCGTTGAAGGGCATGCGGGAAATCACCGGCCCTATCATCGCCATGACGATCACGCTCGCCGCCGTGTTCGCCCCGCTCGGCTTCACTGGCGGCCTGACGGGTTCGCTCTTCCGCGAGTTCGCCTTCACGCTCGCCGGCGCGGTCATCATCTCCGGTATCGCGGCCTTGACGGTCTCGCCGATGATGTGCTCGCGTATGCTGTCCCATGGCAATGCCTCGCGCTTCCAGCAGTTCATCGACCGCACCTTCGGGCGCTTCGAAAACTGGTATGCGCGCCGCGTCGAAGGTTCGCTGAACTATCGCCCCATCACGTTGCTGATGGTTCTTGCGCTGGTGGGCGTGACGGGCCTCCTGTTCATGCACACCAGCACGGAGCTCGCGCCGGAAGAAGATTCGGGCGCTCTCTTCGCGCAGATACAGGGGCCGAAATACGCGACGTCCCAATATATGAAGCTCTATTCCGACCAGATGGACAATCTGACCAAGGATATTCCGGAGCTTCGGGCGCGCTTCCAGATCGTCGGCATGGACGGCGGCACCAATTCCGGCATCGCTCTTTGGGCGTTCAAGGACTGGTCGCAGCGCACCAAGTCGCAGAAAATGCTTCAGGAGGAAATCACCCAGCGCCTCACCAAGCTCGCGGGCGTGCAGGCATTCGCCTTCGCTCTGCCCTCGCTGCCGGGCGCAGGCGGTGGCCTGCCGATTTCGGTCGTGATCCAGTCCACCGGCCCTGCCGATCAGGTCTACGAGATGGCCGAGAAGATCAAGAACGAGGCGCAGGCTTCGGGACAGTTCATCATCGTGCAGAACTCGCTGTCCTATGACTCGCCGCAGACGACCGTTACCATCGACCGCGACCGTGCGGCGGCGCTGGGCGTCAAGGTCAGCGATATCGGCCAGACCCTCGGTCTCCTGACCGGCGGCGCGTCGGTTGCCAAGTTCGACCGCGATTCCAACAGCTATGACATCATCCCGCAGGTGCCGGACCAGTACCGGAACAACCCCGACCGCTTGGGCGAGTTCTATGTGCGCAGCGCCTCGGGCCAGATGATACCGCTGAACTCGGTCATCAAGGTTTCCGAGAATGCGGCGCCGGCGGCGATCGAGCAGTTCAACCAGTTGAACTCGGCAACCCTCTCCGCCTTGCCGATGCCGAGCGTGACCTCGGGGCAGGGGCTGCAGACGATTGTCGATATCGCCCGGAAGAACCTGCCGGAAGGCTACTTCATCGATTATTCCGGCCAGTCGCGGCTTGAGGCCACGCAGGGCAATACGATCCTCGTCGCCTTCATCCTGGCTGTCGTAGTCATCTACCTGGTGTTGGCGGCACAGTTCGAGAGCTTCCGCGATCCCTTCATCATCATGATGTCGGTGCCGCTGTCGATCTTCGGCGCCATCGTGCCGCTGAACATGGGGCTCGGGACGCTGAACATCTATACGCAGGTGGGCCTCATTACGCTCGTCGGCTTGATCACCAAGCACGGCATCCTCATGGTCGAGTTCGCCAACCAGCAGCGCGAGCTGCATGGCATGACACGGCGCGAGGCGATCATCGAGGCGGCGAAGACCCGTCTTCGTCCGATCCTGATGACCACGGCGGCGATGGCGCTCGGCGTCGTGCCGCTGATCATCGCCACCGGCGCGGGCGCCGCGGCGCGCTACTCCATGGGCCTCGTGATCTTCACCGGCATCCTGGTCGGAACGATCTTCACCCTTTTCGTGGTGCCGATGTTCTACACCTACATCTCCAAGAAGGAGGGGCTGGCGGAGGAAATGGGCGAGCCGGAACCGGCGCACCACTGAGCCAGTTCACCGAAACTTGCATTTACGAAAATGGGCGACGCCGGTTATCTCTGATAACCGGCGTTTTCTTTTGCGCATGATCCGGAGAAGTTGCAGACTTTTTGGATAGGATCATGCGGCCTAGAATTTGTTTTCTAAATGCATGGGAGTTTTTCCCGTGTGAGGGGATATCATGAGCAGCATACCGTTATCGGTTCTCGATCTGTCGCCCGTTCCAGAGGGAGGCGACGTGGGGCAATCCCTGCGCAATTCGCTTGACCTAGCCCGCAATGCCGAGCGCCTGGGCTACCGCCGCATCTGGTTCGCCGAGCATCATGGCATGCCGGGCATCGCCAGCGCGGCGACCTCGGTGGTGATAGGTTATGTCGCCGGAGGCACCTCGACCATCCGCGTCGGTGCAGGCGGTATCATGCTGCCCAATCACGCGCCGCTGTTGATTGCCGAGCAGTTCGGCACGCTCGCCGCGCTTTATCCGGGGCGAATCGATCTTGGCCTCGGTCGTGCGCCGGGCACCGACCAGCTGACGGCAAGGGCGTTGCGCCGCAATTTGAGCGGCGATGCGGACTCTTTTCCGCAGGATGTCCAGGAGCTCCTGTTTTATTTCGACCCGGCGGAAGAAGGCCAGCGTATACGCGCCGTGCCGGGGGAGGGGCTGGAGGTCCCGGTCTGGATATTGGGATCGAGCCTTTTCGGCGCGCAACTCGCTGCCTTGTTGGGCCTGCCTTACGCCTTCGCCTCGCACTTTGCTCCCGCCGAAATGGAACACGCGATAGAGCTCTACCGCGCCCAGTTCCGGCCGTCGCGATATCTCGACAAGCCCTATCTGATGCTGGGCGTGAACGTCTTCGCCGCGGAAACGGATGCCGAGGCGAAGCTGCTCTTCAGCTCGCTACAACAGGCCTTTGTGAACCTGCGCATGGGCCGCCCCGGAATGCTGCCCGCGCCTGTCGAGAACTACGAGGAGGGGCTGGACCAGACGGCGCGCGCGCTGCTTCGCCATGCGTTGTCCTGCTCTTTTGTCGGCGCGCCGCAAACGGTTAAGCAGGACCTCGACGCTTTCATCGCCCGCACCCGTCCCGATGAACTGATGGTTACGGCGCAGATTTTCGACCACGCCGCCCGCATCCGTTCGTTCGAGATATTGGCGGATGTGATGGGTTTGTGACAGAAGCCAGCCTTACCACACGGAAATCGCTCCCGATTTTCGTGTGGTACGCTGCAGAATGCTGTTGACCCGCGCGGCTCCCGCCCTTATGTTCCGCGCGACTTCCCGGGGACACCCCGTCCCCCAGGGAGCGCGTAGCTCAGCCGGTAGAGCAACTGACTTTTAATCAGTAGGTCCAGGGTTCGAATCCCTGCGCGCTCACCAACAAAATCAAGCAGTTACTTGAATTTCTAATAGACGAACGGGTGCAAAAATGGGCGCCATGTGACGCCCATTTCCTGTTACGATACGGATCGGTACTCACGAAGCGGCAGGCGGCATCGGTTTCTTTGGCGTGCCGTGCAGCAGCGGATCGCCGGGAGCAAGCTCGTTGACGGTTTCTCCCAAGGGCTGGGGATCGGCCAAATACTCGAACTCACCCTTTCCGTCGGGAGTGGGGCCCTTGGCCCAGCGTCCGGCTTCGCTTTCGGTTCCGTCCGAGCAGTTCCAGAACTGATAGGCGACTTCGGACATTTCGCGCTCCTGCGGGAAGCTCTGCGGCACCGGCGTTGTCTCGAGGCCGTCTTCCTGCAGTTCGGCGATAGCAGCAAGCCATTGATTCTGGTGCATTGTATCCCGCGCGATCAGGAAGGAGAGCATGTCGCGAACGCCGGGGTCATCAGTCATTTCGTAAAGACGGCAGACCTGGAGGCGTCCTTGCGATTCAGCCGTTACGTTGAAGCGGAAATCGGCAAGAAGATTGCCGGAAGCGATTGTATACCGCGCATTCCAGGGATAGCCGACGCTGTCGGTTGGGGTGGCGCCCATGCCTGAGACAATGGCATGCTGCGGGTTCATTCCGGACACGAGCACGTCCTCAAGGCGCGAGCCTCCGAGAATCGCGCCGACCGCGGAGTTCTCAGCCGCCGCCTCCTGCGCCTCCACGGGCGACGTTTCCAGCAGCCGGGCGATCATGGTCGCCAGCATCTCGACATGCGCGATTTCCTCCGTGCCGATGTCAAGAATCATATCCCGGTATTTGGCCGGCGCACGGCAATTCCACCCTTGGAACAGATAGGTCATCATCACGCTGATTTCGCCCCACTGGCCGCCAAGCACTTCCTGGAGCTTCTTGGCATATACGGGGTCGGGACGTTCGGGCTTCGCATTATACTGGAACTGGTTTGTTCTGAAGAACATCTGGCTTCCCTTCGTTTGGGTTGGAGTACACTGACTGCAACCGAACGACGGGACGCCATAAACGTTCCTGTCCCTGAGAGCTTATTTAAGCCGGATATGGCCGAAGCCTAGTCAACCTTCGCACCGCCTCCGTTCCCGGCCCGCTCCTGCAATTCCTTCAGCAGCGCCTCGGCAATCGGCTCGTAATTGTCGTCGAAATGGTGGCCGCCGGGCTGTTTCATCTTCTCCATGGCGGAGAGCGTGGGCTCGGTGCAGACGGTATCGTCCTCCTCCTCGCCATAGACGCAGACGACCTTGTCGAGCGGCAGGGTGGCGATGGCCGGGGCGGTCTTGTGGCTGCCTTCCATTCCGAGCCAGCCCTCGATGGTGACCTGGAAGGTGGTCGTCGTCGAAGCGCCCAGCAGAGCGATCATTTGGGTCCGGTTCTGAAGTTCAGGATCAAGATACTGCCAGGCGAAGGGAAAAGTGTCCGCGCCGAAGGAATAGCCGAAGATGGCGATGGGCAGCTTGCCGGAGGGGTCCGCCTTCCGAAGAATGGCATCGGTGTCCTCGGCGATTTCCTGCGGCGTGCGCTCCGTCCAGAAATAGCGCAGCGAATCGACCCCCACCACATGGACGCCGTGATTGCTAAGCCAGTCGCCGATGGATTTGTCGATATCGCGCCAGCCGCCATCGCCGGAGAAGAACACGGCGACGTAATTCGCCTTGCCCTTGGCCGGAATGTCGATGATAGGCAGAGCCTCGTTGGCGGCGTCCTTGGTCGCCATCGCCGCCGCCGCATCCGCCGCCATGTTGAGCCGTACCGTCGGGTTCTCCGCCTTCTGTAGAACGGCAATGTGCCGCTTCTTTGCCTCCGCCGGGTCGTTCACCGGGCCTGACTGGCTCACAAGCGTCACCGGTGTCGGCAATATAGCGTCAAGCGCGTATGTATAGCCGCCACTGGGCGCAGCCGTCGCCTTGGCGCCTTCGCAGGAGGGAAGGCGGGACTTCAGCGCATCCGCCGGGTCAAGTCCGACCGCGCCCGCCAGCGTCGCATCCGGCGCATCTGCGGCGGCGGCGTAGGCGAGAGTCGCGCCCTGGCCGATGCCCGCGACGACCGGATGGAAATAGACGTCGAGATCGAGCGTCCGCAGCGCCTCCTTGGCGATGCCTTCGAAATCCGAATCGAGATAGATGCACTCGCCGTCATCCTTGTCGAGCTCGGCGCGCCATGTGTCGAGATTGACAGGCAACACGATGAGATTGCGGGCGAGCAGCGCATCGGCAAAGGCACGATCCCTGGCATTCATCCCGCCCGTATCGGAAACGAGGACGGCAAGGCCGATGGGATCGTCAGGAGGCATGAGGACGGGAATGTCCTTGAGCCGCTCGGCGCTCACATGGGTGGCGATATCCTCCGCGCCGGTCAGCCGGGCCCAATAGCGCGGAAGTTTGCCGGAATATCCGAGATATCCGGCTGTTGCGGCAACCAGCACCAGCGCGGCCATCGCGGCGGCAAGGAGTGGACGTTTCCTCATTTGCGGATGAACTCCAGCGGGTTGCCGTTGATGAGCGTCGTCACATCCACCAGCACGCGGGGCGTATCGAGGCCGCCGGGGCAGACGAGATAATGCGGGGACCAGACGGGATCGAACTTTTCCTTGAAGGCTTTCAGCCCGTCGAAATGGTAGAGATCCGCGCCGCGCCGGTAGAGAAAGGAGCCGAAGCGGTTCCATCGCGAGGCAAGCGGACTGCCGGAAAGACCGGAGAGAGGAGCCGCGCCGAGATTGAACCAGCGGAAACCTTCAGCCTTGGCCTGCATCAGCAGCTTGGCGAACAATGCGTCCATCATGATCTTCGATATGTTGGGCAGATAACGCATCATGTCGACAGTATACTCGTTCTTGTCGGCGCTGCGCCAGATATTGGCGAAGGCGACGATGGCGCCATCCTTCTTCATGACGGCGATATCGAAGCGGGACAGGAATTCCGGGTTGAAGAAGCCCAGCGAAAAGCGCTTCTCGCTGCCCGATTTGTGGGCGAGCCAAGCGTCCGACACGCGCCGCAGTTCCGGCATCAGCGCCGGAACCTGCTCAGCGGGGATGACTTCGAACACGAGGCCATCCCGCGTCGCCTTGCGATCGGCATAGCGAAAGGGCTGGCGCGATGGGCCGTCCAGCGAAAAATCCTGCAACTCGACGCGCGCGACTTCGCCGAGCTTCAGCGCGACGAGCCCCATATCGAGAAAGAGCGGCAGGCTCTGCGGCCCGACGCCGTAGAAGACGGTGCGCAGCGCCATCCGGTCCGCCAGCGCGTGGAACGACCAGGCCAGTTCTTCGGCAACCCGGCTGTCACCCACCGGCTCGCCAAGCGCAATAAGACTGCCGCCGGACTGCGCATACATGACGAAGCCGCGATTCTCCGGATCCATCAGGAACTGCTTGTCGCCGAGCAGCGCCAGCGCGGCCTCCGCATTGGGCGACGCCGCGACGAGCGCTGGCACAGCTTCAGGGATAGCAAAGTCTGCCTTCGACCGCCGCACGCCCCGGCGGTTGACGGCGGTGTTGAGGCAGACCACGAACACCACCGCGAGCACGAGCACGGTCGCCCGCAGGAAGCGCGGCGCACTGCCGTTCCAGGCAAAATCCCACCACAGGCTATTGGAATATTCGACATGCCGGTAGACGAAGAAGCCGAGCCATGTGGCGACCAGCACCGTGGTGCCGACACTGGCGATCCAGTTCCAGGTGAGTTCGAACGGTCCGGTGATCGGACGGCGGTAGAAGGAATCGCGGAACACCCAGAGGATTCCCGCAAAGGCGCAGAGAATGAGCGCTTCCTCCCAGTCGAGGCCCTTGACGAGTGAGAAAACCGCGCCCGCCAAAAACAGGATCATGGTCGTGACCCAGGCGCGCGCCAGGCGTCGCGCCAGCCCGCGCGCGACGATGAGGAGGGCTACGCCGACAAAGCTCGCAGCTAGATGCGACATCTCGACGAAGAACAGCGGCAGAATGTCCGACAGGATTTCCAGCCGGTAATGCATTGCCGGGGTGACGCCCGAGATGAGCAGGACGATGCCGCCGAGGAACGTCACGCTGGCGGCGAGACCCGGAATGATTGGCTCGATGATACGTGCTGCGAAACGCGCCCGCTTGGTCAGTTGCTGGCGACGGCGAAGAACCTCCCAGACGAGAAGGCCGGCCACGGCAGTCAGCAGCGGCATGACGGTATAGATGAGCCGGTAGACGACGAGGGCGGCAATGGCCTGGGGATTTGCTCCAAGGCCGAGACCCGCTACGATGGTCGCCTCAAAGGCGCCGAGGCCGCCCGGCGCATGGCTGGCGACGCCGATAATGACGGCAATGACGTAGACGAGCGCGAAGATGGCGAAGCTGGGAACCACCCCCTCGGGCATCAGAACGTAAAGCGTCGCCGCCGCCGCCGTGACATCGACGAGACCGGCGGCGACCTGGATGAGCGCGCCGCGTGAGGTGGGGAGTTTCAGCGTGAACTGGCCGATCTGCAGGGAGCGGTCGCCCTTCGACAGCCAGTAGATGAGCCAGCCAATACCGCCGAGCAGAAGCACCCCGGCGAGAATATCGATGCGCGGATCGATTGCCGAAAGCCACGGAATGTCCGCCGGGTCGATCAGCATGGCCGCGCCGATGAGGATGATGAAGGCGAACCAGATGGCGAACCAGGAGGTCCCCACGATCCGCCCAATATCGAAAAGGCTTATGCCTTCCGCCGCATAGATGCGGTAGCGCAGCGCGCCGCCCGTCAACAGAGAGAAGCCGAGCGCGTTGGAAATCGCATAGCCCGTCGCGCCCGCTACCCCGGAAAGCCAGTGCGGTATGCGCCCCGGCGCGATGGTATCGACCGCCACCACGTCATAGAGCGCGACGGCCACATAGCTGAGACAGGTGAAGAACAGCGCGAGCCCGATGGCGTGGAGCGATGTATGTTCGATCGCAAGCAGCGTTTCATGCCGGGAGGTATGCCGCAGCATATCCTGCAGTACGAACAGCGCTAGCAGGGCGATGGCAATGCCGGCAACCGGCAGCGCAATGGGCTGGAATCGCTTAAGTCTGCGCCAAAAGCCGGGAGCGAAGGCAAATGACTGCGGGCCATCAATTGGGTTCATAGGCGCTACCTTGGAGCATATTCCCTGAAGGCTACAACTTTTAGATATGTTTGCGGCTGACAAGACTTTGGCAAAAGCTGATCCTTCGCCCGCTTGGTCCCGATTCTAGGCAAACTTGTGGTAATAATCAGCGGCCGAAAAATTCTCCTCGTCCATTCGACCTGCGTCAACGATAGCACGGATTTTACTTGGGATTGCTGCGGGGTGCGATTAGATCGGATCAAAGATTTGATAGTTATGACGAAACCGGAAAGCACTGAGGGGGAAACATGGCGCTCGACGTCTCCTATGTAACGGCGGTTGGTGCGGGTGCGCTGTCGTTCCTGTCGCCCTGCGTGTTGCCACTCGTCCCGCCCTATCTGTGCTATATGGCGGGCGTATCCGTCGAGGATTTCCGGGCCGATGGAGCGGCAACCGCCGATGCGTCACGAAGGAAGGCGCTGTTTGCCGCATCCTTCGCCTTCGTGCTCGGCTTCACCACGGTGTTTGTCGCGCTGGGGGCGGGGGCGTCGTCCATCGGCGCATTTCTGCGGGCATGGCAGCAGGAGATTGCCATTATCGCCGGCCTTGCCATCATCGTGATGGGCCTCAATTTCCTGGGCCTCTTCCGCCTGTCGATCCTCTCCCGCGAGGCCCGCTTCCAGGCGCGGAACGCTCCGGCAAATCCGGTCGGCGCCTATGTCATGGGCCTCGCCTTCGCATTCGGCTGGACGCCGTGCATCGGCCCGGTGCTCGGTCCCATCCTGACGCTCGCTGGGGCGAGAAGCACGGTGGGCGAGGGAGCGACCTTGCTTGCCACCTATTCGTTGGGCCTAGGCATTCCCTTTATCATTGCCGCGCTGTTCTCCGGCGCGTTCATGCGTTTTCTGGCCAAATTCAGGGTACATCTGGGCAAAGTGGAAAAAGTGATGGGCGTTCTGCTTGTCGTCGCCGGGTTGCTTTTCCTGACGGGCGGGATGCAGTCCTTCTCCTTCTGGCTGCTGGAAACATTTCCCGCGCTCGGTCAACTCGGGTAAGCCTATTTATAGGCTTTGCCGATTAGGGTAGGGAGCTTATAAAGCCCCCGCTCTGTTCCTCACCAGGTACTTATTCCCATGACCAGCCGAACCTGTCTTTCGATCATCCTTGCTGCCGGCGAAGGGACGCGGATGAAATCCGATCTGCCCAAGGTGCTGCACAAGATCGCAGGCCTGCCGCTCGTCTGCCATGTGGCCAAGGCGATCAGGGGCGCAGGCGAGGGCGATATCGCGCTTATTGTCGGACGCGGCGCGGATGCAGTGAAGGCGGCGGTGGAGCAGGCACCCAATGTCTCGGCCTATGAGCAGAAGGAGCGCCTCGGCACCGCCCATGCGGTGCTGGCGGCGCGCGAGGCCATCGCACGGGGCTATGACGATCTCCTTGTGGTGTTCGGCGACACTCCCCTGATCGAGGATTGTGCCCTGATCGACGCTCGCAACAAGCTGGCAGAAGGCTTCGATATCGTGGTGATGGGCTTCCGACCGGTCAATCCCACCGGCTACGGCCGGCTGATAGAAGAGAACGGCAAACTCATCGCGATACGCGAGGAAAAGGACGCAACCGATTCTGAGAGAAGCATAAATTTCTGCAATGGTGGGTTGATGGCCCTGAAGGGCGTACATGCGTTGACTCTACTTGAGAAGGTCCGCAACGATAACGCCAAGGGCGAATACTATCTCACTGATATCGTTGAAATCGCGCATCGCGACGGACTGCGGGTAACGGCAATCGAGGTGCCCGTGGACAATGTCATCGGCATCAACACCCGTGTGGAACTGGCTGAAGCCGAAGCCATCTGGCAACAGCGCAAGCGCCGATCCGTCATGCTGTCCGGCGTGACGCTGATCGCACCGGAAACCGTATTCTTCTCGCACGACACGCAAATCGAGCCGGATGTGCTGATCGAGCCCAATGTCTTTTTCGGCCCCGACGTCCATATCGCATCCGGTGCGGTGATCCATGCTTTCAGCCATATCGAGGGCGCGCGCGTCGGCCCGGATGTGGAGATCGGCCCCTTCGCACGGCTTCGTCCGGGTGCCGACCTCGCTGAAAAAGCAAAGGTCGGCAATTTTTGTGAGGTCAAGAACGCCATTGTCGAGAAGGGCGCCAAGATCAACCACCTCTCCTATATCGGCGACGCTTCCATCGGCGCGGGCGCCAATATCGGTGCGGGGACCATCACCTGCAACTACGACGGCTACAACAAGAGCAAGACGGAGATCGGCGCGGGCACGTTTATCGGCTCCAACACGTCGCTGGTCGCCCCTGTTTCGGTCGGCGATAACGCCTATGTCGCCTCCGGCAGCGTGATCACCGAAAACGTCCCCGCCAATGCGCTTGCCTTCGGCCGCGCGAGGCAGGTGATAAAGGAAGGCCGCGCCACGGTGCTGCGAGAAAAATATGCAGCGATCAAGGCGGGGAAGAAGGCCGGAAAATAAGTTAAAGCCGCGAAAGACATTGTGATTACCCGGCTGGCAAATCGCAGTTTAAGCAATCTGCGGCTGATTTGAATCGGAAAAAAGGGAAGCGCTTGCATGTGTGGCATTATCGGGATCGTCGGCGTCAATTCTGCCGCTCCGCGTCTGGTCGATTCGCTGAAGCGGCTGGAATATCGCGGCTATGACTCGGCTGGCGTCGCCACGCTGGAAGACGGCCGGCTCACGCGCCGCCGCGCCGAAGGCAAGCTCGTCAATCTGGAAAAGCGGCTCGCGGATGATCCGCTCTCCGGCACGATCGGCATCGGCCACACCCGCTGGGCAACCCATGGCGCGCCGACCGAGCGCAACGCCCATCCGCATATGACCGACAAGCTCGCCATCGTCCATAACGGCATCATCGAGAATTTCGCGGAACTTCGTGCCGATCTGGAAGCCGATGGCTACACCTTTCAGACCGATACCGACACCGAGGCCGTGGCCCATCTGGTGACGCGCGAACTGGACCGAGGAAAGAAGCCGGTGGAAGCGGTGCGCGAAAGCCTGGCCAAGCTGAGGGGCGCATTCGCACTGGCATTCCTCTTTGCCGGTGACGAGGATCTGCTGATCGGTGCCCGCCAAGGACCGCCGCTTGCCATCGGCCATGGCGAGGGCGAGATGTTCCTGGGCTCGGACGCGGTCGCGCTCGCCCCCTTCACCGATACCGTCACCTATCTCCACGACGGCGATTGGGCCGTGCTGACGCGCGAAAGCGTTGTCATCTACGATGAAAACGGCAAGGAAGTTTCCCGCCCCGCGCAGAAATCGGCCGGCGCGGCTTTTCTGGTGAGCAAGGGCAACCACCGCCATTTCATGGAAAAGGAAATCCACGAGCAGCCGGAGGTCATCTCCCACACGCTCGCCCATTATCTCGATTTCACCAGCGGCAAGATCAAGCCCGAGAGCGTTCCGGTCGATTTCACGAAGATCGGCCGGCTGGCGATTTCCGCCTGCGGCACGGCCTTCTATGCCGCGTCAATCGGCAAATACTGGTTCGAGCAGATCGCGCGCATCCCTGTCGATATCGATATCGCCTCGGAATTCCGTTATCGCGAAATGCCCTTGTCGAAGGACACGCTTGCGCTTTTCGTTTCGCAGTCCGGCGAAACGGCCGACACGCTGGCGAGCCTGCGCTATTGCAAGGCTCAAGGCTTGCAGATCGCTTCCATCGTCAATGTCCGGGAATCGACCATCGCCCGGGAATCGGACGTGGTGTTCCCGACGCTGGCCGGCCCGGAGATCGGCGTCGCCTCGACCAAGGCATTCACCTGCCAGCTTTCGGTCTTGGCCGCGCTCGCCATTGCCGCTGGCCGGGCGCGCGGCACCATCGATGAAAAACAGGAACAACAGCTCGTCCGCCATCTCTCCGAAATCCCGCGCTTCGCCAACGAAGTGCTGCATCTCTCCTCCCAGGTGGAAGCGGTCTGCCGCGAGCTGATGCTCGTCAAGCACGCGCTTTATCTCGGCCGCGGCACCAGCTTCCCGCTCGCCATGGAAGGCGCGCTGAAGCTGAAGGAAATCTCCTATATCCATGCCGAAGGTTACGCCGCGGGCGAATTGAAGCACGGCCCCATCGCGCTCATCGACGAGACGATGCCGGTTATCGTCATCGCCCCGCATGACAAGCTCTATGAGAAGACCGTCTCCAATATGCAGGAAGTCGCGGCGCGCGGCGGCCGCATCATCCTGATTACGGACAAAAAAGGCGCGTCGGCGGCAGGATTGAAGACCCTCGACACCATCGTCCTGCCCGACATGCCCGAAATCATCGCCCCGCTGATCTACGCCCTCCCGGTGCAAATGCTCGCCTACCACACCGCCGTGTTCATGGGCACGGATGTGGACCAGCCGCGCAATCTGGCGAAGTCGGTGACGGTGGAGTAGGATGGGAGATAGCGGGAGGGGGCTGATTATGTTGTTACTACGAAAATTGACATTTAAAATTTATCGTAGTAACAATAATGCAGATTGAATTCGATCCGTTCAAACGGCGAGACACGCTAAACGAGCGCGGGCTCGACATGGCCGATGCTGCCACCGTGTTCGAAGGCGAGCATCTGACGATTGAAGATGATCGGTTCGACTATGGCGAAACCCGCTACATCACGGTTGGATTTTTGGCTGGCCGGATGGTCGTTCTCGTATGGACACCGCGCGGTGACAGGTGCCGCATTATCAGCCTGAGGAAAGCCAATGACCGCGAACAGAAAGCCTATGCCCCCCGATTTCGACGAAATCCCGGATTTATCCACGCCCGAATGGCTGGAGAAGTTCGCTACGGTCAAGGTGCAGCGTGGCCGTCCGAAAGCGCTCACTACCAAAGTGAGTACTACAATCCGCCTCAGCCCGGATGTGCTTGAGCATTTCAAAGCAGGAGGTCCCGGCTGGCAGTCGCGGATCAACGAGGCGTTGCGGAAAGTAGTCGAAGTCGAGAAGAAAAGCGCGCGCGAATTAGCGAGACTAGGCGGTACGGAGCCAGATATAGTCGCTCCGCCACGCCGTCGGTGGTGATGGTTTTCATCCCGCCCGCAACAGCCGCACCGCCTCATCCCGCCCGAACAGATAAAGCATTATCCGCAACGCCGCGCCGCGTTCGCTCGCCAGGTCAGGATCGCGTTCCAGGATGAGCCGGGCATCCTTGCGGGCGATTTCCAATAGATCGCCATGCGCTTCGATTGAGGCGAGGCGGAAGCCGGGCGTTCCCGATTGCCGCGTCCCCAGGAGTTCGCCTTCGCCACGAAGCTTTAGGTCCTCCTCCGCGATACGGAAACCATCCTCCGTCTCGCGCATGACCTGCAGCCGGGCACGGGAGACCTCCCCAAGCGGGCCTTTATAGAGCAGCAGGCAGGTGGATGGTTTGTCGCCGCGCCCGACGCGACCGCGCAGCTGGTGCAATTGCGCTAGCCCGAACCGTTCGGCATGTTCGATGACGATGACGGTCGCGTCGGGCACATCCACCCCCACTTCGATGACGGTGGTGGCGATGAGAATGCGTGTCTCGCCATGTTTGAAGGCGCGCATCGCCTCGTCCTTCTCCGCGCCGCTCATCCGGCCATGGATAAGGCCGAGCCGCTCGCCGAAGATCGGTTTCAGGGATTCAAAGCGCTCTTCGGCGGAGGTGAGCTCGACCACCTCGGATTCTTCCACCAGCGGGCAGATCCAGTAGATTTTCTGCCCCTCGGCGATGGCCGAGCGCATCCGTTCCACCAGTTCGTCCATCCGCTCCATTGGGATTGTGGCGGTGATGATGCGGCGGCGGCCCGCCGGTTTTTCCGTGAGTTTCGACACATCCATGTCGCCGAATGCCGTCAGCACCAGCGTGCGCGGTATGGGCGTCGCGGTCATGACGAGCATGTCCGGCGCGGTGCCCTTGGCGGACAATTGCAGACGCTGATGCACGCCGAAACGGTGCTGCTCGTCGATAATGGTCAGCACCAGATCATGATACTCGACCTTTTCCTGAAAGAGCGCATGGGTGCCGATGATGATATGGATACCGCCGCTCTTGAGATCGTCGAGAATTTGCTGCCGCTCGCGCCCTTTCTCTCGGCCGGTAAGAAGCCCCGCACGCAGCCCGGCCTTTTGGGCGATGGGCGCGATGGTGGCATAATGCTGCCGCGCCAGCACCTCCGTTGGCGCCATCAATGCCGATTGCCCGCCTGCTTCCGCCGCATGGGCCATAGCCAGGAGGCCGACCACAGTCTTGCCCGATCCGACATCGCCCTGCAGGAGCCGCAGCATCCGTTCCGGCTGTTTCAGGTCGGCAATGATGTTGGCGACCGCCTTTTGCTGGCTGCTGGTCAGCGAATAGGGCAGGGCGGCCAGCACTTGTTTGACCAAGCGCCCGTCACCTTCCAGCGGCCTGCCGGAAAGCCTGCGCGTCTTGAGCCGCACCAGCGCCAGCGCCAGTTGCCCGGCCAGAAACTCGTCATAAGCGAGCCTGCGCCGGGCCGGGCTCTCCCATGCGATGTCGGCCGGGTCTTCGGGCTCATGCAGCGTCTTCAGCGCTTCGGAAAAACTCGGAAATTGTTCGCGGGCCAGCAGCGCCGGTTCGATCCATTCGGGCAGCGCCGGAACGCGCGTCAGCGCCTCGCGCATGGCGCGCGTCAGGGTCTTCGGCGAAAGCCCGGCGGTCAGCGGATAGACAGGCTCGACCAGCGGCAGTGAGGCTGCGTCGGCGATGCTGGCGATATGGTCTGGATGCACCATGGAGGCGCGGCCATTGAACCATTCCATCTTGCCGGAGACGATGATCGTCTCGCCCTCCGGCATGCTCTTCTCCAGCCAGGCCTGCTGCGCATGGAAGAATACGAGTGCGATCTCGCCCGTATCGTCATGGCAGAATACCCGATGCGGAACATTGTTCCGCCCTTTCGGCGCGGGCTGATGCCGGTCCACTCGCACCTCCAGCGTGACGATCGCGCCCTCTTGTGCGAACGCGATGCCGGGCCGGTTGCGCCGGTCGATGACGCTATGCGGCGGCAGAAAGAGAAGCTGGCCAATGCGCGGCTCAGTGCTTATTCCCTCGGTTCCGAGGAGCTTGCCCAGCAGCGCGGTCACTTTCGGCCCGACGCCGGAAAGCGATTGGACGGAAGCGAAGAGCGGATCGAGAAGGGACGGGCGCATAAGTTGACCATTACCGCGTTCGTTGTGCCTTGCAAGGCTGACAGAACCATCATCCCGCGCTATATGCACGGCAACATCCTTTCGCTTCGATATCAAAGCGGCAATCCGGAGATATAAGGCATGACGGGCAGCACGCTGATCAGCGCTGATCTCGACCCACGGCGGCGCAAGCTTTTGTTCCGTTCCTGGCATCGCGGCATGCGCGAGACGGACCTGATCCTCGGCCAATATGCCGATGCGCATATCGCGGGAATGTCCGATGCGGAGCTCGATGAGTTCGAGCGGCTGCTGGAGGTGCTTGACCGCGATATCCTGAAATGGGTGACCGGCGAGGCCGAAACCGCGCCCGAATACGACACCCCGCTTTTCCGCGACATCATCGCTTTCCGGCAGAGAATGACGTTCTAGAATCATGCCTGTTTTTTCCAAACTCGGACTGAAAGCCAGCCTCGCGCGCCACATCGTCATCGATGGCGTGGCGGATGGATATGAGGCGTTCTGCCTGGCGCGCATCATCGAGGAGAAGGGCGATGGCGGCCCGGTGCTCTTCATCGTGCGCGACAGCCACCGTGCCGCCGATATCGAGCAGGTCCTGAGCTTCGTCCGGCCCGATCTGCCGGTGCTGAACTTCCCGGCATGGGACTGTCTGCCCTATGACCGCGTTTCGCCCGGCTCCGATGCCGCGGCGCGCCGTCTGACGGCAATGGCGGGCATGGCGAGCTTGCGCGAGCAGAAGCATCCGGGCGTGATTCTCGCGACCGCCAATGCCGTCGTGCAGAAGTTGCCGCCGCGTGAGGCTATTGCCGCACAGGTCTTCGTCGCGCGTCCGGGCAATCGGGTCGATATGAACGAGCTGGCGCAAAGACTGGAGCGGAACGGCTTCGAGCGCGTCTCCACCGTCCGCGATGTCGGCGAATTCGCCGTGCGCGGCGGCATTCTCGATCTCTACGTGCCGGGCTCGAATGAGCCCCTGCGCCTCGATTTCTTCGGCGATACGCTGGAGACGATCCGCAGCTTCGACCCGGCCTCGCAGCTTACCACCGGCACACGCAAGGAGTTTTCGCTCCAGCCGATGAGCGAGGTGACGCTCAGCCCCGACGCGATCAGCCGCTTCCGCAGCAATTATGTTCAAGCCTTCGGCGCGCCCTCGCGCGACGATGCGCTCTATCAGGCCATCAGCGAGGGACGCCGCTTCTCCGGCATGGAGCATTGGCTGCCGCTCTTTTACGATGGACTGGAAACGATCTTCGACCATGCCGGCAACATGCCCGTGGTCTTCGACCACCTGGCGCATGAGGCGCTGGCAGAGCGCCACAAGATGGTGCTGGATCACTATGAGGCCCGCAAGCGCCAGAGCGACGGCAAGGAGCCGGGCGACGCCGTGCCCTACAAGCCGGTCGCGCCGTCGACGCTCTATCTCTCGCCCGAGGCGCTGGAGCGCGCCGCGGTCGATGCCGGAACCCGCATCGACCTGACGCCGTTCGAGCAGCCCGACACGCCGGGCCGCCATGTGATCCATGCGAATGTGCATAAAGGGCGCAATTTTGCCGAGGAACGCGCGGCGAAGGATGTCAATCTCTTCGAAAGCGTGGTGGACTATCTCGGCAAGCTTCGCGCGGACGGCAAGAAGATCCTTCTCGCCGCCTGGAGCGAGGGCTCGCTCGACCGTCTCATGCAGGTTCTGGCCGAGCATGGCCTGGAAAAGATGGAGACGGTGCAGAACCTCGGCACCGTCAAGGCGCTGTCGCGCGACAAGATCACCGCCACGGTGCTCTTCATCGAAAGCGGCTTCGATGCCGGCGATCTGGTGGTTGTCGCGGAGCAGGATATTCTCGGCGACCGGCTGGTGCGCCATTCCAAGCGCCGCAAGCGCGACCGGGATTTCATCAGCGAGGCGAGCGCGCTTTCAGCCGGCGATATCGTCGTCCATGTCGATCACGGTATCGGCCGTTTCGTCGGACTCAAGACCATCACCGCCGCCGGTGCGCCGCATGACTGCCTCGAACTGCATTATGCCGGTGACGACCGCCTGTTCCTGCCGGTCGAGAATATCGAACTCCTGTCGCGGTTCGGCTCCGAAGGCACCGATGTCGCGCTCGACAAGCTGGGCGGCGGCGCATGGCAGGCGCGCAAGGCCAAGCTCAAGAAGCAGCTTCTCGCCATAGCCGGACATCTCATCCGTATCGCCGCCGAACGCCAGATGCGTGGCGCGCCGGTGCTGACACCGCCCGACGGCATCTACGGCGAATTCGCCGCGCGCTTCCCCTATGATGAGACCGACGACCAGCAATCCGCCATCGATGCGGTGTTCGAGGATCTGGCCCAAGGCAAGCCGATGGACCGGCTGATCTGCGGCGATGTCGGCTTCGGCAAGACGGAAGTGGCGCTGCGTGCAGCCTTCGTCGCGGCGCTCAACGGCTATCAGGTGGCGGTGGTGGTGCCGACCACGCTCCTCTCGCGCCAGCATTTCAAGACCTTCTCGAACCGCTTCCATGGCCTGCCGATCCGCGTCGCCCATGCCTCGCGCATGGTGAGCGCGAAGGAACTTGCCGAGACCAAGAAGGAAGTCGCGGAAGGCAAGGTCGATATCGTCGTCGGCACCCATGCGCTGCTGGGGCAGGGGATCAAGTTCAACAATCTTGGCCTTCTCATCATCGATGAGGAGCAGCATTTTGGCGTCAAGCACAAGGAACGGCTGAAGGAGCTGAAGTCGGATATCCATGTCCTGACGCTTTCCGCAACGCCGATCCCGCGCACCCTGCAACTGGCGCTGACCGGCGTGCGGGAACTGTCGCTCATCACCACCCCGCCGGTCGACCGCATGGCGGTGCGCACCTTCGTCTCGCCCTTCGACCCGCTGGTCATCCGCGAGACGCTGCTGCGCGAGCGCTATCGTGGCGGCCACAGCTTCTATGTCGTCCCGCGCATTTCCGATCTGGCGGAGATCAAGGAGTTCCTGGACACCCATGTGCCGGAACTGAAGGTCGCGGTCGCGCATGGCCAGATGCCGCCGGGCGAGCTCGATGACATCATGAACGCCTTCTATGACGGCCAGTATGACGTGCTGCTTTCGACGACGATCGTCGAATCCGGCCTCGATATCCCCAGCGCCAACACCCTCATCATCCACCGTGCCGATATGTTCGGTCTGGGGCAGCTCTACCAGCTTCGCGGCCGCGTTGGACGCTCGAAGGTGCGCGCCTTTGCGCTCTTCACCCTGCCGCCGGGCAAGATGCTGACGCCGAATGCCGAGCGCCGCTTGAAGGTGCTGCAATCGCTCGACACGCTGGGCGCCGGCTTCCAGCTTGCGAGCCATGACATGGACATCCGCGGCGCGGGCAATCTGCTTGGCGAGGAGCAATCCGGCCATATCAAGGAAGTTGGCTTCGAGCTTTACCAGCAGATGCTGGAAGAGGCGGTTGCTGAACTCAAGGGCACCGGCGAGGTGGAGGACGCGCACTGGTCGCCGCAGATCTCCATCGGCACGGCGGTGATGATCCCCGAATCCTATGTGCCGGACCTGCAATTGCGGCTGGGCCTCTATCGCCGTCTGGCCGATCTGGAAGAGCCGCAGGAGATCGACGGCTTCGGCGCGGAACTCATTGACCGCTTCGGCCCGCTGCCGGAAGAAGTGCAGCATCTGCTCAAGATCGTCTTCATCAAGGCGCTGTGCCGCAAAGCCAATGTCGAGAAGCTCGACGCCGGACCGAAGGGCGCCGTCATTCAGTTCCGCAACAAGACCTTCGCCAACCCGGCAGCGCTGGTGAAGATGATCGGCGAGCAGGGCTCGATGGCGAAGATCCGCCCGGATCAGAGCATCGTCTTCATCCGTGACTGGCCCACACCGGAGAAGCGGCTGAATGGCGCCGCGGTGATCATGACGCAACTGGCGAAGATTGCGATTGGGTAACGCCTCTTTCCCTCCCCCTTGCGGGGAGGGTGGCCCGAAGGGCCGGGTGGGGGTGGTAAAGGCAGCGCGGTGTGACTGCCTGTAAGGCGCATTATTTGGGCGGTAGGCTCAGTTACGTAATTCTTCGGAGCCTCCTCTATCGCCGCCACCCCCATCCGCCCGCTCCGCGGGCACCTTCCCCGCAAGGGAGAAGGAGGGTGCTCAACGATCCTCCGCCAGCCCAGGCTCGAAGCCATCCGCCGCCTGTGCAATCGCGTCTGCAAGCACTTCCGCCGTCTGCGCGCCCATCAAGGCATATTTCTGCTCGATGATAAAGCAGGGCACGCCCCGCACGCCGATGCGGTGGGCGGTTTCGATTTCCTGCTTCACGCTTTCGCGGTCGGCGTCGGTGGAAAGCAGGCTTGCCACGATCTGGCCGTCCATGCCGCAGGCGGATGCAGCATCCACCAGCACTTCATGGTCGCCGATATTGAGGCCTTGCTCGAAATAGAACGAGAAGAGCTTGCCAACGACCAGATCCTGCGTGCCCGGTCCCGCCTGTGAAGCCCACTGGATGACACGGTGGGCGTCGAGCGTGTTGGGCATCACCTCGATGGCGTCGAAATCGAATTCGATGCCGTCTTCCTCGCCAAGCTTGATCAACTGGTCATGGATTTCGTCGATGCGCGACTGGTTGCCGAACTTGTCCTTCATATAGGCCTTGCGGTCTTTACCCGCGGGCGGAATGCTTGGGTCGAGCTGGAAAGGCCGCCAGCGCACGGTCACATCCAGATCTGGCAGAAGCGCCAGCGCCCGTTCCAGCCGCTTGCGGCCCAGATAGCACCATGGGCATACCACGTCGGAGACGACATCGATTGTGATCTGTCTGTTCATTATGCCGGTCTCCGACCTCGTTGCTTTTCCGGCGTTTCCGGAACGGTTCATGTGGGATCATGCCACCATGTTGGCAGCTGGAACCCATACAGGGAAGTCCTTTCCGGATGCTTTATCCGCTGCCAGCGTGCCACCCATTGCGCGGGCGGATGGTAGAGCGGCACATAATAATAACCCGAGATCAACACCCGATCGAGCGCGCGCACGGCGCTGACGAAATCTTCCTCGCTGCGCGCCGCAAGCAGCGCCGTGATCATCGCATCCACGGCAGGGTCGGCGACGCCCGCATAGTTGAAGCTGCCCTGCGCATCCCGCGATATCGAGCCCCAGCGCCCCCATTGTTCCTCGCCCGGCGACAAGGTTCCGCTGAGCGCGCCGAGAATCATGTCGTAATCGAAGGTCTGCAGCCGCTGCTGATATTGCGCATCGTCTACGGTACGCACATTGACCGTGATGCCGAGTCGGCGGAGTGTGCGTGCATAGGCGAGGCTGATCTTCTCCTCGTCCGGCCCGCGCGTCATGATCTCGAAGGTGAACGGCTTGCCGGAAGGGTCGAACGCCTGCTCGTCGTGGAAAGTGAATCCGGCCTTTAACAGAAGATCATAGGCTCGCTCCGCCGCCGCACGGTCGCGTCCGCTGCCGTCAGTCACAGGCGCGCGCCATGTGCCGTCCATCACATCGGGCTCCACCGCATCGGGGAAGGGGGCGAGCAGCGCCTTTTCCCGCGCGTCCGCCGGGCGGCCGACCGAGGAAAGCATTGAGCCATCCCAGTACCCTTCGGTGCGCTCATAGAGCCCGGCATAGAGCGCACGGTTCGCCCATTCGAAATCGAAGAGGTCCGTCAGCGCCTGCCGCACCCGCTTGTCCGCGAATTTCTCCCGGCGGGTGTTGAAGACGAAGCCCAGCATATTGTTGGGCGTGCCCTTCTTGAAACTGTCCTTGATGACAAGGCCCTGCGTGACCGCGGGAAAATCATATTCCGTGTTCCAGCGGGTAGGGTCGCCCTCGATCTGTACATCAACGATGCCCTTCTTGAACGCCTCGAACTGTGCCGTGTCGTTGCGGAAATATTCGATAATGATCTGGTCGTAATTGTTAAAGCCGCGCCGGGAAGGCACGTCCTTTCCCCAATAATCGGGATTGCGCTTGTAAACGATACGGGCGCCCGGCTGCACCTGGCCGATGATATAGGGACCGCTGCCCACAGGCGGTTTCAGCGAGGCATTGCCGAAAGTGTTCGGGTCGATGGCATGCTTCGGCAGCACCGGCATAGCGCTGGCGATAAGCAGGGGCAATTCGCGGTCCCCCTTGTCATCGAAGGTGAAGCGGACGCTTCGCTCGCCGGTCTTCTCGATGCTGGCGATCCTTTTCACGCGCGTCGAGAAGGGAGGGCGCCCCTTCTCTCCGAGGATCTTGTAGGTGAAGATAACGTCGTCCACTGTGATCGGCTGGCCGTCCGACCATTTCGCCTTCGGATTGAGTGTGAATTCGATCCATTTGCGGTCTTCGGGCATTTCCACCTTTTCGGCGATCAATCCATAGAGCGAAAAAGGCTCGTCGCCGGAGCGCTGCATCAGCGGCTCGAAGACCAGATTGCCGAATTCCCCGTCGAGGAAGAGCCCGCGCGCCGTGGTGCGCATGCTTTGCAGCACGAAGGGGTTGAGACTGTCGAACGTGCCGATGACGCCGTAATGGACGCTGCCCCCCTTCGGTGCGTCGGGGTCGGCATAGGGAAAATGCGTGTAATCGGGCGGAAGGTCCGGCTCGCCATGCATGGCGATGCCATGGGTCGGCTCGGCTTGCGCCGGAGGGAAATAGCCGAGGCCCAGACCCATGACGGCGAGGAGGAGGGTTATGATATATTTGCCGAGCATTCCGATTCCGATCGACCGAGCTTAACGCTGATTCGCAGTCAAAGGTTTCATGTTGGTTAAATGCACCAATTGGTGGGTTTTTGTGAACATGTGGCTTTTCGGCGCTGGATTTGACCTGGCAAGCAGTGTAACACGCCTCTCGAAACAATCCGGTCACGCTGTTGCCGCATTCGCCCATCACTGACAAGCTGGACGTGACCGCCAAATGGACCAGACCGCTGAAAGGAACCTGCCCGCTATGTCCATGACGAAGACTTTCGCTGCCGCCTCCGCTGTTGCTGGCGCGTTCGCTTTGTTTGCAACTGCGACCTTCCCGGCTTTTGCGCAGCAGCCTCCGCAGGGCTGGTTCAAGGTATGCTCCAAGCAGGAGGACAACGATATCTGCAACACGCAGAACATCGTCACCGCCGATTCCGGCCAGTTGCTGACCGCCGTTAATCTCATCGAGATCAAGGGAAAGATCAACCGCAAGATCTTCCAGGTATCGGTTCCCACTGGTCGCCTGATCCAGGCGGGCGTCGGCATGCAGATCGACAGCAACAAGCCGCAGAAGGTCGAATACGGCATCTGTTTCCCCGATCGCTGCATCGCCGAAGTGGTGCTGTCGGACGACCTCTTGAAGGCGCTCCAGAAGGGCAGCAAGATGACGCTGACCTCGGTGAATTTCCAGAACAAGCCGAACCCGATCAACGTTTCGCTTTCCGGCTTCTCGCAGGCGCTGACCGGCCCCGGCCTCCAGCAGCCCGAACTGGAAGCACGCCAGAAGGAGCTTCAGGAAGCCGTCCAGAAGCGCCAGAAGGAATTCGAGGCCAAGATGAAGGCCGAGCAGGAAAAGGCGAAGGCCGGTAACTGATCCGATTCAGTTTCAAGGAAATGAAAAGGACGCCCTCGGGCGTCCTTTTTTGTTGCTGGTTCATCGGTTAGCCTGAATCGCCGACTGGGCGCATCCCTCAACAATGATCCGCGCTAATTCGCGTGCTGCACCTTCACCTTGTAAATCCCATTCTCCACGCGATCGAAGATGTCCGCTATCTGCGGATGGCGCAGGGGCTCGCCGCTCAGGTCAGGCACGAGGTTCTGCTCCGAGACATAGGCGATATATTCGCTTTCCGCGTTTTCGGCGAGCAGGTGGTAGAATGGCTGGTCGCGGCGCGGCCGTACGGCCTCGGGGATCGACTGATACCATTCTTCCGTATTGGCGAATTCCGGATCGACGTCGAAAACGACGCCGCGGAAGGGAAAGAGCCGATGCCTGACGACTTGGCCGATCTGGAACTTCGCGTGTTTTATCTGAGTAATGCCCATCGTCCTTGTCGCATCATTGCATTCTCTAAATGCCTATTTGGCGCTGCGGGGCGTGAATTTCCAGTCACTAAGCGGGGAGAAGAGATTGACGAAGCCGCTGCCGGGCTTGAGTCCCTCGCGCATGAAGAAGCCGCGCAGCGGCGCGAAGGAACGAAGAAGCTCGAGCCCGACGCCGCGCGCCACCTGCGCCGGCAGGAGGCCGGAGAGGAGCGAGCGGTTGAGCGCGTCCACCGATCCTGTACGTGCCAGCACATCCGGCCGCCGCATGCGGTCATAGGCGCGGATGACGCGGTCCGAACCGGCGTCGGAAGCATCGGCCTTTAGTGCTTTCAACAGAGTCTCAACGTCACGGACGCCGAGATTGAGACCCTGCGCGCCGATGGGCGGAAACACATGCGCGGCCTCGCCGGCAAGCACCGTGCGGTTGCGGGCGAAGGCGGTGGGCACCAGCCCGGAGAGGGGCCAGGCCTGTTGCTTCGTCTCGATAGTGACCTTGCCGAGCATCGAATGCATTCGAATTTCTACCTTCGCCGCAAGCGCCTCCGCGTCGAGGTCCATCAGCCGGCCCGCGAGGCGGGGATTGGCAACCCAGACGAGGCTGGAGCGGCGGTCGGGCAGGGGAACCTGCGTGAACGGGCCATCCTCTGTGTGGAATTCGGTCGAGATATTCTCATGATCGAGCGTATGAGCGAAGGAGAGCACCACTGCCGTCTGCGGATAGGTCCAGCGCTTCACACCGATTCCAGCCGCCTCCCGCGCAGGCGAGCCGCGCCCGTCGCAGGCGACGAGCAACCGCGCCGCGATCTCGCCTTCATCGGTCGTGACCGCGACATGATCCGCCATATGCCGGTAGCCGGTGGCCGGCGCCAGGATGCGGGTGATCCGCCGCTCGCCGTCCACGGCGTCGAAAAGCACCTTGTTCAAGGCCGTGTTCGGCATGTTGTAGCCGAAGGCCGATTCGCCGATCTCCCCGGCGCGGAAAGTGACGGTAGGGCTGCGGACGAGGCGGCGCGTGGCATCGACGATGCGCATGGTCGCAAGCGGCGCGGCCTGCGGCTCTAGGACCTCCCAGACGCCAAGCTCCCTAAGAAAACCGATGGCCGGCATCATCAGCGCGGTGGTGCGCTGGTCGTTTTCGCTGGGGGGAGGGCCGATCAGCGCCACGCCATGGCCCTGGCCCGCCAGCGCGAGCGCCGCGATCATGCCCGCCGGGCCGCTGCCCGCGATAGCGATCTGCTTCTCGATTGTGACGGCCATGGCTTATTCCCTTTCGAAACGGCATCCACCTTCCCTAGTCATCTAGGCCTCAGCCAAAGGAAAGGCACGGGAAAAATCGTCACAAGGGCCGCTCTCGCGCGTTTTCCCTTGCTCTTTAAGCTTAATTTGCGAAAAGGTCTCCCCATCGAGCGACCAACGAAAAAGACTGGCAAGGCGCGTGAAAGAGAAATTGTCCGAGACATTTAAGCCCAAGCGGGTGACCATGCCCCAGGTCCGGGCTTTTTCTGTGCATCTGCTGACGGCATCCGGGTCTTTCCTGGCGTTTCTTTCCCTCGTCGCGGCGAGCGAGGAGCGCTGGACGGCCATGTTCTGGTGGCTGGGGCTCGCCCTGCTTGTTGACGGAATCGATGGGCCGATCGCCCGCAAGCTCGACGTCAAATATGTCCTGCCCACCTGGTCCGGCGAGCTTCTCGACAATATCATCGATTATGTCACTTATGTGCTGATCCCCGCCTTCGCGCTTTACCAAAGCGGCTTCATGGGCGAGGGGCTGTCCTTCCTCTCCGGCGCGATCATCGTGATTTCAAGCGCGATCTATTATGCCGACACGAGCATGAAGACGAAGGAAAATTTCTTCAAGGGCTTCCCGGTCGTCTGGAACATGCTGGTGTTCACGCTGTTTATCGTCAAGCCGGGCGAGTGGGTGGCGTTCGGCATTGTCGTCGTCTCCGCCATTCTCTCCTTCGTCCCGCTGAACTTCCTGCATCCCGTGCGCGTCGTGCGCTTGCGCCCGGTCAATTTGACTATTTTCCTCGCTTGGTGCGCGCTGGGTGTCGTGGCCATCTGCTATGCGCTGGACGCGCCATTGTGGGTACGCATTGGCATTTCGGTGACGGGCCTCTATCTTTACTGCATCGGCGCCGTGATGCAGTTCTTCCCGAACCTGGGTGCATCCCGCGCTTAATCGGAACGGAGTGTAGCGATGACCCATGCCATCCGTGTTCATAAGGTTGGCGGACCTGGTGTGCTCGCCTACGAAACGGTGGAGGTGGGCGAACCCGGACCGGGGGAGGCCAAAATCCGGCAGGAGGCAATCGGCCTCAATTTTATTGACGTTTATTTCCGCACCGGCCTCTATAAGGCGCCATCGCTTCCTTTCACGCCCGGCAATGAAGGTGCGGGCATCGTCGTTTCCGTTGGCCCCGGCGTGACCAATGTGAAGCCGGGAGACCGCGTCGCCTATGTCGCGACCCTTGGCGCCTATGCCGGGGAACGCATCGTTCCGGCTGACCGTCTGGTCATCGTTCCGGACGCTATCGACCTCAGGACTGCCGCCTCGGTGATGCTAAAAGGCATGACCGCCCAATATCTCCTGCGCCGCACTTTTCCGGTAAAGAAGGGCGATACGATCCTGTTTCATGCGGCGGCGGGCGGCGTCGGCCTCATTGCCGGGCAATGGGCGAAACATCTGGGCGCGACGGTCATCGGCACCGCCAGTTCTCCGGAAAAGATCGAACTCGCCAAGGCTCATGGCTACGATCATGTTATCAATTACCGCACCGAGAATTTCGTCAGCCAAGTCAAGGAGCTGACCGGCGGGCAGGGCGTCGATGTGGTCTATGATTCGGTCGGCAAGGACACGTTTCCGGCCTCGCTCGACGTGCTGAACCCCTTCGGCATGTTCGTGAGCTTCGGTCAGTCTTCCGGCTCCATCCCGCCCTTCGATATCGCCCTCCTGCAGCAGAAGGGGTCGCTCTTCGCCACCCGCCCGTCGCTCAACACTTATATAGCCAAACGGGAAGATCTGGAGGCGTCGGCGAAGGATCTCTTCTCGGTCATCGAAAGCGGCGCAGTATTGGTCAAGATCAACCAGACCTATCCGCTTCAAAATGCAGATCAGGCGCATATTGATCTGGAAGGCCGCAAGACGACAGGCACGACGGTGCTTATTCCCTAGGCTCTGACCCTGCAATTGACGTGTAAAAATCTTCCGGCGCTGCACGTTCCGCTGCGGTGCGCATTGGCATCCCGCTCACGAATAACTATCTTACTGCATCGGCGCCGTGATGTAGCTCTGCTCGTGATGGGGGCTCCCGGCGTTTAACCGGAACGGAGTGCAGCCATGACCCATGCCATCCGTGTTCATCAGCTCGGCGGACCCGATGTGCTTGTTTACGAAAAAGTTGCAGTTGGCGAGCCTGGCCCCGGCGAAGCCAAAATTCGGCAGGAAGCTGTCGGTCTCAATTTCCTCGACACCTTGTTCCGCACCGGCACTGGCCTCTATAAGGCGCCCTCGCTGCCCTTCACGCCGGGCAATGAAGGCGCAGGGGTAGTTCTCTCCGTCGGGCCGGGCGTGACGAACGTGAAACCCGGCGATCGCGTCGCCTATATCGTGACGCTGGGCGGATATGCGGAAGAACGCATCGTCCCCGCCGACCGGCTGGTCATCGTGCCCAATGGTATCGACCTCAAAACCGCCGCCTCGGTGATGCTGAAAGGCATGACGGTGCAATATCTCCTGCGGCGTACCTTTCCGGTTAAAAAAGGCGACACGATCCTTTTCCACGCCGCAGCGGGCGGCGTCGGCCTTATCGCAGGGCAATGGGCGAAACATCTTGGTGCAACGGTCATCGGCACAGCCAGTTCGCCCGAAAAGATAGAACTCGCCAAGGCCAATGGCTACGACCATGTCATCAACTACCGCACCGAGAATTTTGTCGAGCGTGTGAGGGCGCTGACGGGCGGGCAGGGCGTCGAAGTGGTCTATGATTCGGTCGGCAAGGATACTTTCCCCGGCTCGCTCGATGTCCTGAAGCCGCTCGGCATGTTCGTGAGCTTCGGCCTGTCCTCAGGCCCCATCCCTCCTTTTGACATTTCGCTCCTACAGCAAAAGGGATCGCTCTTCGCCACACGGCCAACCCTCAATACCTACATCGCCAAGCAAGAAGATCTCCAGGCCACCGCGAAAGATTTGTTCTCCGCTATCGAAAGGGGTGTGGTGTCGGTCCACATCAACCAGACCTATCCGCTGAAGGATGCCGCGCAGGCGCATCGCGATCTTGAAAACCGCAAGACAACAGGCACGACGGTGCTTATTCCCTAGGCTGACGCTTTGGTTGCATGATTGATGTGCAAAACTTCACGGGTGCGCCTTTTTTGCACTTCCCAATATTAGAGGTGCTGTCATAAGAACGCCTTGAGCGGGGCTTGGCCGTTCCGGCCAGGCTCTGATTAGCTTTTGGGGGACTTGTGTCAGCTGTATCCGCCAACCCGCCGCTTCTTGATGTGCGCCGGATCACCAAGGTTTTTGGTAATCTGGTGGCATGCGATGCGGTTGACCTCGTCATTGAGCCGGGGGAAATCCACGCGCTGCTGGGCGAGAACGGCGCGGGCAAGTCGACCCTTGTGAAAATGCTGTTCGGCTCGCTCCAACCCGCTTCGGGCGAGATATTCTGGAAGGGCCGCCCCGTTTCCATTTCCAATCCCGCTATGGCGCGCGGGCTCGGCATCGGCATGGTGTTTCAGCATTTTTCGCTGTTCGACTCCCTGACCGCAGCGGAGAACATCGCGTTATCGCTCGACAAGTCCATACCACTCAAGACGATTGCCGCCAAGGCGCGCGAGATTGGCGAGGCGTACGGCCTGCCGCTCGACCCCGACAGCGTGGTCGGCGACCTCTCGGTGGGCGAGCGCCAGCGCATCGAGATCATCCGCTGTCTCTTGCAGGAGCCGGATCTGATCATTCTCGACGAGCCGACCTCCGTGCTGACGCCGCAGGAGGCCGACCGCCTGTTCGAGACGCTGGAGCGGCTGCGCGCCGAGGGCAAATCGATCCTCTATATCAGCCATCGGCTGGAGGAGGTGAAGCGCCTCTGCGACCGCGCCACGGTCCTGCGCCACGGCAAGGTGGTGGGCCATTGCGACCCGAGACAGCAGACCGCCGCCTCACTCGCCCGCATGATGGTCGGCAATGAGATCAAGATGGTTCAGCGCGACGCCCTTACGGCAAGCCTGCCGAACCACGCAAAACCGCTTCTCCAGATCGTGAACCTCAGCCAGCCGCCGCGCGGGCCGTTCTCCACCGCGCTTCACGATATGAACCTCTCCGTCCATGCGGGCGAAATCATCGGCATTGCCGGGGTAGCGGGCAACGGGCAGGGCGAGTTCTTCGAGGCGGTGTCAGGCGAGGTGCTTCAGGCCAATGCCGGTATGGTGTTGATATCAGGGGTTCCCGCCGGGCGCGCGGATATCGAGAAGCGCAGACGCCTCGGCGCGGCCTTCGTGCCGGAGGAGCGGCTGGGCCACGGCGCGGTGCCCGATTTGCCGCTGACCGACAATCTTCTCCTTTCCCGCCATGCCACCGACGGCAAGGCCTTCCTCAAGGGCGGCCCGCTGAAGATCTTGCGCCATCGCGGCCTGCAAGCCGCCGTAGGTGCAATCGTCAAGGCGATGGACGTGCGCAAGAGCGGCGAAAACCCCGATGCTGCCGCGCTATCGGGCGGAAATCTGCAAAAATTCATAATCGGGCGTGAGCTCGCCCGCAAGCCTGCCGTGCTGGTGGTCAATCAGCCGACATGGGGCGTGGACGCAGGAGCCGCGGCGCATATTCGCCAGTCGCTGGTCGATCTTGCTCGCAGTGGTTCTGCCGTTCTCGTCATCAGCCAGGATCTGGACGAGCTTCTCGAAATCTGCGACCGCATTGCCGTCATGAACCACGGCACGCTTTCGGAAGCGCTTCCGACAAGCGAGGTGACGCTCGAAAAGATCGGCTTGATGATGGGCGGGGCCGACGCTGGGCGGAAGATCACAGGCAAGGCGGCATGATGCGTATCGAACTCGTCAAGCGGCCGCAACATTCCGTCCTGTTCAGCGCGCTTTCCCCTCTGATCGCTCTGATGCTGACGCTCGTCGCTGGGGCAATCCTCTTCGCGCTGATGGGCAAACCGCCGCTTCACGCTCTCTATGTCTATTTCATCGAGCCGCTGACCGAGGTTTGGTCGCTGCATGAGCTGATGGTCAAGGCCGCACCGCTGATCCTGATCGCGGCCGGCCTTTCGCTTTGCTACCGCGCCAATGTCTGGAACATCGGCGCGGAAGGGCAGTTCATCGCCGGGGCGATTGCCGGGTCGGTGCTGCCGGTGATGTTCCCGGATTTCCAGTTCTGGGCGGTGCTGCCCTTGATGCTATTGATGGGCATGGCCGGCGGCGCGGCCTATGCCGCCATCCCCGCCTTCCTCAAGGTGCGCTTCAACACCAATGAGATCCTGACGAGCCTGATGCTGGTCTATATCGCGCAATATTTCCTCGATTGGATCGTGCGCGGCCCGTGGCGCAATCCGGAAGGCTATAATTTCCCCGAGACGCGGCAGTTCAACGCCTCTGCCGTCCTGCCGGAAGTGTGGTCCGCATCGGGCCGCGCCCATTGGGGCATCGTGTTGGCCATCCTCACCGCGCTCATCCTCTGGTTCGTGCTTGCGCGCACCATGAAGGGCTTCGAGGTGCGGGTGCTCGGCGGCAGCCCGCGGGCAGGGCGCTTCGCCGGGTTCAGCGCTGGGAGGATGACCTTCTTCGTCTTCCTCGTCTCCGGCGCTTGTGCCGGCCTGGCGGGTATCGCGGAAGTCTCCGGCGCCATCGGCCAGCTTCGCCCCAGCATTTCGCCGGGCTATGGCTTCACCGCCATCATCGTCGCATTTCTGGGCCGGCTCAACCCGCTCGGCATTGTCGCCGCCGGGTTCGTCCTCGCTTTGTCCTATCTGGGCGGCGAGGCGGCGCAGGTTGCCATCGGCATTTCGGAAAAATCCGCCCGCATCTTTCAGGGCATGATCCTGTTCTTCGTGCTGGCGAGCGACACGCTCATTCATTACCGCATCCGGCTCGTCTCATCGAAGCCGGTTAAGAAGGAGGGCTGACGCATGGAGATGACCGAGGCCATCCTGTTGACCGTCGCCACCGCCGCCACGCCGCTACTCATCGCCGCCATTGGCGAACTGGTAGTGGAGCGCTCCGGCGTCCTCAATCTCGGCGTCGAAGGCATGATGATCATGGGCGCTGTCACGGCCTTCGCCGCCGCGCAGATGACCGGATCGGCCTGGCTCGGCATGTTCGCCGCCATCCTCGCGGGCGCGGCCTTCTCGGCGCTGTTCGGCTTCCTCACGCTGACGCTGGTGACCAATCAAGTGGCGAGTGGCTTGGCGCTCACCATTCTGGGGCTCGGCGCCTCCGCCATGATCGGCGAGAGCTTTGTCGGCCTGCCCGGCGTGCGCATGGAAGCGATCCATATCCCGTACCTCAGCGAGGTACCGCTTATCGGTAAATTCCTGTTCGGGCAGGCCCCGATTTTCTATCTCTCGATCCTGCTCGTCGTCGGCGTCCACTGGTTCCTGTTCCGCACCCGCGCCGGGCTGACGCTGCGCGCCATCGGCGACAACCACAAATCGGCCCATGTGCTGGGCGTCCATGTGGTGCGCACCCGCTATCTCGCTGTTCTGTTCGGCGGCGCCTGCGCCGGGCTTGCGGGTGCACAGCTCTCGCTCGTTTACGTGCCGCAATGGGTGGAAAACATGACCGCCGGTCGCGGCTGGATCGCGCTGGCGCTTGTCGTTTTCGCCTCCTGGCGGCCATGGCGCGTGCTGGCGGGGGCCTATCTCTTCGGCGCGGTCACCATCGGACAACTGCACACGCAGGCGCTTGGCTTCGGCCTGCCGTCGCAGTTCCTGTCCGCCTTGCCCTATCTGGCGACGATTCTGGTTCTCGTCCTGATCTCGCGGAACCGTCGTGCGACCATGATCAATACCCCGGCCTCGCTTGGCAAACCCTTCGTGCCGGACCGGTAACCAGACACACTTGATAACAGGAGAGCAGTCAACATGAGGAAAATGCTTCTGGCGCTTGCCGCTGCAGCGAGTGTCGCATTTGCGGGCGCGGCCCATGCCGAGGACAAGCTGAAGGTCGGCTTCATCTATATCGGACCGCCCGGCGATTTCGGCTGGACCTATCAGCACGATCAGGGCCGCAAGGCGCTCGAGGCGGCGCTGGGCGACAAGATCGAGACCACCTATCTGGAAAACGTACCCGAGGGTTCGGATGCCGAACGCTCCATCGAGCGTCTGGCGCGCTCGGGCGCGAAGCTGATCTTCACAACCTCCTTCGGCTATATGGACGCCACGATCAAGGTCGCCAAGAAGTTCCCGGACGTGAAGTTCGAGCACGCGACCGGCTACAAGACCGCCGACAATGTCGCGGTCTACAATTCGCGCTTCTATGAAGGCCGCTACGTGCAGGGCCAGATCGCCGCGAAAATGTCGAAGGCGGGCGTCGCCGGCTACATCGCCTCGGTGCCGGTGCCCGAAGTGGTGCAGGGCATCAACTCCTTCATGCTGGGCGCGCAGTCGGTCAACCCGAATTTCAAGGTCAAGGTCATCTGGGTCAATTCCTGGTTCGATCCGGGCAAGGAAGCCGACGCCGCCAAGGCGCTGATCGATCAGGGCGTCGACATCATCACCCAGCACACCGATTCCACCGCGGCCATGCAGGTGGCGGCTGAGCGCGGCATTAAGGCTTTCGGCCAGGCATCCGACATGATCAAGTTCGGCCCGCAGACGCAGCTGACCTCGATCGTCGACAATTGGGCGCCCTACTATATCGAGCGCACCAAAGCGGTGCTCGACGGCACGTGGAAATCGCAGAATATTTTCCACGGCATGCATGACGGCTTCGTCGTGATGGCGCCCTACACCAATATGCCCGACGACGTGAAGAAGATGGCCGAAGAGACCCAAGCGAAGATCACCTCGGGCGAGCTGAAACCCTTCACCGGCCCGATCAAGAAGCAGGACGGCTCGGTCTGGCTGAAAGAAGGCGAAACCGCCGACGACGCCACCATCCTCGGCATGAACTTCTACGTCGCCGGCATCGATGACAAGTTGCCGCAGTAAGACACTGGCCTGTTGATGTTGGAGAGCGCCGGGAAACCGGCGCTCCTTTTTACGGATTGGCGTGCGGGAATGATACGCTTCTCCCCAGCGTTGCGGTGATGGGAGACGTTGTCCCGCGCTCTCCGTGGAAGAGGGACATGTCACCAGCTCGCGCTTGGCGTCCGCGGTGGGGGTGTTTCTATCCGCGCCTCCGCGAAGGAGGCGACGCGGTGAAGAATACGCCAAGGGCATGGCGAAAATGTTTCGATCCACGCCTCCGTGAAGGAGGCAACGTATGTTCGGGTATCGAGGCCGCGTCAGTCGCATGGTTTCGATCCACGCCTCCGTGAAGGAGGCGACTCATGCCGAGGCGGTCGCCTTCGCTGGCATTGCCGTTTCGATCCACGCCTCCGTGAAGGAGGCGACACGCCTATCGCATCGAGGGCTTCGACCTGTCTTTGTTTCGATCCACGCCTCCGTGAAGGAGGCGACGACAACCCGCGCGGGACCCCGCAGCACGGGGGGTTTCGATCCACGCCTCCGTGAAGGAGGCGACGGCGGCTTCGGCGTCCATCTCGCCTGTGCGGCGCGTTTCGATCCACGCCTCCGTGAAGGAGGCGACCATCCCGCCGATACGAGGCCAAATCGACGGAATATCGTTTCGATCCACGCCTCCGTGAAGGAGGCGACCCGAGGTCCGATACCCATCTTCGCGCCGCCTCTCAGTTTCGATCCACGCCTCCGTGAAGGAGGCGACTGGTTGCTGATAACCGATTGTTATAGCGGAGAAAAGCCGTTGGCTGGCGCGAAGCTGATGGCCCCTATCGCCGCAATGAATGCAGGCGAGGGGACAGAAAGCAATAAAATCCATGATTTCAATGAGCTGTGGGTGGTGCGAACCTGTCGGCACTTTGCAACACGCTTCAGGTTCGCGGCGGCTTTTCCTGTCGGACTGGGGTATTCAGGCGCCGGACCCGTCGCAAGCTCCGACATTCCGACCCGGTGCTAAAACTCCACCATCCCCGACAGTGCCTCCTCCAGCATCCGCTCATAGCGTTTGCGCGGCACTTCGATGGCGCCGAAGCGTTCCAGGTGCTGGGTGGTGAATTGCGTGTCGAGGAGGGTGAAACCGCGGGCGTTGAGGTGCTCGATGAGGTGGACGAGGCAGACCTTGGAGGCGTCGGTCTCGCGCGAGAACATGCTTTCGCCGAAGAAGGCCTTGCCCAGCGTCACGCCGTAGAGCCCGCCGACGAGCTGCCCCTCGCGCCAAGCCTCGACGGTGTGGCAATGGCCGCGCTTGAAGAGGGCGGTATAGACCTCGCGGATCGGTTGGTTGATCCAGGTGCGGGCGCGCTTGCCCGTGCCGCCGGCGCAGCCTTCGATAACGCCTTCGAAATCCGTGTCGAGCCGGATCTCGAAGCGCCCCTGCCGGATCACCTTCCGCAGGCTCTTCGGCACATGGAAATTGTCGAGGGGAATGATGCCGCGCTTTTGCGGCCTGACCCAGAACACCTCCGGGTCGTCGGCGTCTTCCGCCATGGGGAAGACGCCCGAGGCATAGGCGCGCAGAAGGAGATCAGGCGAAATACGGTAATCGTTCGCCTGCCTCCCCAATGCCATGCCGGTTACTCGCCCTTGGCTTCCGCGGACTGGCGGGCGAGATATTTCTCCAGCCAGTGGATGTCGTAATCGCCATTGGCGATGTCAGGATTGCTGATCAGATCCTGGAAAAGCGGCAGCGTCGTCTTGATGCCGTCAACCACGAACTCGTCCAGCGCCCGCCGCAGCCGCATCATGCATTCCACGCGGTTGCGTCCATGCACGATCAGCTTGCCGATCAGGCTGTCGTAATAGGGGGGGATCTTGTAGCCGCTATAGACGCCCGAGTCGACGCGGATGCCAAGACCGCCAGGCGTATGGAAATGGGTGATCGTGCCGGGCGAGGGGGTGAAGGTGCGCGGGTCCTCGGCATTGATGCGGCACTCGATGGCATGGCCCTGGAAGCGAATATCTTCCTGGCGGACCGACAAGCCGCCGCCGGAAGCGACGCGGATCTGCTCATGCACCAGATCGATGCCGGTGATCGCCTCGGTGACCGGATGCTCTACCTGCAGGCGGGTGTTCATCTCGATGAAATAGAACTCGCCATTCTCGTAGAGGAACTCGATCGTGCCGGCGCCGCGATATTTCAGTTTCTTCATTGCGTCGGCGCAGATTTGGCCGATCTTCATGCGCTGTTCGGCATTGAGGGCAGGGGAGTTCGCCTCTTCCCAGACCTTCTGGTGGCGGCGCTGCAGCGAGCAATCGCGCTCGCCCAGATGCACCGCATTGCCTTCGCCATCGCCGAACACCTGGATTTCGATGTGGCGTGGCTTTTCCAGATATTTTTCCATATAGACGGCGTCATTGCCGAAGGCCGCCGCCGCTTCGGTGCGGGCCGTGGTCCACGCCTCGATCAGATCAGCCTCGGTCTTGGCCACCTTCATGCCGCGTCCGCCGCCACCTGCCGTCGCCTTGATCAGCACGGGATAGCCGATGGAAGCCGCCGTCTTCAGCGCGTCCGCCTCGGTCCGGACCTCGCCGTCCGAGCCGGGAACGACGGGAATACCAAGTTCCAGCGCCGTGGTCTTGGCGGTGATCTTGTCGCCCATCAGGCGGATATGCTCCGCCGTCGGGCCGATGAAGGTGATACCGTGCGCCTCGAGGATTTCGGCGAACTTGGCATTCTCCGACAAAAAGCCATAGCCGGGATGAACGGCATCCGCACCTGTTATCTCGCAGGCCGCGACGATCTGATGGATGTTCAGATAGCTTTCGCGCGAGGGCGGGGGGCCGATGCACACGCTTTCGTCGGCCAGGCGCACATGCATCGCGTCGGCATCGGCGGTGGAATGCACAGCCACCGTCTTGATGCCGAGCTCCTTGCACGCCCTAAGCACCCGGAGTGCGATTTCGCCGCGATTGGCGATGAGGATTTTCTGAAACATCGTGTCTCGCCCGTCCTTATTCGACAACGACCAGCGGCTCGCCATATTCGACGGGCTGGGCATCATCGACAAGGATGGCCGTCACGGTTCCCGCGCGGGGCGAAGGGATCTGGTTCATCGTCTTCATCGCCTCGATGATCATCAGGGTCTGGCCTTCCTTGACCTTCTGGCCAACCTCGATGAAGGGCTTCGCGCCGGGGGCGGGGGCAAGATAAGCCGTGCCGACCATGGGCGAAGGAACGGCGTTCTTCGATGCATCGGCGGGCTTCGGCGCCTCCACGGCCACAGGCGCAGCGGCCACGGGAGCCGGAGCCGCCGCATAGACCGGCGCCTGCTGCGGCACGGTCGCATTGATCGTTACCTGCCGCGAAACGCGGATGCGCAGGTCGCCCTGTTCGATTTCGATGTCGGTCAGGTCCGTCTGGTTCAGGATTTCCGCGAGATCGCGGATGATCTCCTTATCGATACCTGCGCTTCTGTTTGCCATTGCCTGGCCCTTTCCCACTATTCCCGTTCTTCTTTTAATCGCGCGATCCCATCCGAAAAGCCCTCGGCTTTGCGGGGATCATGCGCTGGTGTCGTTCTGCGCGGCGAATGCCGCCAGGGCGCGCAAGCCCATCACGTAGCCGTCCGCGCCGAAGCCGCAAAGGACACCCTTTGCCACTGGCGAAACGAATGAATGATGCCGGAAGGCCTCCCGCGCATGGATGTTTGAAAGATGCACTTCGACGACCGTGACCTTCGCCGCCCGGATCGCATCCTGCAGCGCGATCGATGTGTGCGTATAGGCGGCCGGATTGATCAGCACCGACGCGCCTCTTTCCCCGGCTTCCTGGATCCAGTCGATGAGGTCGCCCTCATGGTTCGACTGCCGGAATTCGATCTCGACGCCAAGGGCCTTGGCCTCGCTTTGGCAGGCCGCCTCAATATCGGCGAGGGTCGCCGCGCCATAGATCCCCGGCTCACGCTTTCCCAGCATGTTGAGATTGGGACCGTTGAGAACAAGGATCGTCTGGGCCATATCCGGTTACTGCTACTGACCTTTGGAACTGCCGGTACTTCAAGACATCGGTATTTCAAGACGTCAACGCGGATGCGCATTCCATATAGAAGGGATGCGCGCAAGGTAAAAGCCTGAAAATGGCGGAAAACGATAGGTTTTTTGTGTTTTCTCCACCAGTTTTTCGGCTTGCAGGGCTGGCTCAGCCATTGCCTTTGCGCTGCTCGGCGATCTTCTCGGCAAGGCCTTCAAGGCCGATTGCGCCCGGAACCACCTCATTACCGATGATATAGGAGGGCGTACCCGTGATGTTGAGCGCATTGGCGAGCTGGTAATTGATCTGGAACGCCTCGGTGATATCGGGCGCCTTCATCTTCTCGCGCAGCTTGGCTTCATCCGCGCCGAGCTTCACCGCCAGAGCGATGGCGGAATCCTCCGTGGCGCGGCCCTGGTTGCCCAGAAGCGTGCGGTGGAACTCAAGATATTTCTCCGGCATCAGCGCTTTGAAAGCCTGCGCTACGATATGCGCTTTCACCGAATCCGGTCCGAGAATGGGGAACTCCTTCATCACAAAGCGGATGTTCGAGTCGCTCTTGATCAGCGCATCCATGTCGGGCAGGGCGTGCTTGCAGTAGCCGCAATTGTAATCGAAGAACTCAACCACCGTGACGTCGCCATTGGGATTGCCGAACACCGCATCGCCGGGCGACTTGAACAGCTTGTCCGCATTGGCTGATATCGCCTCGCGCTGACCGTCCCGCGCTGCTGCCGCCTGCTTGGCTTCGAGCGCGCTCTGCACCTCGAGCATCACTTCCGGGTTCTTGATGAGATAGTCCCGTACGATCTGCTCCACTGCCGCGCGGTCGAGCGGAGCAGCTTCCGTCGAGGCGGCGACCGCCTCCGGCGCGAGGCGCACATGCCCTGCCTGCACGCCCAGGAAGAGGGCGGCGAGCCCGGCGAAGCCGCTGGCGAGGGTGATGGTAATGGCTTTTTTCATGCGCTTCGTCCCGATTCCCGGATTTGGATTTTGACACTATCTGTATTGAGCAAAGAGGAAGCGCGCCAGCCCCGCGGGTTACGAGCGCTTCTTTTTGCTGCTTTTGCTGTTGATGATGTCCTGCGCGCGCACCCATTCCGGCGAGCCGCGCTTCAGCTTCTGCTGCGCCCGCAGCGCGAAGATTTTCGCTTCCTGGATGTTGCCGGAATAATAGTGCATGTCGGCGGTGGCGAGCTCCGCCTGCCCGATATCGCCCATCTGGCCATAGGCCTGCGCAAGATATTGGTAGCCTTGCGCGAAATCCGGGTCGCGCGCGATGCCGGCCTTCAATTCGCGCACGGCGGTCGGCATGTTGCTTTTTGACCCCGTCAGCATGAGCGCGCGGCCATAGCTCATCCGTATCAGGCTCGATTTTCTCGGATCGAGCTGGCTCGCACGCTGGAAAGCCTTCGCCGCACCCGCCGCGTCATTCATTTTCAAAAGGATTTCGCCCTTTATCTCATGAAAATACGGATTGTTCGGCTGCTCCTTGATGAGCGCGTCGATCTTCGGCACTGCCGCGCGGGCGGAGCCGTTGAGATAGGTGGAAATCGCGTCGCCGTAACGCACGGCAAGCCCGCGCGGGTCCTTGCGCGCCAGCCCGGCGATGGCACTCTGGTTTCCGGTATAGGCGGCGATCTTGGCCCGCATCAGGTCATGGCGCAGTTGCAGCGCCGGCGGGTCTTTTTTATCGAAATTGGGGCTGGCATGGGCGAGCGTCTCCAGATTGGCGATACGCTCGCGCGGCAAGGGGTGACTAATGCGGTAGGGATCGACCCGCGTGCCCGTCAACGCCAGCGCGTTGGCGAAGCGCTCGAATGTGGCGAGCATGCCCCTGGCCGATTGTCCGGTCCTGTCGAGATAGGTGATGGCGGAGCGGTCGGCGGTGACTTCCTCCGAGCGCTGATAGCTCAAGAGATTGCGCATCGCCATCTCCGTGCCGCCAAGCGCAAGCCCGCCGCCTGCGCCCGCCACGGAACTGTTGCCCGCCGCCGCGCCCGCCGCTGTTGCGCCGATGCCGAGCAGCATGCCGATGACGGCCATGTTCTGCGCGCTTTCCAATTGCTCGCGCAGGCGCTGCTGGTGCCCGCCCGCCAGATGGCCGGATTCGTGCGCGATGACCCCGATCACCTCATTGGGCGTTTCCGCCTGCAGCAGCGTACCGGTGTTGATGAAGATGCGCCGCCCATCGACAAAGGCGTTGAAGCTGTTGTTGTTGACGAGAACGATCTGGATGCCGCGGCTGTTGAGCCCGGCCGCTTTCAGGATCGGCGCGGCATAATCGGAGACGAGCGCCTCAATCTCCGCATCGCGCACGATCGGCACGGAGCGCCCCTGCGCGGAGGCTGCGTCCAGCGGGAGGAAGCTAACGGCCGCGCCGGTCAGTGCGGCAGCGAATTTCCGCGGCCAGGTCGCGATAGAGGAAACGGGGCGGGGAAGGAATGCGGCAAGGCCCATGGGATTTCCGGTCACTGGTGCTTTCGTGATCAGCCATCTTATAACGCGAATGTTGTGTAGCCTATAGCAATCGGGCAATTGTGCGGCGGGGATTCCCCAAGCTAAGTGTAATCAGGAGGATGAGTTGACCGTTTTCTCGCGCCGTGGCGATGTGGAGCCGTTTCATGCGATGGATGTGCTGGCGGAGGCGAATCGCCGGCGCGCGGCGGGGCATCCAGTCATCTCCATGGCGGTGGGGCAGCCCGCCGATCCGGCGCCCCGAGCCGTCCGCGCCGCCGCCGAGCGCGCCTTGCGCGACGGACGCATCGGCTATACGGACGCGCTGGGGCTCATCGCCTTGCGCGAGGCCATCGCGGCCCATTACCTTGATCATTACGGTGTCAATGTCGAGCCGGAGCGCATCGCCGTCACGACAGGCTCGTCGGCGGCCTTTAATCTGGCTTTCCTCAGCTTTTTCGACGCGGGCGACCGGGTGGCGATCACCCGGCCGGGCTATCCGGCCTATCGCAACATCCTGCGCGCGCTCGGGCTCGAAGTCGTGGAGATTCCCGATCATCTCACGGGCGAGGCCTTGCGTGCCGCGCATGCAGAAAAGCCGCTGAAAGGCGTGCTCTTCGCCAGCCCCGCCAACCCGACCGGCGCCGTCATCGCGACCGACGATCTGCGTGATATCATCGAGACGGCGCGCGAGCTTGGCATTAGGGTCATCTCGGACGAGATTTACCACCGTCTTTCCTATATCGGTGAGGATCTAACCGCGCTGTCGCTCGGAGACGACGTCACGGTCATCAATTCCTTCTCCAAATATTATTGTATGACGGGATGGCGTATCGGCTGGATGGTCCTGCCAAGGGATGCCGTGCGTCCTGTCGAAAGGCTGGCGCAAAGCCTTTATATTTCGGCCCCCGAACTCTCGCAGATTGCGGCGATAGAGGCGTTCGGGGTGACAGAGGAGCTCGAGGCGGTCAAAGCCCGTTACCGGCTCAATCGGGAGATATTGCTGCGCGGCCTGCCTGAGATCGGCTTTCCCCTTGCTGCTCCCATGGACGGCGCGTTTTACGCCTATTGCGATGTCTCGCGCTTCACCAATGACAGCATGGACTTCGCCCGCCGCATGATTGCCGAGGTCAATGTTGCGGCGACACCCGGCCATGATTTCGATCCGATCGAAGGCCACCGCACCATGCGCTTCTCCTACGCCGGCGCGCGGGAGGATATGGAGGAGGCCATCAAAAGGCTGGCGAACTGGCTGGCATAAGCTAGTCCGGTACAGCGGAGGGAACGATTTGAGCGGGAGTCCGTTGTTTGGTTCAACCCGTGAGGGCGTTTCCCGGAAGGAGAATTGCCATGGCCCGTTGCGATCAATGCGGCAATGATTACGACAAGCCCTTTCAGGTCAGTATGGGCGAGGCGGTCTACACATTCGACAGTTTCGAATGCGCGATCCAGAAACTCGCGCCCGTCTGTCCCAATTGCGAGGTCCGCATCGTCGGTCATGGCGTGGAGCAGGACGGCGTCATTTACTGCTGCGCCCATTGCGCGGAAAAGAAAGGCGCGGATGGGCTTGTCGATCGCGCACCCTGAGCCGGTTCAGTCCGCGCGGCCATAAAGCCGGCGCAGATCGCCCTTTGTGTTCTCCAGCACTGCTTTGCGCTCCGGCGAAAGATTTCTGCCGGCGCGGTTGATGTAGAAATCCAGCATTGACATGGCGGAGCGGTAAGGATCGGCGTCACCCTTTTCCTCTGCCGAATGCTGTAGCATGGCCGCGATTTCCTTGGCATCGCCCCGCGCGAAAACGCCCGGTTCCAACCCGAGGGGATTGTCATGCTCGGTCACGTCTTTCGACCATTTGTTCACATTCTGGACCATTGCCTTGCCCTTTCGTCGGAATGGCCAGCCGTGGTCGCACGGCTGCGCCATGCCTAACGCGCAATAAAGGCGGTTCGATCCATACGCTCTCGATTATGTGTGTTTCCCGCGAGTAAACCCGGCCTGTCAGTGGAGGGTTTGCGAATGTTGCCCGCCGCGTTGGGAAATGCCCTTCAACGCTTCCGCCGTCTCCTTCGGCTCATCTTTCTCCTTGGCGAGGTCTCCCAGCGAGACAATCCCGACCAGACGTTTTTCCCGGTTGAGAACAGGCAGGCGGCGAACCTGCAAATGGCTCATATTCTCGAGAACATGGCCGACATCTTCGTCTTCGAAGCAATATTTGACATCCGCGCTCATGACGTCGCGGACCTTGGTGTCCGGGCCTTTGCCAGCCGCCACGCCTCGGATCGCGATATCGCGGTCGGTAATCATGCCGACCAGCCGGTCGTTCTCTCCGACAGGCACCGCTCCGGCATCGAGCTTTTCCATTAACTGCGCGACCTCGCGGATCGGCTGGTCGGGATTGGCGATCCTGACCTCTTTCGTCATGCAGTTTCCAACTTTCATGGCAATCTCTCCTTCAGCTGTGGATGCCCCGCCGCCGGATCGATATTGGTCGGGAACGAATGGGTGGTGCCAATGTTCCGCCGCGTGGAAATTGTGAAGGGCCAAATAAAAAACCGGCGTTTCCGCCGGTTTTTTGAACATTGCTGAGGCTTTTTCTCAGAAGAACCCCTTGCGCTGCCACCATCCGGCGCGCTTCGGCTTTGAATCCTCATCAGAAGCGCTCGATGTCACGACAGGCTCGCTCGCCGGGGGAGGGACGACCGGCGGAACCGCCGGGGCAGGAGGCTCCTGCGGCGCAGCCTCGCTTTTGTCCTCCGCGACGGCGGGCGTTTCCGCCGCCGGTTCGGACTGCGCGCCTCCATCGGCGGTCTCAGCCGGCTCAGCGGCCTCCGTCACGGGCGCGGCCTTCTTCCGGCTCTTGCGGGCAGGCTTGGCGGGTTTCTCCTCCACCGGAGCCGCCTCCAGATCCTCGGCAGCCGTCACGACCGCTTCCTCCACGGGCTTGGCCTTGGTAGAGCGTCGGCGCGTCGGTTTCTTCGGCGGTTCCGTGCCTTCGACGCTGGCTGCGGCCTCAACGTCTTCCACGGGCGCCGAGACCGTTTCGGCCTCGACCGGAGCGGCGGCGACGGGCGCTTCCTCCGCGGGAGCTTCGGCTACTACTGCTTCCGTGATGGCGGCGAGGGCGGCGGCGCGCGCTGCTTCCAGCGCGGCCACGTCACCCACCGGCTCTGCGGGCGGCACCGGCGCCAGCTTCACGCCGGCAACGGCATCCTCGCCTTCGCGGCGGTTGCGGCGTCCGCCACGGCGTCCACGGCGGCGCTTCTTGCCGCGCCCTTCATCCGAGGCATCGGCGGAGGCGTTCTCGCCATCCTCATCTGAATCGTCGTCCGTCTCACCGGCCTCACGGGCGCCCGACTGGGCATCGGCGGCGCCGTTCTCCTGCGCCTCCCGATCCCGCCCGCCACGGCGGCGACGACGGCGGCGGCGCTTACGGCCGTTTTCGTCGGAGCGCTCTTCACGCGCGGATTCGCTGGTCTCTTCTTCCTCGTCCTCGACGGCGATTTCCGGCTCATCGATGTCTTCCTCGACGGGCTCGGGATAGGGTGCAACGACAGGTGCGGGCGCGACGGGGCCAAGCGCCGGGGTACCCCGGTCGATGGCAAGGTGCTGCTGCACGCTGATGCTGTCGTCGGCCTCGATATCGATGGTCAGGCCGAAACGGGCTTCGAGATCGGCCAGATTCCTGCGCTTATGATTGAGCACATAAAGCGCGGTCGAAACCGGGGTGCGCACGATGATATTATGCGTCGAGTGGCGCAGCAGATATTCCTCGATCGAGCGCATCACATGCAGCCCGACCGACGAGGCGGAGCGGACATAGCCGGTGCCGGCGCAATGGGCGCAGACCTGCATCGTGCTTTCAAGCACCGACGCGCGGATGCGCTGGCGGGACATCTCCAGAAGGCCGAAATGCGAGATGCGGCCCACTTGGATGCGCGCGCGATCGTCCTTGAGGCAATCCTTTAGCCGCTTTTCGACCGCCCGGTTGTTGCGCTTCTCCTCCATATCGATGAAGTCGATCACGATCAGGCCGGCAAGGTCGCGCAGGCGCAATTGCCGCGCCACTTCCTCCGCCGCTTCCAGATTGGTCTGGAGCGCGGTGTCCTCAATCGAGTGCTCGCGCGTCGAGCGCCCGGAATTGACGTCGATGGAGACGAGCGCTTCCGTCTGGTTGATGATGAGATAGCCGCCGGACTTCAGTGTCACCTGCGGCTGCAGCATCCGGTCGAGCTGCGCCTCGATGCCGTTGCGGGCGAAGATCGGCACCGGATCGCGATAGGGCTGAACCACCTTGGCGTGGCTCGGCATCAGCATCCGCATGAAATCCTTGGCCTCGCGATAGCCATCCTCGCCGGCCACGAGGATTTCGCCGATATCCTTGTTGTAGAGGTCGCGGATCGAGCGCTTGATAAGGCTGCCTTCCTCATAGACGAGGGCAGGAGCCGTCGATTGCAGCGTCAGCGTGCGGACATTTTCCCACAGCCGCATCAGATATTCGTAGTCGCGCTTCACCTCCGCCTTGGTGCGGTTCGCTCCGGCGGTGCGCAGGATCACGCCCATGCCCTTCGGCACTTCGAGCTCGGTGACGATTTCCTTCAGGCGCTTGCGGTCCTGCGGATTGGTGATCTTGCGGGAAATGCCGCCGCCACGCGCGGTGTTCGGCATCAGCACGGAATAGCGCCCGGCGAGCGAAAGATAAGTCGTCAGCGCCGCGCCCTTATTGCCGCGCTCTTCCTTGACCACCTGGACGAGCAGGATCTGCCGGCGCTTGATCACTTCCTGGATCTTGTACTGGCGGCGCTGGAAGCGCTGGTGCGTCGGCACTTCCTCCAGCGCATCCTCTGCGCCGACCGACTCGACCACCTCGTTTTCTTCCTGGTCCTCGTCGGCGGCCTCCTTGCGGCGGCGCCTGGATGACGGACGCCGTGCCTCTTCGTCCGGCGCGCCCTCAGCGTCCGTTTCATCGAAGTCCGCATCGTCAGGAAGCGCTTCGGAGATCACGCCGCCTTCCACCGCCGCGGCAATGGACATGCTGCCCGGCTCATCGCCTTCGTCGTCCGCCGCGATCTCGCCTTCCGTCGCGTCATCGTCGACGGCTTCGGCCTTCGCGCCCGAATCTTCGGGGCGGCGGCGCTTGTCTCGGCGCTTGCGGCGCGACTTGTCCTCGCGGCCATTGCCGTCCTCGTCCTCATCTTCCTCGCTGGCAGCCTTCGCTTCCGCTTCCAGAAGCGCCTGACGGTCGGCGACGGGGATCTGGTAGTAGTCCGGGTGGATTTCGCTGAAGGCAAGGAAGCCGTGCCGGTTGCCGCCATATTCGACAAAGGCGGCCTGGAGCGAGGGCTCGACGCGCGTCACACGCGCCAGATAGATATTCCCTTTGAGCTGCTTCTTATGCTCGGATTCGAAGTCGAATTCTTCAATCCGGTTGCCGCGAACCACGACAACGCGGGTCTCCTCCTGGTGGGAGGCGTCTATTAGCATCTTGTTGGACATTATTGTTTTTCCTACCGGCGCAGAAGCGCGCGACGGACGACAAGGGTCCCGCCGGGGAGGCGTTCGACCGCAGGTTCGCGTGCTTGCCGGATAATCTTGGGTTCGCTGGGGCAGATCGACCGGCCTGCACACGCAACTGCCTTCCGGCGATCGCGGTACTCAGGCTGGCACTGGTCAATTCCATATGACCCATTATCTGTTCCGAACGAAACGACCTCATACATGGTCCGAAATGCCGGACCGACCTTTTATGCTCGCTTGGAGCCGATGAAGCCGCCTGGGAGACGCGCTCCACCTCTTTGTTTAAGCGGAAAGGACAAACACGCGTCGCTTTCCGCAAATTCCGTGCCGGTTACCCAGCGTTTTGCCCCGCCTTTGCCGTTCCCCGCAATCCCGCCACAACGTGGCGCTATCGCAACATTGCCGGAATTGATTCCGACGGCAAATTTGTAACCCGACTTGCTTTTATGACCTCATATAGACGATGACAAGACCGAATGTCAGGGGCAAGGCTTCGTTAACCATAACGAATTACTCCTTGTTTACGATTAGATATGATGCCGAAGGGTCCATGCCGCCACTGTTCTTAAAATGGGAGAAGAACGATATTTTCTGGCGCTTCGCGCAAGTGCCGGGGGCTGTCCTCCTGTTTCTCGTCGCCTTGATGGGCGCGGCCAGGGCCGATGCGTCGCTCGCCGCGCTCACATTTCGGGCGGCGGGCGACGAGCTGCGCACCCGCGTTGTGGTGATATTCGATCGCGAGCCGGAGGTTTCGACTCTTCTTCTTGCCCATCCGCATCGGCTGGTGATCGACCTGCCGAGGGCGACGTTCGGCTTCGACAAGAAATCGCTCGAGCCGCGCGGGCTCATAACCCATGTGCGCTACGGCCTTGTCGGCGACAACAGGTCGAGAATGATTCTCACCCTCCGCGGGCCTTTCAAGCTGGAAGGCGTGCGCGTCGTCAAAAACGAGAACACGCCGGGCTACCGTCTGATGGCAGATATCGTCGCCACGTCGGACCGGGAGTTTGCCGCCGCGCTCGATGCGCAGAAGCCGAGCCCCGGCACGGCGCGCGCAGAGCGCAAGGGCGACCGCGTCGGCGCGAATCCCGAGCCTTCGCCGCCCCATGTCTTCACCGTCATGATCGATCCCGGCCATGGCGGCATCGACGCCGGCGCCGAAAGCCTGCATGGCGTCAAGGAAAAGGACGTGACGCTCGCCTTCGCGCGCGAGTTTCGCGATGTTCTGACGAAGAGCGGCGATATGCGGGTGCTGATGACGCGCGAGGACGACACCTTCCTGCGTTTGGCCGAGCGGGTGCGCATCGCCCGCCAGCATGAGGCGGATCTCTTCATTTCCATCCATGCCGACACGATCAACCAGCACGATATTAGGGGCGCGACGGTCTACACCCTCTCCGACAAGGCATCCGACGCCATGGCGCGCGCCATGGCGGAGCGCGAAAATAAGTCGGACGCCGCCGCGGGGCTTACCCATGAGGAGCCGCCGGAGGTGTCCGATATCCTCGCCGACCTCACGCGCCGCGAAACCCATGCCTTCTCATTGAGTTTTGCGGGCAAGGTTGTGAATGCCCTCCAGGATCAGACGAGCCTTATCAACAATCCGCACCGTTTCGCCGGTTTTCAGGTGCTGCGCGCGCCGGATGTACCGTCCGTGCTGGTGGAAATCGGCTATCTCTCCAACGCCGAGGATGAAAAGCTGATGACCGACCCGGCCTGGCGCGCGCGTGTCGCGGCCGGGCTCGCCGAAGCGGTCAAGGCATTCGCCGCGTTGAAGAGCAGGCAGGCGGTGACCAAGAGCGGGGAGTGAGGTTCCCCTGCAACAGGTTTCGGCATTTCGCATGGCGAATCTGCAGTGTACGTGGTTAAGTTCTGAATTACGGCAACACGTCCTTGTCTTTGTCGCATTTGACGGCCAGTACCCTTTAGCTTGCGTATGAGGCGTTTTCGTAAGGTAAGCTGCGCCCCTGGCGATCACAGATAATCTGAGGGCAGGAATCCGGATACATATGATAAGACTCATCGGATATTTCTTCGGGATCGGCGCGGTGGCCTTCCTTCTGGTCGCAGGCGGCGTCGCCCTCTATGTCGGCAATGTAAGCAAGGACCTGCCGAACTATGAGGTGCTCGCGCAATATGAGCCCCCGGTGACGACCCGCATCCATGCCGCGGACGGTAGCCTGATGGCCGAGTTTGCGCGCGAACGGCGTCTTTTCCTGCCCATCCAGGTGATTCCGGACCGCGTCAAGGCGGCGTTTATTTCGGCCGAGGACAAGAATTTCTACCAGCATCCCGGCGTGGACGTCGGCGGCATCGCCCGTGCGGTGGTGGCCAATATCAAGAATTTCGGCTCCGGCCGCCGTCCGGTCGGCGCCTCGACCATCACGCAGCAGGTGGCGAAGAACTTCCTGCTGACCTCGAAGCAGACCTATGACCGCAAGATCAAGGAGGCGATCCTGGCGCTGCGCATCGAGCAGGCCTATTCCAAGGACCGCATTCTCGAGCTCTACCTCAACGAGATTTTCTTCGGTCTCGGCTCCTATGGTGTCGCGGGCGCGGCGCTCACCTATTTCGACAAATCGGTCAACGACCTCACCATCGCCGAGGCGGCCTATCTCGCGGCCCTGCCGAAGGGGCCGGCGAATTATCATCCCTTTCGCCAGGCCGAGCGCGCCATCGAGCGCCGCAACTGGGTGATCGACCGCATGGTCGAGAATGGCTATGTCACGCCGGAGGAGGGGACCGCGGCCAAGGCCGAGCCTCTCGGCGTCAAGCCGCGCGCCAATGGCAACAATCTCTTTGCGTCCGAATATTTCACCGAGGAAGTGCGCCGCCAGATCATCAACAAATATGGCGTGAACGCGCTCTATGAGGGCGGCCTGTCGGTGCGCACAACGCTCGACCCGAAAACCCAGGTGATGGCGCGCGCCGCGCTTCATAGGGCACTCATCAAATATGACGAGGGCAGGGGCTATCGCGGCCCGTACAAGCACATCGACATGGGCTCCGACTGGGGCGTGCCGCTGGGCCAGATCGAAGCGTTCGCCGACGTGCCGGAATGGCAGCTCGCCGTCGTTCTCGACGTGAGCAAGGAAGGCGCCGAAATCGGCCTGCAGCCGCCGCGCGACATTTCCGGCGCGCGCACTAAGGACCGCAAGACCGGCTTCATTCCCGCCGCTGACATGAAATGGGCCTATCGCCGCATCGTCGATGGAGAGCGTACCTCGGTAAAGTCGCCCGAGGGCGTGCTGAAGCCGGGCGATGTCGTGTTCGTCGAGAAGAAGGAAGGCAGCGAGAACGATTATATGCTGCGCCAGCCGCCGAAGATCCAGGGCGCGATGGTGGCGATGGACCCGCATACGGGCCGCGTGCTCGCGCTGATCGGCGGTTTCTCCTATTCCGAGTCCGAGTTCAACCGCGCCACCCAGGCGATGCGCCAGCCCGGCTCGTCCTTCAAGCCTTTCGTCTACGCCGCTGCGCTCGACAATGGCTATACGCCGGCCTCCGTGGTCCTGGACGCGCCGATCGAGGTGGACCAGGGCGGTGAGCTCGGCATCTGGGCCCCCAAGAACTACTCGGGCAAGTTCGCCGGCCCCTCGACGCTGCGCTACGGCATCGAGCAGTCACGCAACCTGATGACCGTGCGGCTCGCCAAGGACATGGGCATGAATCTCGTCGCCGAATATGCCGAGCGCTTCGGCATTTATGACAAGATGCTGCCGGTGCTTGCCATGTCGCTGGGCGCGGGCGAGACGACAGTGCTGCGCATGGTGACGGCCTATTCGATCATCGCCAATGGCGGGCGCAGCATCATGCCCTCCATGATCGACCGCATTCAGGACCGCTACGGCAAGACGATCTTCAAGCACGACCAGCGCAAATGCGACGGCTGCACCGCCACGGCCTGGGTCAACCAGCCGGAGCCGGAACTGATCGACGAGCGCGACCAGGTGCTCGATCCGATGACGGCTTATCAGATCACCTCCATGATGGAAGGCGTGATTCAGCGCGGTACCGCAACGGTCCTGAAAAGCCTCGACCGTCCGCTGGCGGGCAAGACCGGCACCACCAATGACGAAAAGGACGCCTGGTTCGTCGGCTTCACGCCCGACCTCGTCGTCGGCGTCTATCTGGGCTACGATACGCCGACGCCGCTCGGCCATGGCGCCACCGGCAGCGGCCTTGCCGCGCCCGTCTTCAAGGATTTCATGGAGCAGGCGCTTGCCGGCAAGCCGAAGGTGGATTTCCGCGTGCCCGAGGGCATGAAGCTCATCGCCATTAACCGCCGCAACGGCATGGAAGTCGAGCCCGGCGCCACCGGCCCTGACATCATCATGGAAGCGTTCAAGCCGGGCACCGGCCCTGCCAATGTCTATTCCGTCATCGGCATGGACAGTTTCCAGGAAGGCACGCCCGTTGTGCCGCAATCGCCGCAGGCCAACCGCGCGATTACGTCAGGCTCGGGCGGGCTTTACTGAGTTGACGGTATGAGTTCTTCCTTTCTTGGCTTTCCCGGCCGCCTCGCAAATGGCGGTCTACCGCGCGCGGTCATATTCGGCGCCGGTCACGGCAGCACATATCCGGGAAAGGACAGCGGCGGCCATGCCTTGGCCCCGGACGCCATCCGCGCGGCAAGCCAGGACGACGCTCCGCTCATCGAGCACTGGGACTTCGATCTGGGCGGACCACTGTTCGACGGCAAGCCGGTCGCCTGCGTCGACGTCGGCGATCTTCCCACCGTCATGCATGACAATACCGGCAACCGCGCCCGCATCGAGGCGAAGACGCGGGAGATTCTCGCATTGCCGGCGGTGCCCATTCTGCTGGGCGGCGACGATTCCGTGGTTATCCCGTTTCTCGGTGGTTTTGCGGATCACGGGCCGATCTGGATTTTGCAAATCGACGCCCATATCGACTGGCGCGACGAGATATATGGTGAACGCCATGGCTATTCGAGCCCGATGCGACGGGCAAGCGAGATGCCGCATGTCGCAGGCATGGTGCAAGTGGGCTTGCGCAGCGTCGGGAGCGCACGGCTTGGCGAAATCGAGGCCGCACAGCATTACGGTAGCCGCTTTGTCACCGCCCGGGAGGTTCACGCTTACGGCACCGAAGCCGCTCTCCGGCACATTCCGGAAGGTGCGCGCGTTGTCGTCACGCTCGACAGCGACGGCCTCGATCCGGGCATCATGCCGGGCGTGGCGGCGCGTACGCCCGGTGGTCTCACTTACACGCAGGTGATCGATCTGATCTCGGGCGTCGGCAAGCGTTCCGTCATCGCGGGATTCGACCTTGTCGAACTATACCCGCCTGCGGACGTTGACGGTCTGTCGGCATTGACCGCCGCGCGTCTGCTTGTCAATGCGGTGGGCGCCATCGTCCGCCAGGGTGAAACCCGGCACCCAGCCTGATTGCGGCCTTTACACGCGGCGGCGCTGTCACTATGTTCCGCCGCGATTTCAATCCGCTAATAAACAACAAGGAACGGAAACGCTAATGCGAGCCGAAATCGAATCTTTGGTCGACGAAATCCAGCAGGGCGTAGGCCTGCTGAGGAGGCATCTTTGACTGGGATCAGTCACTGAAAAGGCTGGAATATCTCAATCACAAAGCCGAAGATCCGACGCTGTGGAACGATGCGCAGGAAGCTCAGAAGCTGATGCGCGAGCGTCAGCAGCTCGAGGACGCAATAAACGAAATCCGCCGCCTGAGCCAGTCGCTTGAGGATAGTATCGAACTCATCGCCATGGGCGAGGAAGAGGGCGACAAGGCGATCGTCGCGGAGGCGGAAGAAACCATCCGCCAGCTGAAGCGCGACATCGACACGCGCCAGATCGAGACGCTGCTTTCCGGCGAGGCTGACGGCAACGACACCTATCTCGAAGTTCACTCCGGTGCCGGAGGCACGGAGAGTCAGGACTGGGCCTCGATGCTCCTGCGCATGTATACGCGCTGGGCCGAGCGCAGCGGCAGGAAAGTGGAAGTGCTCGAAGTGCATGACGGTGAAGAGGCCGGAATCAAGTCCGCCACGATCCTCGTCAAGGGCCACAATGGCTATGGTATGCTCAAGACCGAGTCGGGCGTGCACCGGCTGGTGCGCATCTCGCCATACGATTCGAACGCGCGGCGGCACACCTCCTTTGCCAGCGTCTGGGTCTATCCTGTTGTTGATGACTCGATTAATATCGACATCAACGAAAGCGACTGCCGCATTGACACCTATCGCTCGTCGGGCGCGGGTGGCCAGCACGTCAACACGACCGACTCCGCGGTGCGCATCACGCACATACCGACCGGCATCGTCGTCGCCTGCCAGCAGGAGCGCTCGCAGCACAAGAACCGCGCCAAGGCGTGGGAAATGTTGCGCGCCCGTCTCTACGAGGCGGAACTGAAGAAGCGCGAGGAAGCGGCGAATGCCGAGGCGGCCTCGAAGACCGATATCGGCTGGGGCCACCAGATCCGCTCCTACGTATTGCAGCCCTACCAGCTGGTGAAGGATCTGCGCACCGGCGTGGAAAGCACCAGTCCGCAGGACGTGCTCGACGGTGCGCTCGACCCCTTCATGGAAGCCGCCCTGGCGCATCGCATCCACGGCGGCAGCGAGCCGGTCGAGGATATTGCGTAAAAATCAAAGCCCGGCGAAAGCCGGGCTTTTCAGTTGAGGGGTTTGATCTTTTCGATCAGTTGCACGCCCGGCAATCCTTTGAAGTGAGCATCGCACGTAATGAGATCGGCCCCGTAGACACGGGCCGTAGCAAATATAATGGCATCAGCCGTTGCCAATCCGTGTGTTCGGCAAGCCTCGGCTGCTGCTAATGCTATTTCAGTGTCGAGCGGCGCAATAAGGCGCACTTGCGTGGAGGCGATGATTGCGTCCGCTTTATCGTCGCCAAGCGCTCGTACGGCCCATTTTGTTAGTTCCAATTGGACAATCGTTGGAACGAGCCATTCCGCTCGTTCTGGAAGATGCTGGGCAATTATCTTTCCAGTAGGAGAGTCAATTAGCCACTCGATCCACGCCGACGTGTCGACGAGCCGCATCAGTAGCGATCCGAGCGGTCGCGATAGTCGGTCGGCGAAGCGCCTTTCGCGAGACCTGCAAGCTCCTCATCCGTTGGGACCGGCATTAGGAGAACGCCCGCTCCCTTGGGAATAAACGCAAAGATCTGACCCGCCTCCCAATGCTGAGCGTCACGGATCGCCTTGGGAATGGATATCTGGAATTTTGAGGAAAGGGTCGCCGTCTTGCTCATGGCCGTACTCAATCGATATCGATAGAGTGAATGTAAGAAAATACCATCGCCGGGTCAAGCGTTCCGCCTACAGCAGCTGCTCGATCTGCCGTCCGGTCTTCAGAAAATTCGCCGGATTGATGGCCGTGCCGTTGCGGCGGATTTCGTAATGGAGATGGGTGCCGGTCGAGCGTCCGGTATTGCCGGCCTCGCCGATGGCTTCGCCGAACGCCACCCGCTGGTTTTCACGCACCAGAACGCGGCTCAAATGCGCATAGCGGCTGGAAAATCCGTTGCCGTGATCGATCTCCACCATATTGCCGTACCCGCCGTTACGCCGCGCCTTGGTGACGATGCCGGCGGCGGTGGCCTTCACCTGCTGCCCGCTCTGCGCGCGAAAGTCGATGCCGGCGTGGAAGGCTGGCGTTCCGATGAGGGGATCGCGCCGGACGCCGAAGAGGCTCGTCACCGGCATGCCGGGCGCGGGATTGGCGAGAGGGAGGGTGCGTACGGTCTTCTTCAGCCGGTCGAGCCGATCGAGCGCGGTGTCGAGGTCCTGTAGCTGAAGGTCGAAGTTTTCGACGCTTTCCGCCGGGGATTCGAGGGCGATGAGCGGGCCGCCCATGCCGTTTTTCTCATCCTGATCGTCGATCTTCAGCCCGGCGGCGTTGAGCGTCCCGGTGATATTATCGGCGGTCTCGAAGGCGCTCTCGGTCAGGTTGCGCACCTTGTGGATCTGTTCCGTTTCGATCTGCTGGAGCGAGCGGTTGATGGTCCGCAGGATGCCCTCGGCCTTCTCGGTCGTCGACTCCCCCGCGAGGCCCTCCGAAGGGCGCAGCATGTCGCTCCTTCGAGGTCCTCCTTCCCTGGGAACCGGGCCGGTGATGATGGGGTCGATGCCGAGAAAGACCGCATCGGCCGGATCGTTATTCTCGGGCAAAAGCTGCGTATGCTGTTCCGGCGGCATTTCGGGCTTTTCCGGCAAGGCGACATCGCTTGCCCGTTTGAGAAGCGGAGCGAGCCTGCCGTCGCGGCTGCTCAAGGTCTTCTGTCGCTCGATGAGTTCGGCGACCTTCTCCTCCATCATTCTCTGGTCGAGCAATTGCCGGCTGGTGACCCTGTCCACCTGCACGCGAAGCGCCGATATCCGGTCCTCATAGAGCTGCTGCATCCGTGCCTGGCGGGCAATGCTGGCGCCGATGAGATCGTCCCGCATGACGAGGTAAAAGGTCGCCAGCAGATAGCCAATGGCGATGAGCGCACAGACAGAGCCGCCCGTAAGCCACATCCACGGGCGGATGGAGAAATGGCTGATGCTCTGTCCGCGCGCGATGATGATCGTGTGCGGCTCTTTTCGCTTTCCGAAAATGGGGAGGCGCTGATCGGTCACGGGCTCGGCCCTGCTTTTTTTCAATGAGAAGGTACGAGCCCATTACACTTCATTATGGTTAATGAAGGCTTAGTTCACGCCCGAAGCGAGGGCTTCCGCCGCCTTCAGCACCTCTGCCGCGTGGCCGGGCACCTTCACCTTGCGCCACACATGGGTGATCATACCATCCGGGCCGATCAGGAAAGTGGTGCGCTCGACACCCATATATTTGCGCCCATACATGCTCTTTTCCACCCAGACGCCATAGGCCTGCAGCACGCTCTTATCCTCGTCGGAGACGAGCTCGACCGCCAGCTCGTGCTTGGTCTTGAACTTGTCGTGCTTCTTCACGCTATCCGGCGACATGCCGATGACGCGCACGCCAATCCTGTCGAAATCGCCTTTGAGGCGGGAAAATTCTATGGCCTCCTGTGTGCAGCCGCTGGTATCGTCCTTGGGATAAAAATAAAGGACGACCGGCTCGCCCCGGAGCCCGGAAAGGGTGACGGTCTCGCCGCCATCGCGAGGGAGGGAAAAATCGGGCGCGATGTCGCCAATGTCAGGGGCAGCCATATCAATGCCTTTCTTTGTGTGGATGTGCTGGGACAGATGGATTCGGCGCTTTAGCGCCGGCGGCCTATCTTCCAGAGAAGAGCAATATATGATCCTTGCGGGAATCGTCCATGGGCATTCCTGGGCGAGGGTGACTCTAACCATCAGCGTGGGAATTTGACTGCGAAGCCAGAAAAAATCCGCTTTCGAAGGCGTGAGATAAAGGATCTGCATCTTTATCCCTCGGCCTGCGAGCAGGGGGCGCCGCCGGTGCCCGGCGCCCGCAGGCGCCGTTCGCTCGTCTGGCTCGCTTTCCGCGCTGTGCTTTCGGTGCTGATTCTTCTCGGTGTCGTCGCAGTGGCGGGCTTCTTTCTGCTGCGATCTGGGGTGAGCAACGATACGCTCACGCGCGAGGCCCGCGCGGCGCTGCAATCCGTCGCGGGCAAGGATGCGGCGACGTCGCTCGCCAGCGCCAGCATTTCCATCGACCGGAAGTATCATCTCGCTCTCGAAGCCAATGACGTGGCCGTCTCCAACCCCGCCGACGGCGTTTCGGTCGAGGGCATCCGCTCGGTGCGCCTCGGGCTCGCGCCGCTTGCGCTGCTGACGGGTGAGCTGCGCATCGCGCAGGTCGAGGTGGAGGGCGCCGATATAAGAGTACCGGACAGCGGGCAGGGAGGCGGCATCCTCGCCGCCTTGCCGCGCGATTCCCACGGGCTCATTGATTTTGACGCCGTTTCGCGTGCGCTCTTCGAGGAAATCGCGCAGCGCGTGAAACTCCTCGACCAGCGCTCGACACGGTCGATCCTCATCCTGAACACCGCCGTCCATTTCCGCCTGTTGGGCGAGGAGAAAACGCTGGAAGTTGAAAAGGCCAGCCTCACGGAAAAAGACGGCGCGATCGCGCTGGACGGCACCTTCATCTGGAACGGCAAGACGATTACGCTGACGGGCGGCGTGGCGCATGACGGGCAGGGTGCGGTCACCAGGTTTCACATGAATATCAACGGCATAGCGGTGAATATCGATTCTCCTCCAGAGGTTTCGGAAGCAGTTGCCGGTGGAGCGCCCAACCCGGCTCATTTCCGTTTCCGGGGCGAGGCGGACCTTGAGCTGCGCGGCAACGCCGCCGTCAGCGGAAAGCCGATGGAACTCGACGGCCAGTTGAACATCACCGGCGGCAGCATGGATCTGGGCCGCGAGAGCGGCATTCCCGTCGCCGCTGCCTTGAATTTCCGCCAGATGGGCGGCAGTGGAACGGTCGAATTGACGCCCTCAAGCCTGGCGCTGGGCGGGCTGGACATGCAATTCAGCGGAATTATCGGCCCCGAGCCGGCGGGTGAGGCTGGCGCAGCGCAAGAGGCCGCCTATCGCTTCAAGATCGCCACCAGTTCCGCTGTTTCCGCCCCGCGCGATTCGCCCGAGCAGCCGCTGCCCTTCGCCCTGCGCATTGCGGGCCGCTATCTCAATGACCGCAGCCAGCTTGATTTCGATCAGCTGAGCATCAAGCCGGGAAGCGGCGGCGAACTCTATGGCCAGGGCCGCATGACCTTTGGCGAGGGCACGCCGGAGATGATCTTCCTGTTGCGCATTCCGGAAATGCCTGTCGCGGCGGCCAAGCAGCTCTGGCCCATCGACGTGGCGGATGGCGCGCGCCGCTGGGTGCTCGACAATCTCTATGGCGGCACGCTGATGAACAGCCAGATCGACATCGCCTTTCCCGCCGGGCGCTTCAATGGCCCCGGAAAGCCCGCGCCTTTGACCTCTGAGGAGATCAAGGCTGATTTCTCCGTCTCCGACACGCGCTTCGATGTGGTGGGCGACCTGCCGCCGGTGCGCGATGCCTCCGGCGCGGTCACTGTCCGCGGCTCGCACACCACAATCACGCTGGAGAAAGGCACCGCCTATACGCCCAGCAACCGGCAGGTGGATGTTTCCAAGGGGACGCTGGTGATTCCCTGGGGCCCGCAGCGGCCCGTTCTGGCCGATCTCGACCTCACGGTAAGCGGCGATGCGGCGGCTGTCGCCGAAATCACCGGTTACAAGCCCATCGACGCGCTGAAACACGCGCCTTTCAAGCCGGAAGACGTCACCGGCGACGTGTCCTCGCGCATTTTCGTCACCTTTCCGGTGACCCGCGATGCGCCGGACGGCAGCCTCAAATGGAATGCCGACATCGATTTCTCGAACCTGGATATTCTGAAGCCGGTCGGCGGTCAGGAGGTAACCGATGCGAAAGGCACGCTGAAGATCACGCAAACCGCCGCGCAGATCAATGCGAATGCCAAGCTCAACGGCATCCCGGCAAGCGTGGATATGGTCGAGCCCATCGAGGATTCGACCGTCAAGCGCCAGCAGATGGTGAAACTCGTGATGGACGACAAGATCAGGGCGAAGGAATTGCCCGGTCTAAGCGGCATCCTGAAGGGCCCGATGGAAGTCGACCTTTCGGCGGCGACGGGCGATGAGCGTCCTGTCAGCATCGACCTGACGAAGACGGCGATCAACATTCCCTGGATCGGCTGGAAAAAGGGCGCAGGCGTGCCCGCCAAGGCGACGATGACGCTGGTCGGCGCCGGCCTCGATGACAAGGATGTGCAGATCAAGAACCTCGTTCTCTCAGGCGATGCTTTCCGTCTGGAAGGCGATCTCTCGCTCGCCAATGGCGCCTTGCGCGCCGCGACCTTCAAGCAAATTCGCCTCAACCGCACTGACGACATGGCGGTAAAGATCAGCCGGATCGACGGCGGTTACCGCGCGGATGTGACGGGAAAATCCTTCGATGCGCGGGCACTGTTGCAGCAGATCACGTCGGGCGGAAGCGACGGGCAGGAGGATGGCGGAAGCGGCAGCAAGACGCGCCTCGTCGTGAACGCCCAGCTGGATCAGGTTACCGGCTTCAATTCCGAGACGCTGCACAATGTGGCAGTGTCCTATGAAGGCGTCGGTCCCGAGGTTTCCGGCCTGTCGATTAACGCCAAGACGGCCTCCGGCAAGGCGTTCACCGCCACCAACAATGTGCAGAACGGCGCAAAATCCGTCTCGCTGCAATCGTCGGACGCGGGCGCGGTGCTGCGTTTCTTCGACTACTACGACAAGATGCAGGGCGGCACGATCAATATCAGCCTGACGGCCCAGGGCGGCGGTCCTTTAAAGGGGCAGGTGGACGCCAGAAATTTCACCATTGTCGACGAGCCGCGCCTTTCGAAGATCGTCTCAACCCCGCCGCAGAGCGGCGGCGCCAGCCTCAGCGAGGCGGTGAAGCGGGACATCGATGTCAGCCGCGTCTATTTCGACCGTGGATATTCGCAGATCGAAAAAGGGGCGGGCTACGTCACCCTGCAGCGCGGTATCGTGCGCGGGCCGCTGATCGGGACGACGTTTCAAGGCATTCTCTACGACCGCCATGGCAATATGTCGATCACCGGCACCTTCATGCCCGCCTATGGCCTCAACCGGCTGTTCGGTGAGTTGCCGATTTTAGGCGCGCTCCTCGGCAATGGCCGCGACCGCGGCCTTATCGGCATCACCTACAAGCTCGCCGGCAATGCCAAGCAACCGCAGATCATCGTCAACCCGATTTCAGTGATGGCACCGGGGATTTTCAGGTCGATATTTGAGTTTCAGTGATGCTCTAGTGTCCCTCCCCCTTGCGGGGAGGGTGGCCCGGAGGGCCGGGTGGGGGTGGTGACGCCTGCACTTCTGCTGAAAACCTTGGCGCAAACGTCACCACCCCCATCCGCCCGCTAACGCGGGCACCTTCCCCGCAAGGGGGAAGGAGGCGCCACACTTTAAACCACCCGCACCAGAATATGCTTCTTTCGCCCCAGCGACAGCTTGATCACACCATCGGCGGTGAGCTGATCGCTTCCCACCGTCGCGCGCTCGTCCTTTACCGGCTCGTCATTGATGCGCACCGCGCCGCCCTGAATATGACGCCGGGCTTCGCCATTGGAGCCGGCGAGACCGGCGGTGACGAGCAGCGCCTGCACGCCGACGCCTGCGTGGAGCGTGTCGCGGGCGATCTCCACGGAGGGCAGGTTTTCGGAAAGCGCGCCTTCCTCGAAGGTCTTGCGCGCCGTTTCCGCCGCTTCCTCCGCGGCCTCGCGGCCGTGCAGCATCGCGGTCACTTCCGTGGCGAGGATCTTCTTCGTCTCGTTGATTTCAGAGCCGCCCAGCGCGGCAAGCCGCGCGATCTCGTCGAGGGGCAGGGTGGTGTAGAGCTTCAGGAAGCGCTCGACATCCGCATCCTCGGTGTTGCGCCAATACTGCCAGAAATCGTAAGGGGAGAGCATATCGGCATTGAGCCACACCGCGCCTGACAAAGACTTGCCCATCTTGGCGCCCGAGGCCGTAGTCAGCAGCGGCGAGGTCAGCGCATAGAACTGGGTATCCAGCATGCGGTGGCCGAGATCGACGCCATTGATGATATTGCCCCACTGATCCGAGCCGCCCATCTGCAATTTCGCGCCATAGCGCTTGTTGAGCTCCACGAAATCATAGGCCTGCAGGATCATGTAGTTGAATTCAAGGAACGACAGCGATTGCTCGCGGTCGAGTCGGAGCTTGACCGAATCGAAGGACAGCATCCGGTTGACCGAGAAATGGCGGCCGACATCGCGCAGAAATTCGAGATAATTCAGGTCGCGCAGCCAGTCGGCATTGTCGACCATGACGGCATCGGTCTTGCCCTCACCGAAGGTCAGGTATTGGCTGAAGACCTTTTTGATGCCCTGGATATTGGCGGCGATGGTGTCCACCGTCATCAGCTTGCGCGCTTCGTCCTTGAAGGACGGGTCGCCGACCATGCCGGTGCCGCCGCCCATCAGCGCGATGGGCCGGTGCCCGGTCTGCTGCATCCAGTGCAGCATCATGATCTGAATGAGCCCGCCCGCATGAAGGCTCGGCGCCGTGGGATCGAAGCCTATATACCCCGTCACGATTTCCTTCTGAAACAGCGTGTCGAGGCCGGCCTCATCAGAAATCTGATGAATGAAACCGCGCTCGGAAAGCGTGCGAAGAAAATCGGATTTGAAGCCGGACATCGTCCCTTTTTCCTGTTGTTTTAAGAGTACTGGCAGTTCTCGCCGTCATCCTCGGGCTCGTCCCGAGGATCTACAGCGTATAATCCGTCAGTACGGTAATCGCTATTCTTTTTCTCGTCGCATATCCCTAGGACGAGCCCGAGGATGACGGCTGAGAACCTACCTCAGCCGTTTCGGCTTCGATTCCACCAGTTCGCCGCTCATGCGCCGGTCGAGATAATCGGCGCAGTCGGTGATCAGCTCATCCACCTTGCCGCTGAAGAAATGGTTGGCGCCGGGAATGGTCTTCTGCGTGATGGTGATGCCCTTCTGGGTCTTGAGCTTGTCCACCAGTCCCTGCACATCCTTCGGCGGCGCCACCTTGTCCTGGTCGCCATGGATGATGAGACCGGAAGAAGGGCAGGGCGCGAGGAAGGAGAAATCATAGGTGTTGGGCTGCGGCGCGACGGAGATGAAGCCTTCGATCTCCGGACGGCGCATCAGGAGCTGCATGCCGATCCATGCGCCGAAGGAATAGCCCGCGACCCAGCAGGTCTTGGAATCCGGGTGAAGCGACTGCACCCAGTCGAGTGCGCCTGCCGCATCCGACAATTCGCCGGAGCCATGGTCGAATTCGCCCTGGCTGCGGCCGATGCCGCGGAAATTGAAGCGCAGCGTGGTGAAGCCGCGTTGCTGGAACATGTAGAACAGGTCGTACACGATCTTGTTATTCATCGTGCCGCCGAACTGAGGATGCGGGTGAAGAATGAGCGCGATTGGCGCGTTCTTTTCCTTGGACGGCTGATAGCGGCCCTCGATGCGTCCGGCTGGTCCGTTGAAAATGACTTCAGGCATGTGTACTCCACTCGTTGCCGGGGGCTGGCTGAACAAGTCTCCTATTTCGGCGCTGCTGCCTTGACGGATTGGCGCATCGCTCATAAAAGTAGACTTTAGAACTCTTCAAAACTGGACATCATCCAGCAGGAGCGGTTTAATAGGCTGTTCCGGGGCCAAATTTCAAGAAAATTGCGCTATTAGCAGCGTATAGACGCAAACAGGGAAGAAAGAGCGCGAGATATGAGCGCCAGCCGCATCTATCTTGACTACAACGCCAGCGCGCCGCTTATCGCGGAAGCGCACGATGCGGTTGTGGCTGCGCTCGATGTCGCCGGCAATCCCTCGTCCGTTCACCGGGAGGGCAGGGCCGCCCGGGCGCTGGTGGAAGCCGCCCGCCGCGATGTCGCCGCGCTCGTCAATGCCAGGCCCGACCATGTAGTCTTTACCTCGGGCGCGACCGAGGCGGCATCGACGCTGCTGACCCCGCATTACATGATGGGCCGGGCCGCCTTACGCCTTTCACGCCTTTATACCGGCGCGACGGAACATCCTTGTGTTCTCGCCGGCGGGCAGTTCGCGCCGGAGCAGGTGAGCATCGTTCCTGTCCATGCCGATGGGCTCATCGACCTCGCCGCGCTGAAGAAACTGCTGGCCGCGCATGACAAGTCCGAAGGTCTGCCGCTCGTCGCCGTGCAAGCGGCGAACAACGAGACCGGCGTGATCCAGCCGACCGCCGAAATTGCCGCCATCGTCAAGGAGGCGGGCGGCCTTCTGGTGGTGGACGCGGTGCAGGCGGCCGGGCGAATTCCGCTCGATATGACAAAGGCTTGCGGCGATTATCTGATTCTATCCTCGCACAAGATCGGCGGTCCGAAGGGCGCCGGCGCCATTGTTGCGCTGTCCGATTTGATCATGCCGCGCGCGCTCGTCCGCGGCGGCGGGCAGGAGAAGGGGCACCGTGCGGGTACCGAATCGCTTGCCCTCATCGCCGGTTTCGGCGCGGCGGCAAAGGTTGCGCGGGCGCGCCTCGACGCTGCTGGCTGGCCCGCCGATATAAGGGATATGATCGAGGCAGGCATTCGCCGGATCGCCCCTGACGCGATCATCCATGGCGCGGATGTGCCGCGGCTGCCCAACACCACCTTCTTTTCGCTTCCGGGCATGAAGGCGGAAACGGCGCAGATCGCCTTCGACCTGGCTGGCATCGCGCTTTCCGCCGGTTCCGCCTGCTCCTCGGGCAAGGTGGGGCCGAGCCATGTGCTGACCGCCATGGGATATGACGAAAACATCGGCGCGCTCCGGGTTTCGACCGGTCCAGAAGCGGATGCGAGCGTGGCCGATCGCTTCCTCGACCTCCTTGCCGCTATCGTGGAGCGGAAAAAGCAGCGGGAGGTTGCTTGAAATTCCGGCTAGGCCGGTTTTAAACGCGTGAAAACGCATTACATAGAGGCAGTAATGACTGCCTTGACGTTTCGAACTGTCGGGCCTTGACCCCGACCTGGATGGAGAACGCCAATGCCTGCCGTGCAGGAGACGATTGAGCAGGTCCGCAATATCGATGTGGACCAGTATAAGTATGGTTTCGAGACGCATATCGAAACCGACAAGGCCCCGAAGGGCCTGAACGAAGACATCATCCGCTTCATCTCCGCCAAGAAGAACGAGCCGGAATGGATGCTGGAATGGCGGCTGGAAGCCTATCGCCGCTGGCAGACCATGGAGGAGCCGACCTGGGCGCGCGTCGATTACCCGAAGATCGACTTCCAGGACCTTCATTATTACGCCGCGCCGAAGAACCAGACCGGCCCCAAATCGCTCGATGAAGTCGATCCGGAACTGCTTCGCACCTATGAGAAGCTCGGCATCCCGCTGAAGGAGCAGGAGATTCTTGCGGGCGTCCGCAAGATGGGCGAGCCCAGCCCCTCGGACGAGGAGCCTTCTGATAATGTCTATAATTCGGGCCGCGTCGCCGTCGATGCGGTGTTCGATAGCGTCTCCGTCGTCACCACCTTCAAGGCGGAGCTTGCCAAGGCGGGCGTCATCTTCTGCTCGATCTCGGAAGCCATCCGCGAGCACCCGGACCTCGTGAAGAAATATCTGGGTTCGGTGGTGCCGACCTCGGATAATTTCTACGCAACGCTCAATTCGGCTGTCTTCACGGACGGTTCCTTCGTCTATGTGCCGAAAGGCGTGCGCTGCCCGATGGAGCTCTCCACCTATTTCCGCATCAACGAGAAGAACACCGGCCAGTTCGAGCGCACGCTGATCATCGCCGACGAGGGGGCCTATGTCTCCTATCTCGAAGGCTGCACCGCGCCGCAGCGCGACGAAAACCAGCTTCACGCGGCGGTGGTGGAACTCATCGCGCTCGACGATGCGGAGATCAAATACTCCACCGTTCAGAACTGGTATCCCGGCGACAAGGACGGCAAAGGCGGCATCTACAACTTCGTCACCAAGCGCGGCGATTGCCGGGGCAAGAACTCGAAGATCTCCTGGACGCAGGTCGAGACCGGCTCCGCCATCACCTGGAAATACCCCTCCTGCATTCTGCGCGGCGACAATTCGCGCGGCGAGTTCTATTCGATCGCCGTCTCGAACGGCCATCAGCAGATCGACTCGGGCACCAAGATGATCCATCTCGGCAAGAACACGTCGAGCCGCATCATCTCCAAGGGCATCTCGGCGGGCAATTCGAACAACACCTATCGCGGTCAGGTTTCGGTCCACCGCAAGGCGGCGAATGCCCGAAACTTCACGAACTGCGACTCGCTGCTGATCGGCAATGACTGCGGCGCGCATACCGTGCCCTATATCGAGGCCAAGAACGCCAGCGCCCAGATCGAGCACGAGGCGACGACGTCAAAGATTTCCGAGGATGCGAAGTTTTATGTCATGCAGCGCGGCATTCCCGAGGAGGAAGCCATCGCGCTCATCGTCAACGGCTTCGTCAAGGAAGTCATCCAGGAACTGCCGATGGAATTCGCCGTCGAGGCCCAGAAGCTGATCAACATCAGCCTTGAGGGGAGCGTGGGGTGATGAATGCGGAGGTCGCAGAGCGGATCCTCCAACATCTCCGCGCTATCCGCGCCGACATAGCCGCCATCCGTGCGGACATGATTGTGATGCGCCAGCAAATGGCTGAACTAAATTCGGATTTGGAAAGAAAAAGAAATGCTTGAAATCAAAAACCTGCACGCCCGCATCGCCGAAGACGGCACCGAGATCATCCGCGGCCTGAACCTGACGGTGAAGGATGGCGAAGTGGCCGCGATCATGGGGCCGAACGGCTCGGGCAAGTCGACGCTCTCCTATATCCTCGCCGGTCGCGAGGACTATGAAGTGACCGAAGGCGACATTCTCTACAATGGCGAGTCGATCCTAGAGCTCGACCCGGCGGAACGCGCCGCGAAGGGCATCTTCCTCGCCTTCCAGTATCCGATGGAGATACCGGGCGTCGCCACCATGGAATTCCTGAAGGTCGCCATGAACGCGCAGCGCAAGGCGCGCGGTGAGGAAGAGCTGAAAATCCCGGAATTCATGAAGCGGGTGAGGGACGCCGCCGGCCTGCTTTCCATGGATGTGAACATGCTGAAGCGCCCGCTCAATGTCGGCTTCTCCGGCGGCGAGAAGAAGCGCGCCGAAATCCTGCAGATGAAGCTCCTGGAGCCGACACTCTGCGTGCTTGACGAGACCGATTCCGGCCTAGACATTGATGCGCTCAAGATCGTGTCCGAAGGCGTCAACGCGCTGCGCTCGCCCGACCGCTCCATCGTCGTCATCACCCACTACCAGCGCCTGCTCGACTATATCGTGCCTGACAGCGTGCATGTGCTCTACAAGGGCCGGGTCATCAAGTCGGGCGACAAGACGCTGGCGCGGCAGCTTGAAGAAAACGGCTATGCCGATGTCATCGGCGAAGCGGCTTGAGGGTGAGCGCCATGAACGTTCACGCATCACAGAACAGAACGCCGGCCGAGACGGCCTTGATCGATGCGTTCAGCGAACGCGTCGGTGAATTGCCCGGCAATGCCGATGTCGCCGTCGCGCGCGACACGGCGCTCGAAGCGCTGAAGATCAAGGGCCTGCCGTCGCGCCGCGTCGAAAGCTGGCATTATACCGATCTGCGCACGCTCTTGCGCTCCGTCGCCCCCTTCGATCCCGCTGCCGGCTCGCAAGCCATCGCGCCGCTGATTGCGGGCTCGACGGTCGCCGCCATCTCCAATGGCGCGGCGCTAACGGCTGGCGGGGCCGAAGGCGTCACGTTTGAAAAACTCTCCGAGAAGCTGGCCGACGGTACCTTCGCCCCGGCCCTCGAAACACGCGGCTCCGATGATGCAATCGGCGAGATCAACGCCGCCTATGTCACCGATGGCTGGCATGTCGATATCGCCGAGGGCGCGGAACTCGAAGCGCCGATCGAATTACAGAACCTGCAGAAGTCGGGGCAGGGCCATGTGCGGTTCCCCGTCCGCGTCGGCAAAAACGCCAAGGCGACCATCATCGAGCGCCAGTCCGGCGGCGAGGGCGAGGCTTTCTCCTCCTCTATCAGCCATCTGACCGTCGGCGATGGCGCTGAGGTGACGTGGGTTCTCCTGCGCCAGCATGGCGACAAATCCACCGATCTCGGGCAGTTCAACGCCTGGCTCGGCAAGGATGCCAAGCTCACGCTCTATATCGTCAATGCCGGCGGCAAGCTGGTGCGGCAGGAGGTGCATCTGCTCGTCAAGGGCGAGGGGTCGGATTTCCAGCTGCGCGGCATCAACCTGCTTGGCGGCGAGAGCCATACCGACGTCACCATGACGGTCGGCCATCTCGTTGAAAACACCTCCTCGACCGAGATCGTGCGCAATGTCGTCACCGGCCGCGCCCGCGGTGCCTTCCAGGGCATGATCCGCGTGGCCAAGATCGCGCAGAAGACCGACGCCCGCATGGCCTGCAACTCGCTGCTTCTTTCCGACGATGCCGAGTTCGACGCCAAGCCGGAACTGGAAATCTTCGCCGACGACGTGGCCTGCGGCCATGGCGCAACCGTGGCGCAGATCGATCCGGCCCATCTGTTCTATCTGATGGCGCGCGGCATTCCGGAAAAGACGGCGCGCGGGCTGCTGGTGAAGGCTTTCGTGGCGGAGATCATCGAAGAACTCGACGACGAGCCGCTGGTCGAGGCGCTGGAGCATATATTGGAAGAATGGCTGGCCGCGCATGGGTGATTGCACGGCCCTTACCCTCCCCCTTGCGGGGAGGGTGGCCCGAAGGGCCGGGTGGGGGTGGTGACGTTTGCGCCCTTGCAGAAGAACGTGGCGCAAACGTCACTACCCCCATCCGCCCGCTAACGCGGGCACCTTCCCCGCAAGGGGGAAGGAGGGCGGCAGTGCTGGCATTGGTTAGGTAAACATGGACCAGAAAACAAACACGGCTCCGGCCTACGACATCGCCGCCATCCGCCGCGATTTCCCCATTCTCTCGCGGGAAGTCCACGGCAAGCCGCTCGTCTATCTCGATAATGGCGCGTCGGCACAGAAGCCGCAGGCGGTCATCGACACCATCACGCACGCTTATTCCAACGAATACGCCAATGTCCATCGCGGCCTGCACTTCCTCTCCAATGCCGCGACCGACGCCTATGAGAAGGCCCGCGAAACCGTTCGCCGCTTCCTCAACGCCGGTTCCGTCGACGAAATCGTCTTCACCAAATCGGCCACCGAGGCGATCAACACGGTCGCCTATGGCTATGGCATGCCCAATATCGGTGAGGGCGATGAGATCGTCCTTTCCATCATGGAGCATCACTCCAACATAGTGCCCTGGCATTTCATCCGCGAGCGGCAGGGGGCGAAGCTCGTCTTCGTCCCTGTCGATGATGAAGGCGTGTTCCACATCGAGGAATTCGAGAAGCGGCTGACAGACCGCACTAGGCTCGTCGCCATCACCCATATGTCGAATGTGCTGGGCACGGTGACGCCGATCAAGCAGATCGTCGAGATCGCCCATGCGCGCGGCATTCCGGTGCTGGTCGATGGTAGCCAGGGCGCGGTGCATCTGCCTGTTAATGTGCGGGAACTCGGCTGCGACTGGTATGTCTTCACCGGCCACAAGGTCTATGGGCCTAGCGGAATTGGCGTTCTCTATGGCCGGGCGGAAATGCTGGAGAAGATGCGCCCGTTCCAGGGCGGCGGCGAGATGATCGCGGAGGTGACGGAAGAAAACGTCACCTACAACCACCCGCCGCACCGCTTCGAAGCGGGCACCCCGCCGATCGTGCAGGCCATCGGCCTTGGCGCGGCGCTGGAATATATGGAGCGGGTCGGGCGGCAGGCGATCTTGGCTCATGAGGAAGCCTTGCGCGATTACGCGCATGAGCAGCTCGGGAAGATCAACTCCTTGCGCATTTACGGCAATGCGCCGGACAAGGGCGCCATCATCTCCTTCAGTCTGGAAGGTATCCACGCCCATGACGTGTCGATGGTGATCGACCGGGCAGGGGTTGCCGTACGCGCTGGTACGCATTGCGCGCAGCCGCTGCTCAAACGGTTCGGCGTCACCTCGACATGCCGCGCCTCCTTCGCCATGTATAATACCAAAGCCGAAATCGACGCTCTCGCTGAGGCGCTGGAAAAGGCCAGGAAGTTTTTCGGATGACCATGATGGACAACAAGCCTGAGACGACAGAGCCCGAAACCCTCCCGGATGCGGCAGGCGCGGCGGATACGGTGTTCTCCGCCTCCGCGATCCCGCAGGATGAGCTGGCGCGGATGACCGACGACATCATCGCCGCCCTGAAGACGGTCTATGATCCTGAAATCCCCGCCGATATCTACGAGCTCGGCCTCGTCTATAAGATCGATATCGAGGACGACCGCACGGTCAAGATCGACATGACCCTGACCGCGCCCGGGTGCCCGGTCGCCGGCGAAATGCCGGGCTGGGTGCAAAACGCGGTCGGCGCCGTTGAAGGAGTGTCCCATGTCGAGGTCAACATGACCTTCGATCCGCCCTGGACCCCGGACCGCATGTCCGAGGAGGCCCAGGTCGCGGTGGGGTGGTATTAATCGGAAGGGAATAGGGGAGTAAGGGAATAGGGGAGTATGTTATTGCCAAATCGCGATAGATGAAGCTTACTCCCTTACTCCCTTACTCCCTTACTCCCTTACTCCCTTACTCCCTTACTCCCTTATATGGTGAACCGTCCGTAAACTTTTTCGCGCTACACCTCTCCACGGGGTTGTTGCGTTGCGGGCGGGTGTAATGATTATCCGGCATTTTCTGAAGTGGATGGGCGAGGCGTCCGTGGCGCAGCGCCGTGCGGCGGCTAGCGCGTTGGCCCGCACCTATCTCCAGTCCACGCTGCCAACAGGTGAGCGGCAGGCGGCGGAGGCCGCCTTGACGCTGCTCCTCGACGATCCCTCGCCAAAGGTACGCGCTGCGCTGGCCGAAGCGCTTTCCCTGAGCCATGACGCGCCGTTGCCAATCGTGCTGGCGCTTGCCAATGAGCAGGTGGAAATCTCCGGCTTTATCATCGCACGCTCGCCGCTATTGCGCGACATCGACCTGATCGATCGCGTGGCGACAGGGGACGAGCCGGCGCAGCGCCTCATCGCCATGCGCCCTGAAGTCTCCTTCGCGCTTTCGGCGGCGATAGCCGAAGTCGCAGCGCCCGCGGCCTGTGTGGATCTTCTGCGCAACAGCGCCGCTGAGATCGCGCCTTCAGCCCTCCGCCGCATGGCAGAGCGGCTGGGAAGTCACGCCGATCTCCGCGAAGTCCTGCTGGAGCGTATGGACCTGCCCGCCGACGCCCGCCATCTCCTGGCGGTGCGCATCGGCGAGGCATTGGCGGAGATGCCCCTCGTCGCCGCGACGATGGGCAAAGGCAGGGCGGAGCGAGTCGCCCATGAAGTCTGCACAAAAGTTTCGCTGGAAATCGCGGACCAATCTCCCCATGCGGATCACGCCGCATTGGTCGAGCATTTGCGGGCGAGGGGCAGTCTCACCACCGCCTTCATCATCCGCGCCGTCGCCCATGGCAGGATCGATTTTTTCGGCGCGATCCTTGTCTCCCTGTCCGGCCAGCCGGGCCACCGCGTCGGCGCGATCCTTGGCCGGGGCCGCGATGCAGCGCTTGTGGCGCTGTTCCGCAGTGCAGGGCTGGCGGAAGGAACCCACCGCCTGCTCATCGCCGCGCTTCACGCCTGGCGAAAGGTGGCAGACGGAAAGCTCATCGCCGGTCCGCGGGAAATCTCTGAGATCATGCTTTCCGCCGCCCGCGCGGACGACGAAACCCGCTTCAGCGCCGCAAACAGCGATCTGCAATCCCTCCTGCGCACCATCCATCTCGACGCCATCAGAGAAACCGCCCGCAATGAGGCCCTGGCGCTGGCGGCGGCTTAAAACAAACACTTCTTCAAAAAATGCACCGCCGTGTCGTTGCGGCGGATGGTTAGGCGCGGCAGGCCGAAGGGATCGTCTTCCGGCCTCGTCTTGCGCCGTTCCGTCGTCAGTGCGTGGGTGAACCCGGCTTCCCGCACCGCTTTGCGCAGCCGCGCATTTTCATCGCCATATGGGTAGGCGAAAGCGGTGACCGGACCGCCGAGAATATCCTGCAATGCCTCGCGCGAGCCCGCGATCTGCCGCTTCGCTTCGTCGAAGGGAGCGTCGGGAAGATGCACATGGTCGAGCGTGTGCGCGCCGACTTCATGCCCGAGCGCCGCCCATTCGCGCAATTGCGGCGCCGACATGCAAGGAGCGGGCGCGATGCCTATGGGAATGTCCCATTCGTTGCGCCTGCCGACCTGATTGGAAACGAAGAAATTCGTGGCCGTAAAGCCCAGTTCCTGCAGCACGGGCAGGGCGTTTTCATAGACATTGCGGAAGCCGTCATCGAAGGTGATGACCGCGACCTTGCCGCGTTCGCGCCCCTCGATATAGGGCAGGGCATCACGCAGCGACAAACCCTTGTAGCCCAGCCGCTTCAGCCATCGCATCTGGCTGCGGAAGCGGTCCGGATGCACGGTCATGCTGCGAAAGGGCGCTTTCCGCTTCAAGGGAATGTCGATCTGGTGATAGAGCAGGATAGGGATGTTCATGACCGCTCCCGGTTTTGCGAGAGCGATCTTATACGCATGCGGTAGATGGGGCGAAGGATTTCGCGCGAGAGCCGGTGTGCGAGGGAGCGCTTCTGCTTGATCGTGCTGCCGCCGAGATTGGCCGAGACTTCCTCCACACCGCCGGGATGAACCGACAGCGTCGTGATGCCGGTTACCCAGGTCATCTGCATCGTTGTGTCCACCGGGCGGTCGAATTGCTCGGTGAGCGCAAGCATCCGTCTTGCGGCGTCACGGCCGATCAATTGCGCCACCATGCCGAGGCCCACCGGCACCGGCTGGATGATACGCGCATTTTCCGTGCGAAACAGTTCGGCGCCACTCTCCTTGCCGGGGCGGAAGGGGAGGCGGATTAAACGGTCGGGCGCAAGAAAATCGCGCGCAGCGGCGAAGGCGGCGGGGAAATCGCCGTTCAGCGCCACATCGTCCTCCAGCACGAGGCCCCCGGCAAGCCCTTGATCCACAATCGCCTGCCAGGCCTTGCGGTGCGACAGGAAGCAGGCGATCTCGTTGACGCTGAGCCGGAAGGGATAATGCGGCTTGTGCAGATGGCGGCGATAGACGCGGTCTATCTCCGCTTGCGCCAGCGTGCGCCCGTCCACCGCGTCGATGATCTCAGCCGGCACGGGCAGTTCGTGGATGAGCGTCTCCACCTGCGCGCGGCGGTCCGTCGCGCGGGGCAGGTGGATGATGAAGGCTTTAATGGGGTCTGGCTGCATATTTTGCCATCCGGTTGTCAGGGCGAGCGGATAAGGCGTCGGGCCAGCGAGCCGAGGCCGACGCCGATAAACCCGCCCGCCGCCTTGATGACGAAATCGGCGGCCTCGCCATGCCGCTCGGGCGCAAGGCGCTGCAGCAGCTCGAACAATGCCGCCGATCCGACGACCAGCACCAGGACCGAAAGCCAATGTCTGGGATAGGCGAGGGCGAACAGCGTTCCCACGATGAAGAAGGCGAAGAAACGTTCCAGATCGACCGGCTCGCCCGTCACGGGGCGTAAGCGGATCGGCCCCACCGTCACGATCAATATGGCAATCAGCACAAGCCAGGCGAGGCAGCGCAAATAAAAATTCATGCCGTTTTCACTCTTCGGTCACGTCGACATTGGGATCGCCGCATGGAATATAGAGCACATGGGTCAAGGCGCCCTTCAGCGAATTGCCGAATGCGAGCTTCTCCTCGGCGATCGCATCGACCCCCATGCACCAGCGGACCATGCGCGGCGAATGCCCGAACTCGGTGCCCAGATAGTCGGACGCATAGGCCATGCCTTCCTCGCAGCCCTCTGTCTTGCAGAACCCGCCTTCCTTGGCAAGCGCATAGAGCGCCTTGTGCCCCTTCGCCATCGTCCATTGGCTAAGGGCAAGGAAAAGGGCGAGGACGGCGAACCCCGCGGCAAGGAGGATTTTCTTCTGGCGGCTCATGCCCGGGATCATTGCGTTCGCAAGCCTGATAACGCAAGCCGTGCGGCGAAAATTATCGTGAAAGCGATTTCGGTTTGCGGGAATATGCGTTAGGCCACACCGAAGACATGGACGCTCATTAATTCGGAAATCCGATGGCCGATATCGAGACCCCAGACAGGCATGAGGCGGCGCAGAGCCATGAGACCGACATCTATGGCGAGGATGGCGCGGTGCGCTCGTCCTTTCTCGCCCGTGTCGGCGCAGCCATCGCCGATCGCGATGTCCTTTTCCTGCGCTCGGACGTCGGCACGCTCCATGCCTCCGAGCTCGGCCATGTGCTGCAGGCCTTGCAGCCGGAGCAGCGCCAGGCGCTGGTCCAGCTTCTGGGCGAAGAGTTCAATTTCGAGGCGCTTACCGAGGTGGACGAGGCTGTCCGTCTCGAAATCGTCGATGCACTGCCCAATGAGCAGATCGCCGAGGGCGTCCAGGAGCTCGATTCCGACGACGCGGTCTACATTCTGGAAGATCTCGACGAGGAAGACCAGGAAGACATCCTCGCCAAGCTGCCCTTCATCGAGCGCGTAAAGCTCCGCCGCTCGCTCGAATATCCCGAGGAAAGCGCCGGCCGGCGCATGCAGACAGAATTCGTCGCCGTGCCGCCCTTCTGGACCATCGGCCAGACCATCGACTATATGCGCGAGGATAATGACCTGCCGGACCGTTTCTCGCAGGTCTTCGTCATCGACCCGACTTTCCGTCTGCTGGGCGCCATCGATCTCGACCGCATCCTGCGCTCAGGCCGCGCCACCAAGGTCGAGGACGTCATGCAGGAAACGCGCCACGCGATCCCTGCGACGATGGACCAGGAAGAAGCGGCGCAGATCTTCGAGCAGTACGACCTTCTCTCCGCCGCCGTGGTCGATGAGAATGAGCGGCTGGTCGGCGTCCTCACCATCGATGACGTGGTCGACGTCATCAAGGCCGAGGCGGAGGAGGATATCTTACGCCTGGGCGGCGTCGGCGACGAAGAGCTGTCGGACAAGGTTTTCCACATTTCCCGCTCGCGCGTGCCCTGGCTGCTGGTCAACCTCCTGACCGCCTTCCTCTCGGCCTCCGTGATCGGCCTGTTCGAGGCGACCATTCAGGAAATGGTGGCGCTCGCGGTGTTGATGCCCATCGTCGCGTCGATGGGCGGCAATGCCGCGACGCAGACCATGACCGTCACCGTGCGCGCCATCGCGACGCGCGACATCGACATCTACAATGCCAGCCGCATCATCCGCCGCGAGGCGGTCATCGGGCTCCTGAACGGCATCATCTTCGCGATCCTCATCGGCCTCGTCGCGGGCGGATGGTTCCACAGCCTGCATCTGGGCGGCATTATTGCCGCTGCAATGGTCATCAACATGCTCGCCGCGGCCTTGGGCGGCATTCTCATCCCCCTGCTTCTCCATCGTGTGGGCGCCGATCCGGCCATCGCCTCCTCGGTTTTCGTCACCATGGTGACCGACGTGACCGGATTCTTCGCCTTTCTCGGGCTCGCCAGCTGGTGGTTCGGTCTTCTCCACTAGGGCAGGGGTTGTTAACCGATTAAATGCCGCTGCAATTGACTTTTACGTAAACCATGGACAGAACAAACCGTTGAGCTGATTTTGAAGAAGCAGGATGCGGTTGGATGCGCGAGTACTATACGATCACCGAACTCACCCGCGAGTTCGGGATTTCGACCAGGACCTTGCGCTTTTATGAGGACGAGGGCCTGATTCATCCGGTGCGGCGCGGACGCACGCGGCTTTTCCGCCCGTCCGACCGTCACCTTTTGAAGCAGATCCTGCGCGGCAAGCGCCTGGGCTTCTCCATCGCGGAAATCCACGAGATCATCCAGATGTATCGCGAGCCGCCGGGAGAATCCGGGCAGTTGCGGCTTCTGATGAAGCGTGTCGAAGAAAAGCGCGTCGATCTGCGCCAGAAGCGCAGGGATATCGAGGAAACGCTGAGCGAACTCGACCAGATCGAGGAAGCCTGCATCGAGCGGCTGGCGGAGCTGGGCGTGAAGACCTGATCCTGCCGCCGGCGGATCGTAATTTTGAAATATCAGGGAGGCATTAGAATGTTGAAGAATATCGATCCGGCGCTGAACGCGGATGTGCTTCATGCGCTGCGCGCGATGGGACATGGGGACACGCTCGTCATTACCGACACGAATTTCCCCTCCGATTCCATCGCCCGGCAGACACGCCTCGGCAGGCTTCTTTCCATCGACAATGTATCGGCTGCCCGCGCCGTCAGGGCTATCCTGTCGGTTCTGCCGCTCGACACGCCCCTGCAGCCCTCCGCCGGACGCATGGAGGTGATGGGCGCGCCGGACGAAATTCCGCTCGTGCAGCAGGAGGTGCAGGCTGAAATCGACCGGGCGGAGGGAAAGTCCGCGCCGATGTACGGCATCGAGCGCTTCGCCTTTTACGAAGAGGCGAAAAAGGCCTATTGCGTCATCACGACCGGCGAGACCCGCTTCTATGGCTGCTTCCTCTTCACCAAGGGCGTGATTCCGCCGGAGGGTCTTGAGACGGCTTGACCCGTCTCAAGCCGATGGTCAGAAGAAAAAATACCAGAGCAGAATGACCACGAAGAGCGGAACACCCATCATCCATAAAATTCCAGCGCGTAGCATGCTTTCCTCCTCTGTTCGATGAGGAGTACAACGCCGGCATAGTGGCTTTCGTTCCGGAGTATGCCTCTGCCGTCATCCTCGGGCTTGTCCCGAGGATCTGCCATAAGAGCGAAGAATAGCGATGACCGTCCTGAAAACCGTACCGCCGCAGATTCTCGGGACAAGCTCGAGAATGACGACTAGGGAAAACCGCTTCCGATACTCTGACAGACACTGAAGCATGATTCCGAAAAGTTGTAGACTTTTCGGGTGAGATCATGCGGCAAAACAAAGAGTTAGAGCGTGATGCCCGTATAGGTATCCCACTCCGGCGAATAGCGGTTCGCCTGCTTTTTGCTTCCATTCCTTGAATCTCCTCTCGTGATCGCCATATGCGACAGGGGACCGATGGCGGTCCTCGCGCTTTGACGTGAACCCACGCGAACACGAGGAGATAATGGATGACAGCTGTTGAACACACCGGTCCGGCGGGCATGCTTTGCCCGGCCTGCAGGGTCGATCTGGTCATGAGCGAGCGCCAGGGAATCGAGATCGACTATTGCCCCAAATGCCGGGGCGTCTGGCTGGATCGCGGTGAGCTCGACAAGATCATCGAGCGCAGCGTGGGCGAGGCGCCGCGCGCCGCCCAGCCGCAAACCCATGTCCCCCCGCAGCCTGCCCCGCAATCGCAGCCCTATCAGCCTCAGGGCCATTACAAGGAAGGCTATGGCGGGCACCATTACGGCGGCCACGGACGCCGCCGCAAATCCTGGCTTGAGGATTTGTTCGACTAGAGTTTTTGTTCTTAAACGGAAGCATCGGCGGGACAATACCCCCCTCTGCCCTGCCGGGCATCTCCCCCTCAAGGGGGGAGATTGGCTGACGCTACCCTCCGCCTTCGTCCTGCAACGTTTGCGATGGGTGCCGCGCATCGATGAAGCGTAATCTCCCCCCTTGAGGGGGAGATGCCCGGCAGGGCAGAGGGGGGTGTCCCGCGATTCCGTCAAAAGCGAATCGCTCCAGGGAATCGGCGCTTGGCCGCGACGTGAATCTCGGCGCGGCCAGCACGCAACATTCCAAGCGCCTAAAAACAAAAAAAGCCCGGAAACCGGGCATATCAGGCGCAATTTGAAGAAAAGAGTGGCTCCCCGGGCCGGATTCGAACCAGCGACCAACCGGTTAACAGCCGGTTGCTCTACCGCTGAGCTACCGGGGAACGGGCGCTCATTCGTCAGCGATGAGGGGCCTATAGCAAAAGGATTTCGCGTTTGCCAAGGGGCCTTCTTCGTTTTTTTCATCTTTTTAGCCGGGACATGACAATTATATAGGTTCGCGGGCCCACTGGAACCGGTACGGAGAGGAATGAATGGATCAGCCACACGCCAGCAGCCGCCCCGGAAGCGCCCTGAACGCGCTTGGATGGCGCATTCCGATTCCCCGGACCCGGCTTGCGCGGCGGATATTGGGCGGGCTGCTCGTCTGCGGCGGCCTCTTGGGCTTTCTTCCCGTGCTCGGTTTCTGGATGATTCCCCTGGGCCTCCTGGTGCTGTCGCATGATTCCGCCGGCATCCGGCGCTGGCGCCGCAAGCTCGAAGTGCGCTACGGGCGGAAATGGCGAAAGAAATGAAATTTTTGTTGTGCCCGCAGCATCTTGGCTGGATCATGCTTGACGGGCCGGAACGCATCACCTATTGAGCCTCACGAACGCTTGTGCGGAAGGCCTCGTGGCGGAGTGGTTACGCAGAGGACTGCAAATCCTTGCACCCCGGTTCGATTCCGGGCGAGGCCTCCAGCAGAATCGTTCGTCGCGGGTGTCCATATTATCCAGCGCGCCCTGATCCCGCGTTATTCGCGCGTGAAAAGGAAAGCCTTCGGACCATGACCGCCAATTTCCAAGATCTGCGCACCAAAATGGTCGACAACCAGATCCGCACGACGGATGTGACGGATGTTGCTGTTCTCGATGCCTTCCTGAGCGTGCCGCGCGAGGCATTCGTGCCGGCGGCATGGCGCGATCTCGCTTATATCGATGAGGATGTGCTCCTGAAGCCGGCGACCGCAGCCGGGGAGCCCGCGCGATATCTCATGGAGCCTTCGCCCTTCGCCAAGCTCGTGCAGCTCGCCTCCGTCAATCCGGGCGACCGCGTTCTCGTCATCGGCACCGGGACCGGATACTCCGCCGCTATTCTCTCCAAGCTCGCCGGCCCGGTCGTCGGGCTGGAAAGCGATGCCGAACTGGCAGCCCAAGCCACCGCGAAAATGGCCGAGCTCGGTTTTAACAATGTCGTGATTGCCACCGCGCCGCTGCCGGAAGGCGATGCCGCCCGTGCACCTTACGATGTGATCCTCCTCGAAGGCGCTGTCGATTTCGTTCCCGATGCGCTCTTCGCCCAGCTCGCCGACCGCGGTCGCCTCATTGCGGTCGAAGGTCACGGAAACGCTGGAGTTACAAGGCTTTACGTCAAGGATGATGGTATCGTCTCGGGACGCGCCGTCTTCAACTTGGCGGTCAAGCCGCTCCCCGGTTTTGCCCGCGCGCCCGAGTTTCAATTCTGATTTTTCGCATATGGTAACATATCTGCAACGCCGCTTAAATTGTTCGGCGGGTGGATTGGCAAAGGGGGATTTTACTGGTTATTAAGGCTTGCCCGAACCGCTCGGTTCGGTTGGCGGATTCGAATGATTCATATGAGGTTCACTGTGTTCAAAGTACGCAAGGGATGGTTGGCTGCGGTATTACTTTCGGGCACGGTTCTGACGAGCAACTCAGCCTTGGCCGATACGCTCGCGGGCGCGCTGGCGAAGGCCTATCAGTTCAATTCATCGCTCAATTCCACGCGCGCCGGCCTCCGCGCCACGGATGAGGATGTGGCAATCGCCAAGTCGGCCTATCGCCCCACCATTCAGGGCACGGGCCAATTCGCGCGCAGCCGCAACGGACAGACAAACGCCAATTCGACGGTCGGCAGCGTCGGTATTGAATTGAACCAGACGCTGTTCGATGGGTTTCAGACCAAGAACAACGTTGCCGCGGCAGAAACCAATGTCTTCGCCCAGCGCGAAAACCTCCGCAACACGGAACTGAACACGCTCTTCAAGGCGGTCCAGGCCTATATGGGCCTCTATCAGGCCCGTCAGATCGCCGTTTTGCGCGAGCGCAACCTTGCCGCCCTGAATGAGCAGGTGCGCGCTGCCAGGGCTCGTCTCGATGTGGGCGAAAACACCCGGACCGACGTCGCTCAGGCCGAAGCATCCCGAGCGACGGCGATAGCGGACCTCAACCAGGCGCGCGCCGACGTCAAGTCGGCCGAGGCGACCTATCGGCAGGTCATCGGTGCCGACCCCGGCACGCTGAAGACACCGCCCGTCGCGCCGAAGCTGCCGCGCTCCGTCAATCAGGCTTTCCAGATTGCCGATGCGTCTCACCCGGCGATCCTCGCGACGAAATATGCTGTTGATTCCGCCAGCTATAATGTGAAGGCAAAGGAAGGGGCACTGCTGCCGACCTTCGGGCTCAACGCGTCGGCCAGCAAGTCCGAGACATTCGCCGGCGAAGAGAGTTTCGGGGATGGCAATTCGGCTTCCGTCGGTGTGAAGGTGACGATTCCGATCTATTCGGGGGGACTCACCTCCGCGCAGGTACGCAAGTCCAAGGAGCAGCTGGGGCAGGCGCGGATCGAAGTCGATGGGGCGCGTAATGACGTACGGCAGGCGGTTGCCTCGGCCTGGTCGCAATATGAGGGCGCCCGCGCGTCGGTTGCCGCTCAGCGCGAGGCGGTCTCCGCAGCCAAGCTGGCGCTGCAGGGCGTCATCGAAGAGCGCAATGTCGGCCAGCGCACGACGCTCGATGTGTTGAACGCACAGAATGAAGTGGTGGCGGCGCAGATCGCGCTTGTGCAAGCGGAACACAACATGGTCCAGGCGAGCTACGCCATCCTTTCGGCTGTCGGTCGCCTGACGGTGGGTCAGATGGGCCTCAAGGTCGCCGAGCAAAGGCCGGAAGAGCATTACGAGGCCGTGAAGGACAAGTGGATCGGCCTGCGCACGCCTGACGGCCGGTAAAGGGCCGCTCTGGCCGTCAAAGGGCAGGGCATCTCCTCCGGCCGTCATTCTCGGGCTTGTCCTGAGAATCGCCGTGGTCTGATCTGATGGGACGGTAATCGCTTATCTGTTTCTTAAAAACGGCGCCTTGGGCGCCGTTTTTGCGTTATGCCGAAACGCCTCATCTCGCCGCCGTCATCGTTCCCGCTGGAAAAGCACCCCATAAACGCTGCTGATCTGCGTCCGGAAAAACCACATGACCACAATCGTGAGAGCGGAAATGAGGCTGAGCGTGACCTGCGAACGGGTGCTTTGCTCCCACAGCATCATCACGATGACCGCTCCCATTGCGGCAATGGTGGCGAGGGTCAGCCAGGGATAGAGCCACATCTTCACCCGCAGGCGCTTTGGCGGTGTGCGGCGGCGCAGCACCAGCTGCGAGACGGCGATGAACAGATAGACGAAGAGAATGATCGCGCCGGAGGAATTGAGGAGAAACAGAAACACCGTTTCCGGTGCAAGCCAGGCGGCGATGACGCAGAGATAGCCGACCAATGTCGAGGCGAGGATCGCGCCCATCGGCACGCCTTTTTCCGTCGTGTTGGCGAGCGCGGCGGGCGCTTCGCCGCGTTTGGCGAGCACGAACAGCATGCGCGAGGCGGTGTAAAGGCCGGAGTTGAGGCAGGAGAGGACGGCGGTCAGCACCACCACATTCATGACGTCGCCGGCGCCGGGAATGCCCATCTTGTCGAGCGCGTCGACAAAGGGCGAGGTGTTGGGCGGAAGCCCGTTCCACGGCAGGATCGCCGTCAGCAGGAGGACGCAGCCCACATAGAAGACCAGGATTCTTAAGATGACCGACCGGGTGGCCTTCAGCACCGCCTGTTCGGGGTCTTTGGCTTCCGCCGCCGCGACCGTTGCGATTTCCGCGCCGACCATCGAGAACACGACGACCGCGATACCGGTGAACACCGCGCCCGGCCCATGCGGCAGGAAGCCCTCTGCGGGGTGGAGGTTTGAAAAATCCATGGATTTTCCGGGCCAGAGCCCAAGAACATAGGCCGCGCCCAGCGCGAGGAAGGCGATGATGGCCGCGACCTTGATACTGGCGAACCAATACTCGAACTCGCCATAGGAGCGCACGGAATAAAGATTGGTCGCGGTCATCAGCACGATAAGCCCCAGCGAGGCCGCCCAGAGCGGCAGGTCGGGCAGCCATTTCTGCAGGATGCCCGCGCCTGCCACGGCTTCCGCGCCGACGACGATCACCCAGAAATACCAGTAGAGCCACGCCACGGTGAACCCCGCCCAGTCGCCAAGCGCCAGCCGGGCATATTGGGAAAAGGAGCCTTGTACGGAATTGGCGATGGCCATCTCGCCCAGCATGCGCATGACCATAATGATGATGAGGCCGGTCAGCGCATAGGAGATGAAAGCCGCCGGCCCGACGCTTCCGATGACCGCGCCGGAGCCGACGAAGAGGCCGGCGCCGATCACGCCGCCCATGGCGATCATCGTGATGTGACGAGGTTTTAACCCCCGTTGGAGCCCTTTTTGTTGCTCGATGGGTTGGTTATTCGGCTCTAAATCTGTCTTCTTCATGGCTTTCCCGGCGTGTTCCGTGGCGCAAGCGTGGCAGTTTGCGGCCGGAACTATGTCAAACTGTTAAATGCGGATGTGTTTCTTTGGTTGCAGGCTCCGTTCAAAGTGATCACGCGCGCTGCATCGCCTTATGGTTTACGATTGGATAATTCTGTGAGTTGGCTTTCGAGGATGCGCCCCGGGGATTCTCAAACCCGGTTTCCTCCGATACCCTAAAGTCTATGGATTCGCCTGCAGGCGGCAGGCTTAAATCATCACAAGGCGGAATATGGCACAGACATCGAGCGCGGCGCGTGAGCCCTCCATGGAAGAGATTCTGGCTTCCATTCGTCGGATCATCGAGGACAGTGATGTGGTGCGGCAGAGCGTGCCGCCCAAGCCGGAGCGCCCGCAAATGGCTCCGGTTCGCGGCGAGATCGCCGAATTCCGCCGCGATCCCGAGCCCGTGCTGCGGCCCGTTCAGTCCGCGCCGAGGCCCGTCGAGACCGAGCCGAAGCGCGAAGAGCGGCGTGCACAGGAAACCGACGAGGCGATGAACGCCCTTGCCGCGCGCATCGGCCTGCGCGGCACGCTGGACGCGCGCGGCGCCGCCGTCGCCCCGGCGCCCGTACCGCCATCTTACCCAGTTATGGACGAGGAGGACGAGGAACCGATCCTCGATCCCGTCAATGACGACCGCCCCGTGAGCGTTTCTATACCGGAAGCGCCCGTGGCCTTGAAGCCCGCGCCCGCCGCCGTACCTCCGAAGCCTGTGGAGCCGGTGGAGCAGAAGCGGGCGGAGCCCGTAGAGCCGCAACCTTCAGTCGCGAAAGCACCGGAACCGGCCCAAGCTGCGCAGCCAGCACCGGAGCCCGCCGCGCCCGCTTTCGAGGAAGCCCCGGCGCCCTATGCGGCAAGCGAGGCTTCCCCGCTCATCTCGCCGACGACCGGGCGGCAGGTCGCCGCCGCCTTCGAAGACCTGACCGCCGCCATGCGTGCCGAACAGCGCCGCTCCCTCGACGAAATGGCCGAGAAAATGCTGCGCCCCATGCTGCAGGAATGGCTGGACAACAATCTCCCCTCGCTCGTCGAGCGCCTGGTGCGCGAGGAGATCGAGCGCGTGGTGCGGGGGCGCTAGTCAGCCCTCATCCGACCGCGCTTTCGCGCGGCCACCTTCCCCCACAAAGGGGAGAAGGCTGGCGCACTGCATCACCTCTTGAGCCAATTGCGTGCGCCAGTAGGTGGCAGCTAGGCCAGCGCCAAGCACCTCCCTTCTCCCCTTGTGGGAGAAGGTGGCCGCGCGAAAGCGCGGTCGGATGAGGGGTATTCCACGCTTTCCACGTCTTTCCCCTTTCATAATCCCTCCAAAAGTGATTTTAGAACCTTCAACTGAACATTCCCGCTTGAATTAGCCTCGACGGACATTTTCCATGCTTGAGAAGACATACGACGCCACGGCCATCGAGCCGAAGATCGCCGAACGCTGGGAGAAGGCGGGAGCCTTCAAGGCTGGGGCAGGGGCGAAGCCGGGCGCCGATCCGTTTTCCATCGTCATTCCGCCGCCCAATGTCACCGGCTCGCTGCATATGGGCCATGCGCTCAACAACACGATCCAGGACATTCTCGTCCGCTTCGAGCGGATGCGCGGCAGGGACGTGCTGTGGCAGCCGGGCATGGACCATGCCGGCATCGCCACGCAGATGGTGGTCGAGCGCCAGCTGATGGAGCGGCAGGAGCCGAACCGCCATGTGATGGGCCGCGAGAAATTCGTCGAGCGCATCTGGCAGTGGAAGGCCGAATCCGGCGGCATGATCGCCAACCAGCTGCGCCGCCTCGGCGCCTCCTGCGACTGGTCGCGCGAGCGCTTCACCATGGATGAAGGCCTGTCCAAGGCGGTGCTCGAAGTCTTCGTCACGCTCTATAAGCAAGGCCTCATCTACAAGGACAAGCGCCTTGTGAATTGGGACCCGAAGCTGCTGACTGCCATTTCCGACATCGAGGTGGAATCGCGCGAGGTGAAGGGCCATCTCTGGCACTTCCGTTATCCTCTTGAAAACGTGCCGTTCGACCCCGAAAATCCCCACACTTATATCGTCGTCGCCACGACGCGGCCCGAGACGATGCTTGGCGACACCGGCGTTGCGGTCAATCCGGAAGACCCGCGCTATCACGCCCTTATCGGCAACAACGTCGTGCTGCCGCTGGTCGGGCGGCTGATCCCCATCGTCGCTGATGATTATGCCGACCCGGAAGCGGGGTCCGGTGCGGTCAAGATCACGCCTGCCCATGACTTCAACGATTTCGAAGTGGGCAAGCGCAACGGCCTTCGCCAGATCAATGTCTTCACCGTCGAGGCGGCGATTACGCTGAAAGACAACAAGGACTTCCTCGAAGGGCTGCAGGCATCGAGCCATCTCGATCAGCTGATCCATGATCTCGACGGGCAGGACCGTTTTACGGCCCGCAAGCGCATCGTCGAGATGATGGAGGCGGGCGGCTATCTCGAAAAGATCGAGGATCACACCCATGCGGTGCCGCATGGCGACCGTGGCGGCGTGCCGATCGAGCCGTTCCTGACCGACCAATGGTATGTCAACGCGGCGGAACTGGCCAAGCCCGCGATTGCCTCGGTGCGCGAGGACCGCACCAAGATCATCCCCGCCAATTGGGAAAAGACCTATTTCGACTGGATGGAGAACATCCAGCCCTGGTGCGTTTCGCGCCAGCTCTGGTGGGGCCATCAGATTCCCGCATGGTACGGGCCGGACGGCACCTGCTTCGTCGAGCGCAGCGAGGACGAGGCCAAGGCGGCGGCGCGCGCGCATTATGGCGAGGATGTCAGCCTCACGCGCGATTCCGACGTGCTCGACACCTGGTTCTCCTCCGCGCTCTGGCCGTTCTCGACTCTCGGCTGGCCGGACGAGACGCCGGAACTCGCCACCTATTACCCGACCAGCGTGCTCGTCACCGGCTTCGACATTATCTTCTTCTGGGTTGCCCGGATGATGATGATGGGCCTCCATTTCATGGAGCGGGAGCCGTTCCACACCGTCTATCTCCACGCCCTCGTTCGCGACAAGAACGGCGCCAAGATGTCGAAGTCGAAGGGCAATGTCCTCGACCCCTTGGAGCTGATCGACGAATATGGCGCCGATGCGCTGCGCTTCACGCTCGCCATCATGGCGGCGCAGGGGCGCGACGTGAAGCTCGACCCCGCGCGTATCGCCGGCTACCGCAATTTCGGCACCAAGCTCTGGAACGCCACCCGCTTTGCCGAGATGAACGGCGTCGCGCGTGACGAGAGTTTCGACCCGGCTCAGGCGAAGCTCGCCGTCAACCGCTGGATTCTCACCGAGCTGACGCGCGCCGCGCGGGCCGTTACCGAAGGCATCGCTGCCTATAAGTTCAACGAGGCGGCGGGCGCGGCCTATAAATTCGTCTGGAACCAGTTCTGCGACTGGTATCTGGAGCTCTTGAAGCCGATCTTCATGGGCGAGGACGAGGCGGCCAAGAAGGAGGCGCAAGCCTGCGCTGCCTACTGCCTCGATGAAATTTACAAGCTGCTCCACCCCTTCATGCCGTTCATGACCGAGGAGTTGTGGGCGCATACGGCGGGCGGGGGTAAGACGCGCCCGACCTTGCTTGCGCATGCTGAGTGGCCTGTGCTCGATTTCGAGGACGATGCCGCCGCAGCGGACCTCAACTGGCTGATCGAGCTGGTCACCGGCATCCGCTCGGTGCGGGCGGAAATGAACGTTCCGCCTTCCGCGCTCGCTCCGCTCGTTGTCCTGGGCGCGAACGATCTCACCCGCGACAGGCTCGAGCGCCACGACGCGGCAATCAAGCGTCTGGCACGCGTGGAAGCGATAAGCTTTGCCGCCGAGGCGCCGAAGGCTTCGGCACAGATCGTCATAGGCGAGGCGACGGCCTGCCTGCCGCTCGGAAGCCTCATCGATTTGAAGGCGGAAGACGCGCGCCTTGCCAAGGAACAGGGCAAAATCGCTGGCGAGATCGAGCGCATCGAGAAGAAGCTCTCGAACGAAAAATTCGTCGCCAATGCGAAGGAGGAAGTCGTTGAAGCCGAACGCGAAAAGCTCGCAGAATTGCGCGAGGCGGCGGAAAAGATCGCCGTGGCGCGCCAGCGGATCGGCGGGGCGGATTGAGCATTTTGTTTTTAGATGGAAGCAACGACGCTTGATCTTCGTCGTTGTGAGAACTTTACCATAGAGGAATGGATCCCAGTGACAAGCACTGGGATGACGAGGTGGAGATGCTTTCACCCAACTAACAACCGGTGTGGAAAATGGAACGGTTGGAGTCTTATCCAGAACAGCCAACCCATCCGTCATCCCAGTGCTTGTCACTGGGATCCATTCCTCTCCCTATCCATTGCAACAATGACAAGAGGCTGCAGGGGGCGTCTAATCGTAATCTGCTGTGACGCTCATCAACGCTCACAGAAAGCACGATTCGAGCACCTTTTCGCGCCCCGCCCCCTTCCAAACAGGGCGCCGGGTCGCCGCTTTTTGCCATGATTTGAACAATATGCCGCCATTGTTGCCTCTTGGCAACAGCGCAGCCATCTCGGCCAAAAACCCCGTAAAAACCGATTATTTATCGCGCCTTTAAACGCAGAATCCCTTTATTAGCCCGCCACCACGGCGAAAAATGGCCGCTTTTTGCGAAGGCACATTTTGAGCTGATGGGGAGGGTGTTTCGCGGCCTCTTGCCGGGCATCACTTTCATGTTACGTTTCCGTCAAAATTTGATTGCGATCAATGATCTGGGGAGGGACATTCATGGACAGGGGAACCAAAACGCTCATCGGCGCAGCGCTGATCGCGGCAGGCACCGCAGGCGCGGCGCATGCCGGCGGTCTGGAGCGCAGCTCGCAGGATTTCGACATTCTGTTCGAGCCGGGCACGCGCGTCGAGTCGGGCGTCACTTATGTGAAGCCGGAGCGGAAGCTGAAGAATATTCGCGGTTCGGCGGTGGGGGCTGCCACGGGCGGCCGTAACCCGACGACGGGGAACCCGGCCGATCCCAGGACATGGCAACCTTACGAGACGAGCACCGGCGAATCCCGGGGCTACGCCGTGCCGAAATTCTCGGCCAAGATCGATTTGACGGATGATCTCGCCTGCGCCGCGCAATATCGCGAGCCCATCGGCATTCACACCGATGTCGGCACGGATACCGTCGAGATGTACACGGCCATCGAGCAGAAGATCACTTCGCGCGATTATGGCCTCAACTGCTCCTACCGTTTTGCGGCGGGCGAGAAGGGTTTTATCCGCATCCTCGGCGGCGTTTCCTATCAGGAAGTCGAAGGTTATCAGTCCCGCTACCTGCCGGCGGGTTTCCCAACGCCCTTCGGCGCGGCGCTGCCGTTCAGAACGGGCTATCTCAACGTCGAAGATAAAAGCTGGGGCTGGCGCATCGGTGCGGCCTATGAAATCCCGGAATATGCGCTGCGCGCGTCTCTGGTTTACCAGTCCAAGGTGAAATACGATCTGGAAGGCACGATCACCGGCCTGTTCCCCATTACGATCCCTGTCGTGGGTGAGGCAGAGGTGCCTGACTCGGTCGAGTTCAAGTTCCAGACCGGCATCGCGCCGAACTGGCTGGCGTTCGGCTCGGTCAAATGGACCAATTGGTCGAATCAGGATGCCATTAATTTCCTCAATACGAGCGCGAGCCTTCCCGGGCCGTTCGGCGCGATTCCCGTGGGTGCGCGGATCACCGGTCTCGATCTCTACTACCGCGATGGCTGGACCGTTACCGGTGGTGTCGGTCACAAGTTCAACGATCAGTGGTCCGTGGCGACGAGCCTCACCTGGGACCGTGGCACATCGACTGGCCTGCAGTCCCAGACGGATACCTGGACCCTCGGTCTCGGCACGACCTATTCGCCGAACGAACGCTTCGAGGTTCGCCTCGCCGGCGCTCTCGGCTTGCTCACGTCGGGAACCAAGGACAACACCGTTATCGACGGTAAGCCTAATCCGACGGGCTCCATCGCCGACTTCGACGATGATTTCGTCGGTGCGCTTTCGGTTTCTGCGAAGCTGAAATTCTAAGTCGATGTTTTAGTGTAAGCTGTTGAGAAAGCCCGGTTTTTGCCGGGCTTTCTGTTCGTGAAGATCAGGGAAATAAATGTCCAGGGGGGGCTAAATGGACATGTTCTTCCAGCTCGTTGCGCGCACCGGCCTAGCCGGTCTCACGCCCAATTTCGTGGCGATTCAGCAACAGTCGCTTCACCATGAAAGTGCATGGCCGGGGAGCCGGAGGGCTTCGCCAATTTCCCGCCACAAACCAGTAGCACCCGGAGAGGGCGAGACATGTTGTCCGCTCACATTCAAGAGAAATGCATTGATGCGCGTCGTTAAGCAATTCACATATCCGGTGTTCGGAGTTGCCCTGACACTTGCCGTCGCATGTGGATATGCCCGCGCTTTCGATGTTCTCGAAGACCAGCCGGAACAGACCAGCAATCCCTTCGAACTGTTCAAGTTCGGCTTCTCCGCCTACAAGAGCGGCCATAAGGACGAGGCGCTGAAGGCGCTGCGCTATGCCGCCGATATGGGCCACCAGGGCGCCAAATGGAAGCTCGCCCGCATGTATGCCGATGGCGACGGTGTCAAGGAAAACGACTACGAGGCCTACCAGATATTCGAGAAGATCGTGCGTGACGGGGCCGAGCCCGGCTCGCAGAACGAGATCTATGTCGCCGACGCCCTTGTCGCATTGGCCGGCTATGTCAGGCGCGGCATTCCCGGCTCTCCCGTCAAGGCCGATCCCAGCGTCGCGCGCGACCTCTACGTCCAGGCCGCCTCCAATTTCGGCGACCCGTCTGCGCAATACGAGCTGGGCCGGATGCTGCTGAAAGGCGAGGGCGGGGCGCGCAATCCCGTGCAGGCCGCCCGCTGGTTCCGCCTCGCCGCCCAGAAGGGCAATGTGAAGGCGCAGGCCATGCTCGGCAACATGCTGTTCCAGGCCGGCAAGACAGTGCGCGGCCTCGCCATGCTCACCGCCGCCTTTGAGCGCTGCACGCCGAAGGATTGCGACTGGATCCGCAACATGCAGGAGCAGGCCTTCTCGGTCGCCGGCGAAGCCGACCGCCGCACCGCGATCTCGCTCGCGGGGGATATCGTGCGGACGGGGGATTTTTGAAGGCTTAGGGAGAGGGGTAACAGGGCGTTGGCGCGATGACGCTCCGGCCTGATTGCATAACCCGGTTCTGGCGCCATGCTTCAAAGTCTACTATATTGGGGAGGCTTTGAAGAGGTTCGCCATGCTGCAATTGTCCAAGGAGACCGAAAAGCTGGCCCGTCTGGTGGCCTACCGAAGCGGTCGCGATCCCGAGGAATTAATTCGCTCCGCGCTTGAGCAAGAAGCCAAGGCGCTTGGGCATGGCTGATAAGCCTGAGACAAAACGAAAGCGAATGACGGTAGAAGAAATGCTTGCCCTCGGTAAGGAAGTTTCTTCCCTACCTCTGCTCGATCCGCGTTCTCCCAAGGAAATATCCGACGATCTGAACGAAATATGATCGTCGCCGATTCATCCGCTATTGCAGCAATTTCGGCCGACTCACATCTTCAGCTTCACCACGACAGGCACATGGTCTGACGGCTTGTCCCACGCGCGGACGTGCTTTTCGATATCGGCATAGACGAGGCGGTCGGCGGCTTCCGGCGACAGGAGGAGGTGGTCGATGCGGATGCCATTGTCCCTGCGCCAGGCGCCGGCTTGATAATCCCAGAACGTATAGAGATCCGCCGCATCGCTGGTGAGCCGCACGGCATCGGCGAGGCCCAGATTTTCCAGCCGGCGGAAGGCCTTCCGCGTCTCGGGCAGGAACAGCGCGTCATTCAGCCATTGTTCGGGATGCTTCGCGTCTTCCGCCTGCGGGATCACATTATAGTCGCCCGCTAGCACCAGCGGCTCGGCCAGCTTGAGGCGGCTTTGCGCCCAGCGCTCGAGCCGCTTCATCCAGCCAAGCTTATAGGCATATTTTTCCGTATGCGCCGGATTGCCGTTGGGCAGATAGAGCGAGGCGACACGGATGACCCCGCCGCCCTCGCGTGAGAAAACCGCCTCGATGAAACGCGCCTGCTCGTCGGTCTCGTCGCCAGGAAGACCGCGCATCACCTCGTCAGGCGATTTTTTCGATAGAATCGCGACGCCGTTAAAACCCTTCTGGCCATGGGTCTCGACATGATAGCCGAGCGCCTCGATCTCCAGCCGCGGAAATTGCTCGTCGACGGATTTGATTTCCTGCAGGCAGGCGATGTCAGGCGCCGACTCCTTCAGCCAACGCAGAAGGTTGTCGATGCGCGCCTTGACGCCGTTGATGTTCCAGGTGGCTATTTTCATGGTTTCAGGCTTAAGCCGCCGCGCGATTCCGAACAAGAGGCTCAGCGCGTTTTAAAGCGGCATTCAGAACATGAGCGAGCGGTGGGCGGCGGCGCCGGCCATCGCGCCGTCACCGACGGCAAGCGAGACATTGCCCGCGCCGCGCGCGGCGTCGCCGCAGGCGAAAACGCCGGGAACCGAGGTCGCCTTCATCCCATCCGTTTGGATGAAGGGGCCGAGCGGGCCGTCCTCCATCACGCAGCCAAGCTCATCCGCCAGCGGGCTCGAGGGCCGGGTGGCGGGGGCGGTGAAGAGGCCGGCGAGGGGGATGACGCGGCCATCGGTGAGGTTGAGGTCTGCATGCCCCGTGATTTCAGTGACGGGCGTCGGCTCAACGCTTGCGCCGCGCGCTGCCAGTTGCGCCAGTTGTTCGGCGTCGGGCGAAAAGACGTTGTTGGTGAAGAAGGTCGTCTTGCCCCAGTCCGGCAGCATCAGCGCCTGATGGATGGAGGCCGGGCCCATAGCGAGGACGCCGATATGGCCCTCGTTCAGTTCATAGCCATGGCAATAGGGGCAGTGGAAGACGCTCTTTCCCCAGCGCTCCCTGAGGCCGGGGAGGGCGGGCAGCACATCCTCGACGCCGAGCGCCAGGATCAGCCGTTTCGCATCGTAAGCGCCTCCGGCCTCGGTTTTCACATGGAAGCCTTCACCCGCACGGGCGGCGCTCGACACCTTGCCTTCCATCCATCTGAGGGTGGGGTAGGCGAGGAGCTGCTGTTTCGCCTCTTGCGCGATGGCGCCGGGCGCGTGACCGTCGCGGCCAAGGAAGCCGTGCGAGGTTTCGGCAAAGCGGTTGCGGCGCACGCCTGCATCAATCACCATGATCCGCCGGCGCGCCCGCGCCAATTGCAGCGCTGCCGCCATGCCTGCATAGCTGCCGCCGATAATGATCACGTCATACTGCATCCCGGTTTCCTTTTCTTAGCCGCATGATCTCATCCAAAAAGTCTGCAACTTTTCGGGATCATGCTCTGTTCTGCTTGTGTGCGGCGAAGCGCTTGGCGAAGTCCGCGGCCAGTTCCGCCAGCGTGAGGCGGCTGAACCGCTCCATCAGCAAGGCTTCGATGTGGTTGAATGTGTCGTCCAGCGCGGCATTGACCGCCTGCTCGACGAGGCATTGCGGGTTTTCATGGCGGTTGCCGATGGCGAAGACTGCCGGCTCGCCCAGCGCCAGGTGAATGTCGCGTAGCGTCACGCTTTCGAGGTCCCTCGCGAGCGTCCAGCCGCCATTGTGCCCCTTTTCGGAGCGCACCAGCCCCGCCTCGCGCAGGCCCGCCATGGTGCGGCGGACGACCACGGGATTGGTGCGCATGCATTGCGCCAGCGCCTCCGAGGTCATGGGACCATCATGGGCGGCCATGTGAAGGAGTGCGTGGAGGACGGAGGAGAGGCGGCTGTCGTGTTTCATGTAACTTTACATATTACATGAAATTGCATCGCGCAAGCCGCCTGATAAGAAGTTGCAAACCTATTTCAGGGATGCTTGAATCCTCGCTGGGTGAAGACGGCCATGCCGTGCTATAATATCCACCCCAGAGCATGATCCCGAAAAGTTGCAGACTTTTCGGATAAGATCATGCGGTAAAAAATGAATCGTGCGCAGCGAGCGCATGATGATCAGAAGATTAGATGGACGATCTTGAAGCAAAGGAGAGAAATCATGAAGAAGACATGGACAAAGCCGACCATGTGCCAGGTCGCCGCCGGAATGGAAATGTCCCGTTATCTTTCCGCCGAGCTGAAGGCAAAGAAGTAATGTTTTCCGCCCCGTGCGGCATATCGCGCGGGGCGGATATTTATCCGGAATTGCCCCAGCGGCGGTAAGGGCGCGGAATGCTTTTGAAGATCATCGGTTCCGCGGCAGGCGGCGGTTTTCCCCAGTGGAACTGCAATTATCGTTTCAGCCGGGGCGCGCGGGCAGGGGAGCCGGGCTTCCGCCAGCGCACGCAGTCGAGCCTCGCCGCGAGCGCCAATGGAACGGACTGGGTGCTGTTCAACGCTTCCCCCGACATCCGCCAGCAGATCGCCGCCACGTCGGAATTGCAGCCGCCAGCCGATGGACCCTTGCGCGCGACGCCGATCCGCGCGGTGGTGCTGACCAATGCCGATGTCGACCATATTGCCGGGCTTCTATCCTTACGCGAACGCCAGCCCTTCGCCATCTATGCGACGGACCGGGTGCTCAACGTCCTCGAAACCAATTCGATCTTCAACGTGCTCGACCGGGCGATCGTCCCGCGGCGCAGGCTGGCCCTGAATGAGCGCACGGAGATTTTGGATGCCGAGGGCAAGCCGACCGGGATCGTCATGGAAGCCTTCGCCGTGCCGGGGAAGGTGGCGCTGTTTCTGGAGAACGAGGCGCGGGAGGGTTTTGGAACCGAGGAAGGCGATACGGTCGGGGTAGCGATAAAGGCTGAAGGGACTGCCCAAACGGCCCTCTACATCCCCGGCTGTGCCGACATCGATCAACCCCTGAAAATCCGCATTGCCGGGGCCGCCTGTCTTCTTTTCGACGGCACGGTCTATCATGATGACGAGATGATCCGCGCCGGCGTCGGTGCCAAGACTGGGGCGCGCATGGGGCATCTGCACATCGCCGGCGAGGCGGGGTCGATGAAGCAGCTTGCCGATGTACCCGCCGCGCGGCGCATCTATGTGCATATCAACAACACCAATCCCATCCTCGACGAGAATTCCGCCGAACATGCGGCGGTACGGGCGGCGGGATGGGAGGTGGCTTATGACGGAATGGAGATCGCGCTTTGACGGATTTTGCCAGCGCCGCCAAACATGGCCTGACGCCTTCCCAGCTTGAAGACGCGCTGCGAGCGGTGGGTGCGGCGCGCTACCACAATCTGCATCCTCTCCACCATAAGATGGTGAGCGGCGCACTGACCAAAGGGCAGATGCAGGCCTGGGCGCTCAACCGCTATTGCTATCAGGCCGTCATTCCGCGCAAGGACGCGGCGATCCTGACGAAAGCAGAAGACCCGGCCTTCCGCGCTGAATGGCGCAAGCGCATCGAGGATCATGATGGCGCGGATGGCTGGAGCGGCGGCATCGCCCGCTGGCTGAAGCTCGCGACGGGGCTGGGCCTCGACGCTCAGATGGTGACGAGCGAAAGGCTGGCGCTGCCGGCCACGCGCTTCGCGGTCGGGGCGTATCTTTCATTCTGCCGCAATAGAAGCCTGCTGGAAGCGGTGGCCTCCTCGCTGACCGAGCTCTTCTCGCCCGTCATCATCGGGGAGCGGGTGCCCGCCATGCTGGTCAAATATGATTATGTGACCGAGGATATCCTTGCCTATTTCAAGCCGCGCCCGGTGCAGGCCTCGCGCGACGCCGATTTTGCGCTCGCTTATGTGATGGAGCACGCCACCACGCCGGAAAAGCAGCAGGCGGTTATCGACGCGCTCACCTTCAAATGCGATATTCTCTGGGCAATGCTCGACGCGCTCGATTATGCCTATGGCACGCCGGGCCATATACCGCCCGGCGCGTTCGACCCTTCGACAAGTTCAGGATGAGGGAGGAGTGAATGGAAGCCGCCCGCACCCGTGCCATCGTGTCGATGCAGTCTCGCCCCGCGCTCAATCGCCATGCGCGGCTGCATTATGATCCGGTGCGCGGTGCTTGGGCGCTGCTGTCGCCGGAGCGGATTTTCTGGCCGAATGAGGTCAGTCTCGATATTCTCCAGCTGTGCGACGGGACGCGGACTGTTGCGGACATGATCGCCGCGCTCGCAGCCGAATATGGCGCGGACGAAGCCGATATAGCGGGCGACGTGACGGCCTTTCTACAGGAATGGTCGGACAAGTTTCTGGTGACGCTGGAGCAAGCCCAGGAAAAGTGTGAAGCGGTTTTCCGTCCGGGCTTGCGTAAAAGTCGTCCTATGACCGAAGCCATTCTGCCCCCCATCGCCATGCTTGCGGAATTGACGCATCGCTGCCCGCTGCAATGTGCCTATTGCTCCAACCCGGTCGAGCTTTTGAAGGCCAACAGGGAAATGGCAACTGAAGGCTGGCTGGCGCTTTTCGAGGAGGCGGCGGACCTAGGCGTCCTGCAGGTCCATCTCTCAGGCGGCGAGCCGACGCTGCGCAGCGATCTGACCGAACTCATTGCCTGTCTGGCGCGACGCGGCGTCTACACGAACCTGATCACCGCTGGGGTAGGTATCACGGAAGGACGGATCGAGGAATTTGCGAAAGCGGGGCTCGATCATGTGCAATTGAGCTTCCAAGGCGCAAAGCCGGAAACCACCGCAAAAATCGGCAACCACACGCAGGCGCATGAAAAGAAGATCGAGACGGCGAAGCGTGTGCGTGCGGCCGGCTTGCCGTTGACGATCAACGCACCGATCCATCGCCACAACATCCACGAGGTGCCCGCGTTCATCGAGATGGCGCTGGCGCTCGGCGCGGAACGGCTGGAAATCGCCAATGTGCAATATGCGGGCTGGGCGCTCCTCAATCGCGAGGCCCTGATGCCGGACCGCGAATCCGTCGAATGGCAGGTGCGGATCGTGGAGGAGGCGCAGGAACGGTTGCGCGGTATTCTCACCATCGATTTCGTCGTGCCCGATTATTTTGCTATCTATCCCAAGCCTTGTATGGGCGGCTGGGCGCGTGACGCCTTCATGGTGGCGCCGGATGGGACGGTTTTGCCGTGCCACGCCGCGCATACCATCAAATCGCTGTCCTTCGAGCGGTTTGGCGATTGGACGTTAGGCGATATCTGGCGGGATTCGCCTGCCTTCAACGCTTTTCGGGGAACGGGCTGGATGGCGGAGCCCTGCCGCAGCTGCGACCGGCAGGAACTGGATTGGGGCGGCTGCCGCTGCCAGGCCATGGCGATTGCCGGTGACGCTTCCGCCACCGACCCGGCCTGCATCAAATCCTCCCTGCACCAGCGCATGGGGGCTTTGATCGAAGAGGCGGCGAGGCTGGGCAGTGTGACCGGCGGTACGGGCTTTCAATATAGGCGCATCGGCAAGGCGGCCGAAGCTGCTTCTTGATTATCGTTCGGCGTCATGCTCTTGGCATATGGAGAATGTTTGAGCGGCCAGAGGACTGCCGATGACCAAGATGCTGGCGAGCGTGCGGGACCGCAAGGAAGCCGAAATTGCCGTGAAAGGCGGGGCCGATATCATCGACCCCACGAGCGGGGACGGCGCTGCCGTGACGTTGGCAACTATCAGCGATGTCGTCAAGCTCGTTGCAGGTCTCCGGGCGGTGAGTGCAATGTCTGGCGATCTCTCCACGGGCTCGCCGGCAATCCTGCGGCAAGCACAGAAAATCGCAGAAACGGGCGTCGATTATATCAGGATCGGCTTATTTCCTTCAGAGCAATTATCGTCCTCAATTGAAGCGCTGCGCGGCCTCGCAAGGAGCACGAAACTAATCGGTGTGCTTCATGCCAGCCATACCTATCCGGCTGATCTGCCTGCAGCCGTCGCCGCCGCCGGTTTTCATGGGCTTATGCTCGATACAGGGAGACCGGACGAGCGGCTGCTCGATTATCTAAGCCTCGAGCAGATAAGTGCCTTCATCGAAGATGCCCACGAACATTCCCTCATCGCGGGCGTGGCCGGCGGACTGGAAGCGCCTGATATTCCCCGGCTTCTGGTTTATAATCCGGATTTTCTCGGATTCAGCGGGTTCGATGCCGAAGGGCTGGCGGCAATCAGGGCGCTGATCCCCAAGAAAGAAACGCGCCGCGCCGAAAAGCCTCTTATCTCTCAGCCGGAGGAGGGGGAGGACCTCGGAACTTACAAGATTTTTGTGCGCGACTTCGTCCTGCCTGTGCATATCGGCGCCTATAGTTTCGAGCATGGCAAGCCCCAGAAGGTGCGCTTCGACGTGACCGCGAATGTGCGCCGCGTGGCGCGCATGCCCACTGAAATGCGCCATGTCGTTTCCTACGATCTCATCATGGACGGGATCAGGAGCATCGTCGCGCGCGGACATGTGGAACTTGCCGAAACGCTCGCGGAAGAAATCGCAGCTTTTATCCTGGCGCACCCGCGCGTGACGCATGTGGTCGTGCGGGTGGAAAAGCTTGAGCTCGGGCCGGGCGGGGTGGGCGTCGAGGTTGAGCGCTGGTGAGCAAAGAGAAGCTTATCCGCCCAAATTTCCCGTTTTGGGCCGTTGATGTCGGGGAGAGGTAGAGGAATGGATCCCAGTGACAAGCACTGGGATGACGGAGTGGAGAGGGATTCGCCCAACTGGAGAACCATTGTGGCATGCGGAACGGTTGGAGACTACCGAGAACAACCAACCCATCCGTCATCCCAGTGCTTGTCACTGGGATCCATTCCTCTCCCTATCCATTACAACAACGACAAAAAGGGTGCGCAGGTGGTTCTGTCAAAACGCAATCTGCTCCCTGTGCCACATGAGTTGGGCTCGGCGCTCATACATGCCGCGTAATCCCGCCGTCCACCCGAATGTTCTGCCCGGTAATATACCCGGCATCGTCGGAGAGCAGGAACGCCGTCGTCGCGGCAATTTCCTCCACCGTGCCGATGCGCTTCATCGGAACGGTGCTTAACGTCTCCGGGGTCTGCTCGTAGCTGTCGATATAGCCCGGCAACAGCGCGTTCATGCGAATATTGTCGGCCGCGTAGCGGTCGGCATAGAGCTTGGTATAAGCGCCGACCGCTGCGCGATAGGCGCAGGAGACAGGGAATTTCAGTGTCGGCTCGAACGCGGCGAAGGTGGTGATGTTGACCCACGCGCCCTTGCCCTGTTCGAGCATGAATGGCGTCACCAGTCGCGCCATGCGCACCACATTCAGCACCATCATCTCATTGCCGAGTGTCCATTCCTCGTCGGTAATGTCGAGAAGGTCGCCCTTCGGCGGATGGCCCGTGTGGTTGACGACGGCATCGATGCGGCCATAGCGGCTTGCCGCTGCATCGACGAGCGCTTCCAGGTCGGCAAGCTTTTCCGCCGCACCCTTGATGCCGATGCCGCCCAATTCCTCCGCCAGCTCGACGGCGCTGCCGGAGGGCGACATCAGAGCCAGCCGATAGCCGCGCTCATGGAGCTTGCGCGCAATCGCGGCGCCCATGCCGCGCCCGCCGCCCGTTATCACCGCCACCGGCTTCTCGTGTGCAGACATTTTCATCTCCTCGATTTGACCATGTCATCGTAACTTGACTATGGGGTCAATATCATTAACCAAGTTCCACCTTCTCGCCGCAATCGTTTCTATGATCGCGGCACCGCATATAACCGGGGACGATTCTGTCATGATCAAGAAGCTTACAATTGCCGCCGTCGCGGTCACTTTTCTCGCGGGCTGCACGACCGATCCCTATACGGGCGAGCAGAAGATTTCGAAGACCGCCGGCGGCGCGGCGCTGGGCGCAGCGGTCGGCGCGCTGGGCGGCCTCGCGGTCGGCGGATCGAGCCGCGCGCAGCGCAATGCCGTGCTGATCGGCGCCGGCCTCGGCGCGCTCGCCGGTGGTGCCGTGGGCAATTACATGGACCGCCAGGAAGCCGAGCTGCGCGCGCAATTGCAGGGGACCGGCGTCTCGGTGACGCGCAATGGCAACAACATCATCTTGAACATGCCGTCGAACATCACCTTCGACACCGACCAGGATCAGGTGAAGAGCCAGTTCTACCCGACGCTGAACTCCGTCGCCATCGTGCTGCGCAAGTTCAACCAGTCGCTGGTCGACATTTACGGCCACACCGATTCGACCGGCAGCCCGTCCTATAATCTCCAGCTCTCGCAGCGCCGCGCCCAGTCTGTCGCCAATTATCTCGGCGCCCAAGGCATCGACCAGCGCCGCTTTGCCGTCACCGGCTTCGGCGACACGCGCCCCATCGCCTCCAACGCCTCGGAAGCAGGCCGCGCGCAGAACCGCCGCGTCGAAATCCAGATCTCGCCGCTCACCGATGGCGGGCAGGGCGGCGGCTACGCCCAGGGCGGCGGCTATGGTGCGCCGGGTGGCGGCTACGGCGGTTACTGATCCGCACCACTCGCATCGAACATTATCGAGACGCGGTCCTTCGGGGCCGCGTTTTGTTTGGGGCGAATCGTCAACAGGAGCGGAGCGGATTAAAATCGCTTGCCGCTTCGCGATTTTTGTTAACGAAGCGGCCCGTATTTTAGATGGAACGTATATGGAACATTTTTATAATAATTTGATTATTCAATGGCTTGATGTGCTTGCAAAATGGGAACAAAACGAATACAAATAGTTTACCAAGAACGGACTGTCCGGGCTTCATCCACCACAGGGGGCTAGTGTAACATGTCTCAGAATTCATTGCGGCTTGTTGAGGAAAAATCAGTGGACAAGACTAAAGCTCTGGACGCGGCGCTCTCTCAGATCGAGCGGGCGTTCGGCAAGGGATCGATCATGCGGCTCGGCAGCAACGAGCAGGCGGTCGAGATCGAAACGGTATCGACCGGATCGCTTTCTCTGGACATCGCGCTCGGCGTTGGCGGCCTGCCCAAGGGACGCATCATCGAGATCTATGGTCCGGAAAGCTCGGGCAAGACGACGCTGGCGCTGCACACCATCGCCGAAGCCCAGAAGAAGGGCGGTATCTGCGCCTTCGTCGATGCGGAGCACGCGCTCGATCCCGTCTATGCACGCAAGCTCGGCGTCGATCTGGAAAACTTGCTGATCTCGCAGCCCGATACGGGCGAGCAGGCGCTTGAGATCACCGACACGCTGGTGCGTTCCGGCGCGATCGACGTCCTGGTGGTGGACTCCGTCGCCGCCTTGACGCCGCGCGCGGAAATCGAGGGCGAGATGGGCGATTCCCTGCCGGGCATGCAGGCCCGTCTCATGAGCCAGGCGCTGCGCAAGCTGACCGCCTCCATTTCCCGCTCCAAATGCATGGTCATCTTCATCAACCAAATCCGCATGAAGATCGGCGTCATGTTCGGCTCGCCCGAGACGACGACGGGCGGCAACGCCCTGAAATTCTATGCCTCGGTCCGGCTCGATATCCGCCGCATCGGCTCTCTCAAGGAGCGCGACGAGGTGGTCGGCAACCAGACCCGCGTGAAGGTGGTGAAGAACAAGCTGGCGCCGCCCTTCAAGCAGGTGGAATTCGATATTCTCTATGGCGCGGGCGTCTCCAAGGTGGGCGAACTGATCGACCTCGGCGTCAAGGCCGGTGTGGTCGAGAAATCGGGCGCATGGTTCTCCTATAATTCGCAGCGCCTGGGCCAGGGCCGAGAGAACGCCAAGCTGTTCCTGAGGGACAATCCGGAAGTGGCGCGTGAGATCGAGCTGACCCTGCGCCAGAATGCCGGCCTCATCGCCGAGCAGCTTCTGGAGAACGGTCCGGGCGATGACGATAGCGACGGCGACGCCGGGGATATCTGAGGCCCCTGCATCACCTGTCTTTCTCGTGCGGCCCGCCTCTCCTCGATGAGAGGCGGGCTTCTGTTTTGCTGAAGATATCGGACGCATTTACTGCGCTTCTCTTTCGCTTTCCGGATTGTCTGGACAGGGATAGGCCGCATCGCTAAAAGCGCCGAAGGAGCATTTCAAGAAGGCGAAGCCTGTCGCGAGAAGGACAGGTCAAAGCCCCCAAAGGTTGGAACATGAGCGGCGTCAACGAGATACGGTCGACATTTCTCGAATATTTCAAGAAGAACGGGCATGAGATCGTGCCGTCGAGTCCGCTCGTGCCGCGCAATGATCCGACATTGATGTTCACCAATGCCGGCATGGTGCAGTTCAAGAATGTCTTCACCGGCTTGGAAACGCGCCCCTATAGCCGCGCCACCACCTCGCAAAAATGCGTGCGCGCCGGCGGCAAGCATAATGACCTCGACAATGTCGGCTATACCGCGCGTCATCACACCTTCTTCGAGATGCTGGGCAATTTCTCCTTCGGCGATTATTTCAAGGAGGAGGCGATCGGCCTTGCCTGGAAGCTGATCACGAAAGAATTCGGCCTGCCGAAGGACAAGCTCCTCGTCACCGTCTATCACACCGACGACGACGCGGCGAATTACTGGAAGAAGATCGCGGGGCTCTCCGACGAGCGCATCATCCGCATTCCCACCAGCGACAATTTCTGGGCGATGGGCGATACCGGCCCCTGCGGCCCGTGCTCGGAAATCTTCTACGACCATGGCGATCATATCTGGGGCGGCCCTCCAGGAAGCGCTGAAGAAGATGGCGACCGCTTCATTGAGATATGGAACCTCGTCTTCATGCAGTTCGAGCAGTTGACGAAGGAGGAGCGCGTGGCGCTTCCGCGTCCCTCGATCGACACCGGCATGGGGCTGGAGCGCATAGCCGCCGTGCTGCAGGGCGTGCATGACAATTACGACATCGACCTCTTCAAGGCGCTGATCCGCGCCTCGGAGGAGGCGACGGGCGTGAAGGCCGAAGGCAGCGCCCGCGCGAGCCATCGCGTCATCGCCGATCACTTACGCGCCTCGAGTTTCCTCATCGCCGATGGCGTGCTGCCGTCGAATGAGGGCCGCGGCTATGTGCTGCGCCGCATCATGCGCCGCGCCATGCGCCATGCGCAGTTGCTTGGCGCGCGCGAGCCGCTGATGTGGCGTCTTCTTCCAACGCTCATCCGCGAAATGGGCCAGGCCTATCCGGAACTGATCCGCGCCGAGGCGCTCATCTCCGAGACGCTGAAGCTCGAGGAAACCCGCTTCCGCAAGACGCTGGAGCGCGGGCTCGGGCTGCTCGGCGAGGCGACCGAAAATTTGAGCGAGGGCGCCCAGCTCGACGGCGACACCGCCTTCAAGCTCTACGACACCTATGGTTTTCCGCTCGATCTGACGCAGGATGCGCTGCGCCAGCGCGGCATCGGCGTCGATGTCGAGGGCTTCAACGCGGCCATGGAGCGCCAGAAGGCCGAGGCGCGCGCCAACTGGGCGGGCTCCGGCGAGGCGGCGACGGAAACCGTGTGGTTCTCCGTGCGCGACAAGGTCGGCGCGACGGAATTCCTTGGCTACGAGACCGAGAAGGCCGAAGGTGTCATCACGGCGCTGGTGCGTGACGGCGGGATTGTCGACAGCGCCGGGGAGGGCGAGGCAATTGCCGTCGTCGTCAACCAGACGCCGTTCTATGGCGAATCCGGCGGTCAGGTCGGCGATACCGGCACGATCTCGGGCGAAGGCTTCACCATCCAAATCACCGACACGCAGAAGAAGGGCGACGGCGTTTTCGTCCATCTGGGCCGTGTGACCAAAGGCGAGGCGAAGACCGGCGCGGCGGTGGAACTTACCGTCGATTCGGCGCGCCGCACCCGCATCCGCTCCAACCATTCCGCGACTCACCTCCTGCATGAGGCGCTGCGCGGCACGCTCGGCACCCATGTCGCGCAGAAGGGGTCGCTCGTCGCGCCCGAGCGCCTGCGCTTCGACTTTTCGCATCCGAAGCCCATCGGCCCCGAGGAATTGAAGCAGATCGAGGATGCCGCCAACGCCATCGTACTGCAGAATTCGCCTGTTACGACTCGGCTGATGGCGGTCGATGACGCCATTGCCGAGGGCGCGATGGCGCTCTTCGGCGAAAAATATGGCGACGAGGTGCGCGTCGTGTCGATGGGCTTGGCCGAGGACGGCCCGAAGGCGGGCAAGGCCTGGTCGGTCGAGCTCTGCGGCGGCACCCATGTGCGCCGCACCGGCGATATCGGGCTGATCCGCATTGTCTCCGAAGGCGCGGTCGCCGCTGGCGTGCGGCGCATCGAGGCGCTGACCGGCGAGGCGGCCCGCCGCTATCTCGAAGAGCAGGACGAGCGGGTCAAGGCCCTTGCCTCCGCGCTGAAGACGACCCCCGCCGAGGCGCTCGAGCGCGTCAACGCGCTGATCGAAGAGCGCCGCAAGCTTGAGCGCGAACTCACCGACGCCCGCAAGAAGCTGGCGCTTGGCGGCGCATCTTCCTCCGGCGGCAATGGCGCTGAAACCGTGAACGGCGTCAATTTCCTCGGCAAGGTGGTGACGGGCGTCTCGCCGCGCGATCTGAAGCCGCTGGCCGACGAGGGCAAGAAGCAGATCGGCTCCGGCGTGGTGCTATTCATCGGCGTCGGCGAGGATGGCAAGGCGAGCGCCGTGGCGGGCGTGACGGAAGACATGACCGGCCGCTTCAGCGCCGTCGACCTCGTCCGCGCCGCATCCGCAGCGCTCGGTGGTGCAGGCGGGGGCGGGCGTCCGGATATGGCGCAGGCAGGCGGTCCTGATGGCGCAAAGGCAGATGCCGCTGTCGAGGCGGTGAAGGCCGTGCTGGCTGGCTGAGCCGGTGATTATTATGAGATGAAGAGGAAACGCCGGCGATATGATGCGTCGGCGTTTCTGTATGGGGCGGTGGTGTTTCAGACGATGACCTTTTGAGGGGAGCCGCGAGAGCCCCTGTCCTGGCCGCCAAGCTGGATAAGCCTGGCGCTCCTCTCCCCCGCTTTGCGGGGGAGAGGTGGCCGCGTAGCGGACGGTGAGGGGGTGCTTGGCGCGGCGTGCAATCGGATGGGGCACACTAGGCGTTTCCATCAAACTGTGAAGCCCGTCTAATAGCTTCTGGGAAGCGCCAGGCTCCCTCAAACCAATCCGCTCTCATCCCTTAACCAGCGGCCCGATCCGATCCACGCGATTGGTCCAGATCGCGCCGTTGAAGCGGGCGGGAATGCGCTGCAGCGTTGCTTCGTCATCGACGCCGCTCGTAGACTTCTCCCAGTGGTTATCGCCGATAGTGACAAGGAGTGTCCCGTATTTTTCGAGCCGCGCAGCCAGCCGGTTCGGATAGCCCCAGATATACGGGACGAAATTCGCCGGCACCATGAACAGCGTCTGGCGGCAGTCTTTCGGCACATAGCCGCTCCAGCCGAGAAGCGCATGGCGGATGAAGCATCGGATTGCGCCGTCAGTGCCCAGAACGGTTGCCTCCGGGCTCGCGGCCTTGAAGGCGTCGATCGCCTTGCCGCCGCCATAGATCATGATATTCGCCCGCTCCGCTGCGGGGAGAACGTTGAGGCGCGCTGCGAGAAGCCGTCCTTCGCGCTCGTCATTGCTTTTGATGTTGATAAGGAATCGCCGGTCGGGAAAAGCCGACAGCACCTCATCGAGCGAAGGCATCATGCCCACGCCTTTGCCACGGAAGGGGAAGGTCTTGCCGCCATCGGCGGTATAGCCATAGCCGATATCGAGCTTTTTCAATTCGGCGAGGCTCTTCTCTCGGGTGACGCCCGTGCCCTCCGTGCGGCAATCAACCGTCCAGTCATGGAAAACGGCGAACTGGCCATCCGTCGTCGGGTGGACATCGAACTCGACAATATCGGCACCCGCGGCGAAGGCGGCGCGGAAGCCTTCGATGGTGTTCTCCAGATAGGGGTGCTCAGGCGGGAATATTCGCTCCGCCGTGCAGGTGTCGTTCCTGAGGCCCTCGCGCGAAAAGGTCTGGCCAAGGCCGCGATGGGCGATGATTTGCGGCTTCGGCTGGTCGGGGGCGGCAAGATAGTTGGTGTTGACGATAAAGGCGATGGCCGCACAGGCCGCAATGGCAAGGCCGGCGATTTTCAGAATGCCACGAATCATCTGATTTCCCCTCTCTCCCGCCTCTTCTCGGAACGAAGCCGGGCAAATCTGGGGCAAGGGGAGGGGACAGGCCGGGTTATCCCAGCCTGCCGTCATTTCAGGGGAGGCTATGCGCGGCCCGGCTATCGTCGGGCGCTTCGCCACGCGCGTCGAGCCCGTAATCCCTGACGACATGGGCGACGCGCAGGCGATAATCCTCGAACACGCCGCCGCGGCCCTTCCCTTGCGCGGCGCGGTGGGAGGGCAGGTTTCGCCATTCCCTCACCGCCTCCTCATCGCGCCAGAAGGAGAGCGACAGGAGTTTGCCGGGTTCGGTGAGGCTCTGGAAGCGCTCGATGGCGATGAAGCCGTCGATACCAAGCAGCTCCTTGCGCAGCTCGGCGGCGACGTCGAGATATTGCGCCCGGCGCGCCTCATCCGCGGGCCAGACTTCGAAGATCACGGCGATCATGGCTTGATGAGCTCCCCATGGGGGGCGGAGACGCGGGTCAGGAAAATCCGGTCCTCCTTCAAGATGAACCGCTCCTTCTTGGCAAATTCATAGTTTTCGCGACCGAGAGGGTCGTTCGCCAGTCGCGCGCGATAGGCCTCGTAGGCAGCCAGGCTTTCGATGTTGTAGACGCCATAGGCCACGGTTGCCGAACCCTCATGCGGGCCGTAATAGCCGATCAGCTCTGCCCCGCAGCGGGGAATGGCCTGACCCCAATTGCGCGCATATTCGGCAAAGGCATCCTGCCGGAACGGGTCGATCTCATAGCGGATGAAACAGGTAATCATCGGGTACTCCATGCTTGCGATGACCCGCCTTGTAACCGCTTGAACGCCGCTCATGCTTCGGTTAGCATCGAACTATGAAAGACGGTCCTGTCATTGCAAAAATCGCGGCGCTTATCGGCGATCCGGCGCGAGCGAATATGTTGACCGCGCTCATGGATGGGCGCGCGCTTACCGCCAGCGAGCTTGCCGGGGTTGCAGGCGTCACGCTGCCGACGGCGAGCGGGCATCTCGCCAAGCTCGGCGAGGCCAATCTAACGATCATGGAAAAGCAGGGGCGGCACCGCTATGTCCGCCTGTCGGGGCCGGATGTGGCGGAGGTGCTGGAGGGGCTGATGGGTCTTGCCCAGCGCACCGGCGCGGTGCGTGTGCGCACGGGGCCGAAGGATGAGGCGCTGCGCAAGGCGCGTATCTGCTACGACCATCTGGCGGGCGAGTGCGGCGTCGAGATGCTAGACGCCTCCTACCGGCTCGGCCTGATAGAGGGCGAGGAGAAGCCGACATTGACGGAAAAGGGCCGAGGCTTCTTCTCCGCCATGGGAGTTAATGTCCCGGCGCTAGAAAAGGCCAAGCGGCCCCTCTGCCGTCATTGCCTCGATTGGAGCGAGCGGCGCAACCATCTTTCCGGCGGTCTTGGCGCGGCCTTGCTCGATCATTTTATCGCAGAAGGCTGGGCGCGGCGGGAGAAAGGACGGGTGATCTCCTTTACCCCCACTGGTGCTCAGGCGTTTCGCTCAGTCTTTTCTATAGAATAGGCCTCAAGCACCAGCTTTTATGGCAGCATCGTCAAGGGCAGCGGCGCGGGTAAGCGCCTCGCGCTGCCTCAGCCGGTCCCAATAGGCAGCGAAGGCCGGGCGCGCCTCCAGCGTACCGAACTGCATGCCCCAGCCGATTTGCGAGCCGACATAGACATCCGCTGCCGTGAAGCGCGCTCCGGCGATATAGGGGTGACGGGAGACGGCCTGTTCCAGCGCGTCAACGACCGCGGCATAGCTGCCATAGCCGACCATGCGGCTTTTCTCCGCCGGCGGCTCGAGGCCCAGCGCGTGATTGGTGAGCGCGGCTTCCACGGGGCCCGCGGCGAAGAACATCCAGCGATAATAATCTGCACGTTCATCGGCGCGCGGCGCGAGGCCGGCTTTCGGGAAGGTATCGGCGAGATACGCGCAGATCGCCGCCGCCTCGGTCACTACATGCGACCCATGGCGCAATGCCGGAACCTTGCCCATGGGGTTGATCGCGCAATAATCCTCATTCTTCATCGGCGGGCCGAAATCGAGGATTTCCACCTCATAGGGCTCGCCGATCTCCTCCAGCATCCACCTGATGATACGGCCGCGCGACATGGGGTTTGTGTAAAGAGTGAGTTCAGCCATAGGGGTTTCCTCCTTCTTTCGAACAGGATGCGCCTGATTCCGGCAAAAGAAAACCCGGCTCTGCACCCTCCTTCCCCCTTGCGGGGAAGGTGCCCGCGTTAGCGGGCGGATGGGGGTGGTGACGTCCGCGCTTTTGCTGGAGAAAATAGCGTAAGCGTCACCACCCCCACCCGGCCCTTCAGGCCACCCTCCCCGCAAGGGGGAGGGAAATAGCCGTCGGCGCTTATTGCGCAGCCATCGCCTTCTTGAGGTTTTCATCGATCTTGTCGAGGAAGCCGGTGGTCGAGAGCCAGGGCTGATCCGGGCCGATCAGCAGGGCCAGATCCTTGGTCATGTAGCCGGCTTCGACCGTGTCGACGCAGACCTTCTCCAGCGTCTCGGCGAAGCGCTTCAGCTCGGCATTGTCGTCGAGTTTCGCACGATGGGCGAGGCCTCGGGTCCAGGCAAAGATCGAGGCGATGGAGTTGGTCGAGGTTTCCTGGCCCTTCTGGTGCTGGCGGTAATGACGGGTGACGGTGCCGTGCGCGGCTTCCGCTTCCACCGTCTTACCGTCAGGCGTCATCAGCACCGAGGTCATCAGGCCGAGCGAGCCGAAGCCCTGCGCTACGATGTCGGACTGCACGTCGCCGTCATAGTTCTTGCAGGCCCAGACATAGCCGCCGGACCACTTCAGCGCCGAAGCGACCATGTCGTCGATGAGGCGATGTTCGTACCAGATCTTCTTCTTCTCGAACTCGGCCTTGAACTCGGCGTCGTAGATCTCCTGGAAGATATCCTTGAAACGGCCGTCATAAGCCTTGAGGATGGTGTTCTTGGTCGAGAGATAGACCGGATAGCCGCGCTGCAGGCCGTAGTTGAACGAGGCGCGGGCGAATTCCTTGATCGATTCGTCGAGATTGTACATGGCGAGCGCAACGCCGGCGCCGGGCGCCTGATAGACCTCGTGCTCGATGACTTCGCCGTCATCGCCGACGAACTTGATCGAAAGCGTGCCCTTGCCGGGGAATTTGAAGTCGGTGGCGCGATACTGGTCGCCGAAGGCATGGCGGCCGACGATGATGGGCTTGGTCCAGCCCGGAACCAGGCGCGGCACGTTCTTGCAGATGATCGGCTCGCGGAAGATCACGCCGCCCAGAATGTTGCGGATGGTGCCGTTGGGCGACTTCCACATCTTCTTCAGCTTGAATTCCTCGACGCGGGCCTCGTCCGGCGTGATGGTGGCGCATTTCACACCGACGCCATATTCCTTGATGGCATTGGCGGCGTCGATGGTGACCTGATCATCGGTGGCATCGCGGTTCTCGACCGAAAGATCGTAATATTTCAGGTCGATATCGAGATAGGGATGGATGAGCTTGTCCTTGATGAACTGCCAGATAATGCGGGTCATCTCATCGCCGTCGAGCTCGACAACCGGGTTCGCAACCTTGATCTTTGCCATGGAGAAAAGCCTCTCTTTTGATGGGTCGCGCCCCTATAGCATCGGGAGCGAGCGAGGCAAAGCGTCATATCGGACGCAGCGAAATTTGAGTTTTTTTTGCCGCTGTGCCAGTGAGTGCGGCATTTCAACCGCATTCAGAGACTACCATGGCCGGAACGGACAAACATCGCCCCTTTATCGCCGAGGGCCCCGCCATCATTTTGGTCGAGCCGCAATTGCCGGAGAATATCGGCATGGTGGCGCGGGCCATGGCGAATTTCGGACTTAGCGAGCTGCGGCTCGTCAATCCGCGCGAGGAATTTCCGAATGAAAAGGCGCGAGCGGCGGCGAGCAAGGCGGATCATGTGATCGACGGGGCGAAGGTCTATGCGGATTTGCCTTCGGCCATCGAGGACCTCAATTTCGTCTTCGCCACTACGGCGCGGGAGCGCGACGGTTTCAAGCCCGTGCGCGGGCCGGTGGAGGCGGGGAGGGCGCTGCGGCACCGTTTCACGGCGGGAGAGAAGACGGGCATCCTTTTCGGGCGCGAGCGCTTTGGCCTTAGCAATGAGGAGGTGAGCCTCGCCGACGAGCTGGTGACCTTTCCGGTCAATCCGGCTTTCGCGTCGCTCAATATCGCGCAGGCCGTGCTGCTCATGTCCTATGAATGGATGAAATCGGGGCTTGAGAACGAGACCGACACCAATTTCCGCGGGCCGGAGCTCGAGCCGGCGAAGAAGGAAACGCTTCACGGTTTTTTCAACCATCTGGAGGAAGCTCTTGACGTGCGCGGCTATTTCCGCCCCGCCGCGCGCAAGGAGATCATGGTGCATAACCTTCGCTCCGTGCTGACCCGCGCCGGCTTTGCCGAGGCCGAGGTGAAGCTGCTGCGCGGCGTTCTCACCTCGCTCGACTATTTCACGCGCAAGAAACCGCGTGGCTCGGGCGCGCCGGAAGGACGCGAGAAGCCAAAGCCATTGAAGGGCGAAAAGGACAAAGAGGAATGACCCTTGCCGAGCCGCTAAACCGAATTGCCTCAGACGTGGTGCCGGACCGCCCCATATTGGTGTTCGACAGCGGGATCGGCGGGCTGACGGTTTTGCGTGAGGCGCGGGTACTGATGCCGGATCGGCGCTTCGTCTATGTGGCCGATGATGCGGGCTTTCCCTATGGCGGGTGGGAAGAGGGTGCGCTGAAAGGGCGTATCGTGGCGCTGTTCGGCGATCTCCTTGCTCGGCACCAGCCGGAAATCGCGATCATCGCCTGCAACACCGCCTCGACGCTGGTGCTGGAGGATCTGCGCCGCGCCTACCCTTCGACGCCCTTCGTCGGCACCGTGCCTGCGATCAAGCCCGCGGCGGAGCGGACGCGTTCCGGCCTCGTCTCGGTGCTGGCGACGCCGGGCACGGTAAAGCGGGCCTATACGCGCGACCTGATCCAATCCTTCGCCACACAATGCGATGTGCATCTGGTAGGCAGCCAGAATCTTGCCCGCATGGCCGAGGCGCATATCAGGGGCGAGGCGGCGGACGACGATGCGGTGCGCGCCGAAATCGCGCCATGCTTCATCGAGCGGGACGGGCGGCGCACGGATATCGTCGTGCTCGCCTGCACGCATTATCCGTTCATGGCCAATGTCTTCCGCCGCCTTGCACCCTGGCCGGTGGACTGGCTCGACCCCGCGGAAGCCATCGCCCGCCGCGCCTGCTCGCTGCTCAATGTCAGCGGCGCCGAGCCGGAACATGGCGACGACATCGCGATCTTCACCTCCGGCCAGCCGGATTTTTCGACGCGGAGATTGATGCAGGGGTTTGGGCTGGCTCTCGACGTCGCTTAACGCAACGCCTTCCTCACCTCCGGCGCCACCCGCGTACCGAACAGCTCGATCGTCTTCATCATCTTGTCATGCGGAAGATGGCCGAGCCCGGCCTGCATCATGAAGCGGTCATGCTTGAAATAGGAGTGTTCGAGCAGAATCTTATCGATCACCTCTTGCGGGCTGCCCACCAGAAGCGAGCCGCGCAGGCCGCGCATGGCGTCGAATTGGGCGCGGGTGGTGGGCGGCCAGCCGCGTTCGCGGCCGATCTGGCTCATCACTTCGGCATAGGGCGGGAAGAATTCGTCGGCGGCTTTCTGCGAATCTTCGCCGACATAGCCATGCGAGTTGATGCCGACGCGCAAAGTCTCCGGCGCGTGGCCGCCCTTGGCGCCCGCCTCGCGATATAGATCCACCAGCGGCTTGAACCGTTCAGGATCCCCACCGATGATGGCGAGGGCGAGCGGCAGGCCGAGAAAACCGGCGCGGGCCACCGATTGCGGTGTGCCGCCAACGGCGATCCAGACCGGCAGCGGCTCCTGCAGCGAACGCGGATAGACGCCGCGATCGTTGATCGGCGCGCGCTGCCGGCCCGACCATGTGACTCGCTCATTGGCGCGGACCGCCAGAAGCAGGTCGAGCTTTTCGGCGAAGAGCTCGTCGTAATCGTTGAGATTATAGCCGAAGAGCGGATAGGATTCGATAAAGGAGCCGCGCCCGACCATGACCTCCGCCCGGCCGCCTGAGAGGAGATCGAGCGTGGAGAAACTCTGGTACACGCGAATGGGATCGTCGGAAGAAAGCACCGTAACGGCGCTGGTCAGCCGGATAGTCTTCGTGCGGGTGGCGGCGCCGGCCAGAACGATGGCGGGGGCGGAGGCGGCATATTCGAGGCGGTGATGCTCGCCGACTCCGAAGACATCGAGCCCGACCTGATCGGCAAGTTCGATTTCTTCCATGAGGTTTTTCAGCCTTTCAGCCGGGGAGATTGCGCGCCCGGTCTTCGGGTCCGTCCCCATATCCGCGAAGGTGTAGATGCCGAGTTCCATGCGTGCCAAGCCTTTCCGGTGAGAATGATTGGCTCGCAGATAGAGCGCGCCCCGCTCCTTGTTAAGGACGCACCTTTTTGTGTTCAAGTCACCTGAAGGAAACCGATGTCTTATTCCTAAATGTAATTAAATATTAAGTATAATTATAAATATACTGGTAAATATAAATAACGGCTGGAGAAATACTATGGCTTATTGGCAGGTGCCGATATTTCTTGTTGTACTGTCGGTTGTTTCCGGCTGCGTCAGCCCGGAAGAGCGCGCCATGAGGCGGGAGCAACGGCGCCTGGAGCAGCTTCAGCAAGATCGTATGCAGTGCGCAAGTTATGGCTTCCGAACCAATACCCCAGATTTCGCCAATTGCATGATGAACATGGGAAACCAGCGCGAGATGCGAAAGCTGGAGCGCCAGCGACAGCGCGAGTTCAATGAGGCCATAGAAGGCCTTGTCGGTATGCAAGGCCAGTCCGATACCGACCGTATCAAGGAACTGGCTATCTTGCGTTCAGGGGACGAGCGCTTTCCGATCTGCAATGCCACAAGCGAGAATGCCGGTCTCGATGTGCAAGCGCACGGCTGGTACGGAAAAAACTGCCGGATGAAGTAAAGCTTCCTCCGGCAGGAGCATCAATAAGCCGCCGTGAAGCGCCTGCGGATATGCTTGCCCTGTTCGGCCTCGTCGAGGATCGCCACGGCGAGGTCCGCGGTTGAAATCCTGCTCTCATTCTTGTCATCGAAAACCGGCTGATCGCCGCCGAGGCGGTACTGCCCGGTACGCTCGCCCGGTTCCAGATGGATGGCGGGGGAGACGAAGGTCCAGTCAAGGCTGGTCTCGGCGCGAAGCTCGTTGAGCGCGTCGCGGGCGCCAAGCGCGCCTTCCTTCCACTCGGCGGGGAATTCCGGCGTGTCGATGAGCTGCAGACCGGGCGCGATTTCAAGGCTGCCCGCGCCGCCAACGACGATGAGGCGTTTTACGCCGGCCTTTTTCGCTGCTTCGTTGATCGAGCGGCTGCCTTTCACATGGGTTTTGCGGATTTCAGGATCGTCCCAGCCGGGGTTATAGGCGGAAATCACGATGTCATGCCCGGCGCCAGATCGTCGGTATCGAGCACATCGGCCTTTACCGCGGTGATACCTTTCCGCGCCGGCACTTTTTCAGGGCGACGGACGAGAGCCGTGACCCTATGGCCGCGAGAGACGGCTTCTTCGAGAAGCGGGGCGCCGACAAAGCCTGTCGCGCCGATAAGGGCGATTTTCGCCATGATTGATCCTTTCATCTATTCGGGTAGATTTCGTAATCAGGTTATCGATGGTAACTGCATACAAGATGCGCTAAAGCCCGTGAAGAACGCACTTTTTTCTATTCAGGGCACATGGGTGTTACCGCCTCGGAGGATTGAAGCATGACGATCTCGACGAAACCAAAGGCGAGCGCGCCGCTCCTTTCCACCTCGCCGGGCTTCGCGCCGGACGGGGAGGGCGGCTGCCCGATCCGCGAGGTACTGGACCGGGTGGGCGATACCTGGAGCATTCTGGTGATCCTGAATCTTCAGGAAGGCGCGCTTCGCTTCAACGCGCTGCGCCGCTCAATCGAGGGCATCTCGCAGCGCATGCTGACGGTCACGCTCCGCTCGCTCGAGCGCGACGGGCTGGTGGTGCGGCGAGTGAAGCCGGTCTCGCCGCCGGAGGTGGAATATTCGCTGACGGAGCTCGGCGCTTCGCTTGCCGGGCCAATCGACACGCTGGGCACATGGGCGGCGCACAATCGCGCAGCCTTGCGCGCGGCGCGAGCCGCATTCGACGCGGAGAACGAATAGAATCAGCTCGCGGTTTTGATCTCGATGGCCTTGATCTGGCCCTTGACGACACCGCAGCGCAGCGTGATCGTCGCCCAGTTGGTGGTATCAGCGCGCGGCCGCGCCTCGCCGGGAATTGAGATGACGGCGGAAACTTTGGTCGGGTCGCCGGCGCTGAACTTTCCCGCCTTGCGGTTCGTTTTTGCTTTGGCGATATCCTCCGCCGTGAACCCGAGGCGATCGAATCGCTTGTTCCTTTCCACGAGATCGTAGCCCGTGGCGATGCAGCTTGCCACTTGCGGCGAGGCATGCTGGTCCTTCACCAGCGTCTGGTAGTTGCGTTGAAAATCGCTTGATCTTTTCGGTGGCGTTTCCGCGTAAGCAGTACCTACGACGGCAATGAGGGTAGCGGCTGCCATTACCAGTAATTTATCGCACTTCATCGCATTACTCCTCGTATCGAAAGACATACCGTCATTATCGCGCGGAAATACATGCCACATCAATAAGACATTCCATTACTGACAGATACGTGAAGTACAATTGCTGCCGTGGCAGCCTTGGTCGAGGTGGAGATTGGTTTTGTGCGCCGCATCGCCGTCGGGGCCGATGACAGTCATGAACAGGCCGCAACTCGCCTTGTGGACCGCGCGCCAGAATTCCTTCTCCTGCGGATCGCCATTCCAGCCGGTGGCAAGCTCCGTTATCCGGCCGTTTTTCAAGCGGAAGGACATGATATCGAGCGCATTGGCGAAAGCGTGCTCGGATGTGCGGCCTGCGGAGCCGTTATTCACCTTGCGGCACTGGTAGTCGGAGCCGGTGCCGATGGTCTCGATCTCGGTGTTGAAGGATTTCAACGCCGCCGCGCGCACATGCCCCGCCCACTCTGCTAATGTAGCGGCCATGGCGCAATTGGTGGTGACCGGCGCGGTGAAACGCAAGGGATTGTCCTTGCCGATAGCGGTGAGCGACAATGGGGATTGCTCCCCGCATATGCCGTCTGAAAGTGGCGCGACAATCTTGCCCTGCACGTCGCCCTTCATGAGCGCCGGGCAGGCAGTCTGATAGACGCGCTCATCCTTCTTTGCGGCTTTTTCCTCCGGCTGCGGTGTATCTTCATGTTTCTCAGGCTGAGCCGAAGCGGGCGGCTTTTCCTGCGGCGCGGGCTCCTTTTTCTGGCGGCTCTCTTCTTCCGTTCCCGGCTTCGGCTGAGGGACCGGGACGGGCCCCGAAATCGGCGCCGCAAGAGCAGGGGACGTGAACAGGCAGAGCGCTGCGGCGAATGCGAGCGGCAATCGGAGGAAATCGGTCATGGGCGGTCTCTCTCCTCTTTCGACAAACTCAATATTGCCATGATGCCGCGTTTTGGCACGTCACGCTTGGTGACAATGCGTAAGGCAATCGGCCTGCCCGCTTGACATCGGCCTTCCGCCTGCATAGAAACCCGCCAGCGCAAGAGCCTTTGGTTCTGGCGTTTCATTGACGTGTCCCGTGGATGGCCGCCGCAATGCGTGCGCGCGCTATCCTGTCAGTCCTCGAAAACGGAGGGCAGAGGAGGGCGCGTTTCCTTGATCGAAGCTCACAAGGGCTTCGATTGCTTTTGTTTAAAGGGAAATGCGATGAGCAAGCGCGAATCCGCAAAATACAAGATCGACCGCCGTCTTGGCGAAAACATCTGGGGCCGCCCTAAGTCCCCGGTCAATCGCCGTGAATATGGCCCCGGCCAGCACGGCCAGCGCCGCAAGGGTAAGCTTTCGGACTACGGCGTCCAGCTGCGCGCCAAGCAGAAGCTCAAGGGCTATTACGGCGATATCTCCGAGAAGCAGTTCCGCAAGGTCTATGAGGAAGCCTCCCGCCGCAAGGGCGATACGGGCGAGACCTTGATCGGCATTCTGGAATCGCGCCTCGACGCCATCGTCTACCGCGCCAAGTTCGTGCCGACGATCTTCGCCGCGCGCCAGTTCGTCAACCACGGCCATGTCAACGTCAATGGCCGCCGCGTGAATATCCAGTCCTACCGCTGCAAGCCGGGCGACGTGATCGAGGTGCGCGAGAAGTCGAAGCAGCTCGCCATCGTCCTCGAAGCCACGCAGCTAGCCGAGCGCGACGTGCCTGACTATATCGAAGTCGACCACAACAAGATGACCGCGAAGTTCGCCCGCGTTCCGGCCTTCTCCGATGTGCCCTATGCGGTGCACATGGAGCCGAACCTGGTCGTCGAATTCTATTCGCGCTAAGTCTTCGGACCGTTTACAAGAGCCGCCCGGGGATTCCCGGGCGGCTTTTTGTTTGGCCAATGAGCGACGGACATGACAATTCACGACCCCGATCTCCTGTCAGAATCCGACACCGGCAGCTATCATCCGCTTTTCCGCGATGTGCCGTCGAGCGTGGCGTTCAACAAGCTGCGCAAGCGGCTGTTGCGGCAGACGCGGCAGGCGCTGGAGGATTTCGCCATGGTCAGGCCCGGCGAGCGCTGGCTGATCGGGCTCTCGGGCGGCAAGGATTCCTATGGCCTGCTGGCGCTGCTGCTCGATTTAAAATGGCGCGGGCTGCTTCCCGTGGAGCTTCTGGCCTGCAATCTCGACCAGGGGCAGCCGAATTTTCCCAAGCATGTGCTGCCGGAATTTCTCACGCGCTACGGCATACCGCACCGCATTGAATATCAGGATACCTATTCGGTGGTGACCGACAAGGTGCCGGAGAGTCAGACTTATTGCTCGCTCTGTTCCCGGCTGAGGCGTGGCAATCTCTATCGCATCGCGCGGGAGGAGGGGTGCTCGGCGCTGGTGCTGGGACATCACCGCGAAGATATTCTCGAAACCTTCTTCATGAACCTCTTCCATGGCGGCAGGCTCGCGGCGATGCCGCCGAAGCTCCTGAACGACGAGGGCGACGTGATGGTGCTGCGCCCGCTCAGCTTCGTGGCGGAGGAAGATCTGGAGAAATTTGCCGCCGCCATGCAGTTTCCCATCATCCCCTGCGATCTCTGCGGCAGCCAGGACGGCTTGCAGCGCAACGCGATGAAAGCGATGCTCGCTGATATCGAAAAGCGCATGCCGGGCCGCAAGGACACCGTGATCCGCGCGCTCGCCCATGTCCGTCCGAGCCATTTGCTGGATCGGACATTGTTCGATTTTGCGGGACTGAAATTAGAGAATGAGGGATAAGGGAGTAAGGGAGTATGTTTCCCCTCCATCTCCCTACTCACTTATTCTTCTATTTCCCTTACTCCTAATCCAAATGCACCACGTGCTCCACCGGCGCATTGTGCGGCTGGAACAGCTTTCCACGCTCGGCGGCGAGCACGAAGATCAGGGCGACGACGCCAAGCACGAAATAACCGGCGGCGATAGGGGTCGTGGTGCCGTTGAAGGTCTGCCCGATAATGGCACCGATCGTCGCGCCGATCAGCGTCTGGGTGAAGCCCAGCACCGATGACGCTGTTCCCGCTACGGCGCCGAGCGGTTCCATCGCCAGCGAATTGAAATTCGCGCCGATGGAACCGAAGCAGAACATGATGGTGGCGAACATCGTGATGAAGAGCGGGAAAGGAACCGGCCCGCGCAGCGACAGCACCAGCCAGATCATGCTGACAAGGGTGAAGACGATGAGCATGGCGTGCGAGATGCGGCGCATCCCATAGCGCCCGACCAGCCGCGAATTCAGAAAGGAAGACACCGCCATCGCCCCCGCCACGCCGGCGAAGGCGAGCGGGAACCATTTGCCTAGCTCATAGATATCGACATAGATCTGCTGCGCCGAATTGATGAAGCCGAAGAGCGAGCCGAGCAGGAAAGAGCTGGCGAGCGTATAGCAGAACGCCACGCGATTGCTGATGACGATACCGAAGCCGCCGATGATGGAGCTTACCGTGAAGGGGCGGCGATCCTCTGGATGCAGCGTCTCGGGAAGGCGGGAAAAAGTCCACACCATGACCACAAGCGCCATGACGGCCATGGAAGCGAAAATCAGATGCCATTCGCCGAAGAGCATGATCATCTGCCCCGTGGCGGGCGCGATGACCGGCAGGATCATGAACACCATCATGACGAGCGACATCACCTCGGCCATCTGGCGTCCGCCGAAGGTGTCGCGCACGATGGAGACGGCTATGACCCGCGTCGCCGCCGCGCCGACGCCCTGGAGCACGCGGAAGGCGAGGAGGGCGGCGAAACTGTCCGAAAGCGCGGCGCCGACCGCCGATATAATATAGATGGCAAGGCCGAAGAGCAGAGGCGGACGGCGGCCGAAGCGGTCGCTAAGCGGGCCATAGGCGAGCTGGCAGATGCCGAAGCCCAGAAAATAGGCGGAGATGACATATTGCCGGTGATTTTCCGAGGCGACGCCGAGGCTCGCGCCGATCTCCTGCAATCCGGGCAGCATGATGTCGATGGCAAGCGCGTTGATCGCCATCAATGCAGCGATGAGCGCGATGAATTCCACTCGTCCGAGCTGTTTCCTCGGTCGTTCCAATTGTGTCGTTTGCAAAATCGGTCCTCATAATCCGCTGAAGCATGATCCGGAACCCAACGTCGCGCCGGCAAATGGCAGACAGTTCGGATGGGTCATGCGACGAAAACAAGCGCTTGGGACGCCGGGATGCCCCGTTTCAGTCCGGTAATATCCCGTTCAAGCGTAATGAATCAAACAACGCGAAAGGCGCCGGAGTGCCGGCGCCTCGGTAACTTCCGGTAATGGGAAATTCAACGGCCGGTCAAGCTGCCTTGGTGGCAATGCCCTTGCCGGTGAAGAGATCCTGCAGTTCGCCCGCCTGGAACATCTCGCGCACAATATCGCAGCCGCCGATGAACTCACCCTTCACATAGAGCTGCGGAATGGTCGGCCAGTTGGAATATTCCTTGATGCCCTGGCGCAGTTCGTCCGAGGAAAGCACGTTGATGCCTTTGTAATCGACGCCGATATAGTCGAGGATCTGAACGACCTGTCCGGAAAAACCGCATTGCGGGAAGCCGGGCGTGCCCTTCATGAAAAGCACGACGTCGTTGTTCTTGACTTCGCTGTCGATCAATTCGCTGATGCCGCTCATGGGGATCTTCCTTTCCGCGCCGGGGAAGAACCCGGCAAGTAAGTATGGCTCAGCTATATTTATTGCAGGACGCGCCGCGGTGCAATGCGATGAAAGCGATTATCCTGACAGGGGAGCCGTCCTTTGCCGGTTTTGCTCGCGCCAGGCCGCCGGGCTGAGAGAGGTGACGCGCCGGAATTCCCGGTTGAAGTTCGATTTGGTCTGGAAACCCGCCTCCAACATCGCCGATGTCACCGGCATGTCCGTTTGGCCGAGCAACCGGCAGGCCTCGGCGATTCGGAAGTCGTTGATATATTGCGATACGTTGCGGCCCTTCCGCCTATTGACCGCGCCCGAGATCGCCCGCGCCGGAACGCCCGCGCGCCGCGCCAGCCGCGATAGGGTCAGGTTCTCGTCGCGAAACAGCTTTTGCTCGGTCATCAGCCGGTCGATGCGGGCGAGCACGTCCTGATCCTGCGCCGCCATGGCCGCCGTATCTTCCGTCTCCGGGAGAGGAACGGCTTTTGCCCGCGCGGCGATGATTGCCGTGACGCCGAGCAGAAGCAGCCAGAACAGATTGGCGTTTCCTACCAGCAGCGCGGCATTCCTGCCCTTGCTCCATTCGAAATCGAGAAATATCGCCAGATCGAACAAGGCCGACAGGCAAAGCGACGCGGCGGCGAGAACAAGCGCCCGGTGCGCCGCGACCGCGCCTTCAAGCCGCGCCTCGTCCAGGCTATCAGGTCCCGTGCGGCCAAGGTTGAGGATAGCCAGCGCGTATCCGATGAAGAGCGCGATCAGCGCCGCGTCGATCCATTCCTGCGCCAGCAGCAGCAATAGGACGATGCCCACCGGCGGCCCGGCTATGGAAAGCCACTGTATGGAGTTTTTATCGCGGTGAATGAGGCTGCGAAAGCTGGCCAGCACCAATGGCGGAACGCAGCCGGCAACCACGGGAAGCACATAACGCAGCTCCCTGATGTCATACCCCCAGCGCAAGCCGACGATGACCGACTGCACGGCGCATAGCGCGACCAGCGCCAGAAACGGCCGGTTGCCCCCGGCGTACCCATGGTTACGCAGCAGCGAGGCAAGCAGGATCGCAAGCAGCATGGCGACGGCGAAGGGAAGGGGAATGAAGATCACGGCACGCTTCGGACTGATGTTTGACCCGTCCATCATGGCCTGGAATGCGATCGAAGGCGACCTTGATCATGATCGAGGACGCTGGAAAGGCGCGATGGCTGCAAGGGTTTTCCGGTGTTATCAACCCGGAGCAAAAAATTATGCGACTTCATATTTTATCATTGGCGGCATTGCTTTGCGCCACCGTCGCGCCTTGCCATGCAGACGAGGCGGGCGTACGGCAGATCGGCGTAGCCGCCCCGCAACGCGGCCAAGAACTAGCGGTTACGGTGTGGTATCCCGCTGAAACCGGCGGCACTTCGGTCCTGATCGGCGACAACGCGTTGTTCAAGGGCTCGCAGGCATTCCGGGACGCGCCCGCCGCCAAAGGGCGCTTTCCACTGGTTCTGCTGTCACACGGATCGGGCGGCCGTGCCGAGGGAATGGGCTGGCTGGCGACAGAGCTGGCGAAAGCAGGCTTTGTTGTGGCTGGTCCCAATCATCCCGGTACGACCAGTGGCGATTCGACCCCTGCCGACACACCCAAAATATGGGAACGGACGCAGGATCTGACCGCAATCATGGACAGGCTGACGACCGATCCGCAATGGCGCAACACCATTGACCCGGACCGCATTGGTGTGGTCGGCTTCTCGCTGGGAGGAACCGCCGCCATGGAAATCGCAGGCGCGCGGGCCAATCTCGAAGCCTTTGCCCGCTATTGCGACAACTACACGAAATGGGATTGTGCCTGGTTCGGAGGCGGCAAGGGCTATGTCGGCGGTAAAATGGTCAAGGTAGACAAAGTCGACCTGCGCAAAATCGACAGAACCCGTTTCGAGCAATCCAACCTCGACCGCCGCATCAAGACGGCCGTGCTGATCGATCCGGGCCTTGCCCAGGCCTATGATTCCCAAAGCCTCAAGGAAATCGCCATCCCGATGCATTTCATCAATCTGGGCAGTGGGAGCGAAATACCGCCGGGTGTCATCGCGGACAAACTCGCTTCGCTCACGCCGCGTGGGACTTATGTGACGGTGAAAGACGCAAATCATTTCAGCTTTCTGCCCGAATGCAAGGAAGGCAGCGCCGATTTGCTGAAATCAATGAAGGAAATCGACCCGGTTTGTGAAGACAGCGGCAAGCGCTCGCGGGCGGATATTCATTCGGAACTGTCCCGCCTTGTGCTGGAGGCGCTGAAGGGAAGCCTGAAAGCGGGATTTTAAGATGTAAAATCAGCGGCGGTTGTCGTCTGATTGAGAGAGGACCATCGCTGATCAGAAAAGCGCCTTGGCAAGTGCGGCGCTCGACTATCAGCGATTTCCTCTATCCAACCGTCATCCTCGGGCTTGACCCGAGGATCCACGGCTAAGGGCGGAAACGGAGTTATCACTCTCGACAGGATCGCTGAATATGGCGGGCATATTGATCGCACCTTTGCTGGAATGCGTAGATGCGACGAAAACGTCAGTGCTACTCAGCCATGGATCCTCGGGGCAAGCCCGAGGATGACGGCTGGAGAAGGAGGCGCTTGAGAAGAAGCGCTGTCCCGCAACAGCCTTTGGGACGTCTTACTCCGGCGCGCTCGTCTGCAGCGCCAACGCGTGCAGCACGCCGCCCATATTGCCCTTGAGGGCGTCGTAGACCATCTGGTGCTGCTGGACGCGGGATTTGCCGCGGAAGCTTTCGGCGACGACTTCGGCAGCATAGTGGTCGCCATCGCCGGCGAGGTCACGGATCGTCACCTTCGCGTCGGGAATCGCGTCCTCGATCATTTTCTGAATGTCGCGTGCGTCCATTGCCATTTGTCGTCTCCCCATGCAGGCGGTCGATCCCGCATTTGATTCTCGTCTTCGAGTCGCGGAATGCCATCCTCACCATGATATGGAGAGGATGGCCGGTAGCGTCAATCCGTGTCTTGGGTGCTATTCCGCCGCGCCGCCCATATAGGCCGGGAACCAGCCTTCATAAGCGTGCGTCAGCGCCTCGACCGTAACGCTGAGTACGCCTTCGACCGCAAGCGCGGTGCCGCCGACAGTGCCCAGTGTACGGAAGGGTACGCCCGCGCCTTCGGCGTTGAGCGTGATGAGCCGCGCCATGTCGGGCTTGGCGGCGACGAGGTAGCGGGCCTGGTCCTCGCCGAAGAGGAGCGCATGGCGCGGGCCTTCGCCGATATTGACCGACGCGCCCTTGCCGGACTTGATGCACATCTCCGCGAGCGCGATGGCAAGGCCGCCATCGGAGAGGTCGTGGCAGGCGGTCAGCTGGCCGTTGCGGATGGCCGAACGGACGAAATCGCCATTGCGCTTCTCGATGCCCAGGTCCACCGGGGGCGGCGGGCCATCGGCGCGGTCATGCAGGTCGCGGAGATAGACGGATTGGCCCAGATGCGTGCCGTCGCCGCCGAGCAGCACCAGCACGTCGCCTTCCTCCATCCCGCCGATGCGGGCCATCTTGCTCCAGTCGGGGATGAGGCCGACGCCCGCAATAGTCGGGGTGGGGAGGATCGCCTCGCCATTCGTCTCGTTATAGAGCGAGACATTGCCCGAGACGATGGGGAAGGCGAGGGCCCGGCAGGCTTCGCCGATGCCGCCGATGGCCTTGACCAGTTGTCCCATGATTTCCGGCTTCTCCGGATTGCCGAAATTGAGGTTATCTGTCGCCGCCAGCGGCTCCGCGCCCACGGCGGTGAGGTTGCGCCAGCACTCCGCGACGGCCTGCTTGCCGCCTTCGAACGGATCGGCCTCGACATAGCGCGGCGTCACGTCAGAGGAGAAGGCGAGGGCCTTGGTCTCGTGGCCGTCGACGCGCACGACACCGGCATCGCCGCCCGGAATCTGCAGCGAATTGCCCTGAATCAGCGTGTCATACTGCTCATAGACCCAGCGGCGCGAGGAAAGATCGGGCGAGCCAATGAGCTTGAGCAGCGCGGCGGCGTAATCCGTAACCTCCGGTACGCTCTCGGGGCTTAGCGGCGCATGGCGGCCCGGCTCTTTCCACGGACGGTCATATTCCGGCGCTTCGTCGCCCAGTTCCTTGATCGGCAGATTGGCGACTTCCTGACCTTGATGCAGGATGCGGAAGCGCAGATCGTCCGTCGTCTTGCCGACGATGGCGAAGTCGAGGCCCCATTTGCGGAAGATCGCTTCGGCTTCCTTTTCTTTCTCCGGCTTCAGCACCATGAGCATGCGCTCCTGGCTTTCGGAGAGCATCATCTCATAGGCGGTCATGTTCTCTTCGCGCACCGGCACATGGTCGAGGTTGAGCTCGATGCCGAGATCGCCCTTGGCGCCCATTTCTACCGCCGAGCAGGTGAGGCCCGCCGCGCCCATGTCCTGAATGGCGATGACCGCGCCCGACGCCATCAGTTCTAGGCAGGCTTCGAGCAGGCACTTTTCGGTGAAGGGGTCACCGACCTGCACGGTCGGGCGCTTCTCCTCGATGGACTCGTCGAATTCGGCTGATGCCATTGTCGCACCGCCGACGCCGTCGCGGCCCGTCTTGGCGCCGAGATAGACAACCGGCAGGCCGACGCCTTCGGCCTTGGAATAGAAGATCGCGTCGGTCCTGGCGAGACCGGCAGCAAAGGCGTTGACGAGGATATTGCCATTATAGCGCTTGTCGAAATTCACTTCGCCGCCGACCGTCGGAACGCCGAAGGAATTGCCATAGCCGCCGATGCCGGAAACCACGCCGGAGATGAGATGCCGGGTCTTGGGATGATCAGGCGCGCCGAAGCGCAGCGCGTTCATCGCAGCAATGGGACGCGCGCCCATGGTGAACACGTCGCGCAAGATGCCGCCGACGCCTGTCGCCGCGCCCTGATAGGGCTCGATATAGGAGGGGTGGTTGTGGCTTTCCATCTTGAAGACCACGCAATCGCCATCGCCGATATCGACGACGCCGGCATTCTCGCCCGGCCCCTGGATAACCTGCGGCCCCGACGTGGGCAACGTGCGCAGCCATTTCTTGGAGGATTTATAGGAGCAATGCTCGTTCCACATGGCCGAGAAAATGCCGAGCTCCGTGAAGGTAGGCTCGCGGCCGATCAGGTCGAGAATGCGCTGATACTCATCCGGCTTCAGGCCATGGGCGGCGATCAGGTCAGGCGTGATGGCGATGTCGTTGCGAATGGTCATTCTGTCCGGTTTCTTCTTCGTTCGGCCCAACGGGCGCTGCCGATTGTTTGCTTGGGCCTATAATGCAGTTCCTCTTTCGATGGAAGGCTCGGGGACCGGTTCCCGGTATTTGCGCGGCTTAAACATGGGGCAACTTTTCTCTGGGATGTTCGTTGAACACAGTTGAGGCGACAGGAAAGACTCCTATGTGGCGCTCGCTACGGATCAGAACGCTCATTGCCGGCTTGCTGCTGGCCGTAAGTCTCGGGGGAGCGGAGGCGAAAGACCCGCAAGGCGCGCTCGGGGCGAATTTCAATGAGCATCTCGCGGATTTGCGGTTCGACGAGTTGGAGCTAGGTCAGACAAAATGGGTGCGCGGCTTCTATGCGATGCCGCTGGCCGACAAAAAAGCGCCCATGGACGATCCCGGAATTCGCAAGTTTCTGCAGGCGAGGGAACGCGGTTATGGAGTCGTGCTCAACATGAAATTCCCGTATCAGAGGCGGGCCTTTCCCAAGCCTGGAACACCTCAAATGGCCCGGGAGATGCGGCGGGTGACGAAACTGCTGAATGCGGTGATGGGCCGGGTGGACATTCTGGTCATCGGAAACGAACCGTTCATCGAGAGCCGCCGCACGGACCGCAACGAGAATTTGAACGCGTTCTACGAATACATCACCAAGCAAGTAATAGCCTTCCGTCGCGACAGTTGCGGGGCCAACTGTTCGACGCAGCTATATCTTGGTGCGCTCAATGGTCTGCAGAGGGCAAAGAATCACACCGCTGCAACCGACCGCTGGGTCCGCTACGCTGCAAGTGAGCCGGACATAAGGGGCGTGGACATCCATCCCCATGTGGCTTCGATCGAAGACTCCCGGCCTTTCGTCGATTATGTGCTGCAACGGCTTCGGCCTGACCAGCGATTTCTGGTCACCGAGTTTTCGCTGGTCCGCCACTGGAAGAAGCATCTGACCGATGTTGCTCCCGCCGGTTTCCTCAGCCGGTACGACATGGCGGCAAATTTGAAGGTCTGGCAGGTAATCGGCGCCGCGATCAAATCTCCGTTTCCTCAGGCAAAGTGGAACGACTTCCTGGCTTCGAGTCCATGGTATGAAAGCCGGAGGAACTATATCTGCAACCAAATGGCGTTGTTTCGCGCCACCAGGCGTTTAGCGGTTGCGACCCACGGATATATACAGGGCCGCTCGGCAGCCACGAACTGGGGGCCGGACAAAACGCCCTGGTTGCTCAATAGCGTATTCGCGCAGCAGACTGTGCGGAGTTGGCCGGACGGTACGCCTGGCCGCGGATATGCCTGGATCGACAATTTCCGCCGTTGCGCCGAAGCCAATCCTTAATGCCTATTCCATCCCGTCAAACCCGGCCCCGGCATTGTCGAGGAGGCGGCGGATGATGGTGAAGCCGCGGCGAACGTCCTCGCGCGTTTCGAGGGTCGAGAAGGCGATGCGGACGCAATGGCAGATGCGGTCCGCCTGGCCCACCTTGAAGGCGTCCGCTTCGAGGATGGCGATGCCCGCATCGAGGGCGGCGTCCTTGAATGTGCCGGGCAGCCAGGGATCGGGCAGGGTGAGCCAGATATAGGGGCAGCGGGGATGGCTGATGAAGCGGTGCCCGGCCAGGATTTCGCGGGCGATGGCTTCGCGCTCGCCCATTTCCTCAAGCACTGCCGCCTTGAACCGCGCCGCCTCGCCGCTGAGCACAAGCCGCGCCGTTACCTCCGTCATCGCGTAGGGCAGGCCGCCGGTCATCAGCTTCTTGGCGTTGATGATCTGCCGGATAAAAGCGGGGGGCGCAGAAACCCAGCCGATCCGCAGCCCGGCGCTCAATGTCTTGGACACGCCAGAGACGTGGAAAGTCCGCTGCGGCGCAATCGCGGCAAAGGGCGGCGGTGCATCCTCGAGCGCGTTGCCATAGATATCGTCCTCGACGATCCAGACATTGTAGGCCTGCGCGATTTCTGCGATGCGCCGGCGGTTTTCCTCCGGTATGATCGTCATGGTCGGGTTGTTGAGCGTCGGGATGACGACAAGCATCTTCGGATGGTCACGCGCACAGACACGCTCGAAATCGTCTGGATCAAGCCCGTCATCGCCGCCGCGCACCTTGATCGCGCGCCGCCCGATCAGCGCCGCGCCACGGGCGAGGGGGCTGTAAGTCATGTCCTCGAAGGCAATCCGATCGCCGGGCATGGTCATGGCGGCGATGATGTTCTCGATGCCGCTGAGCGCCCCCATCACGGGAATGACCGTTTCCGGTGCAGGGCGCCAGCCGCCGGTGGCGAGCCACTCTGCCCCCGCCTCGCGCCAGTCCGCCGACATTGTGCGGGTATAATCCTGTGCCAGATGCGGCTCGTCGGTAAAAATCCGTGCGAGCATCGGCCCTATCACCGCCGACTGGCCGATATCAGTCGCCGCGGTTGAATCCATGCGCAAGGCATTAGCAAGCGGCGGCGGCAGGTCGATCCGTGCATCGCGGAAAACCATGGCGGCCGCCAAAGGCGCCGCATCATCCCGCGCCAGCACATAGGTGCCCCGGCCCACCTCGCCGGCAACGAGCCCGCGCTCGGCCGCAAGCGCATAGGCTCGGCTGATTGTCCCTATTGTCACCTTCAGATCATAGGCGAGATCGCGCTGTGGCGGCAGGCGCGTGCCCGCCGGGAGGGCGCCGTTGCCGATGTCGCGATCCATCGCGTCTGCGATGGCTACGTATTTAGGACCAGGGAAGCCGGATAGGTCGGGAAGCCATTTTGTCATGGTGACAATGTTTAGGTTGAAAACAAAATGGAGTCAATAAATGGTGACAATCGGGCGACGGAATAGTTTTGGTGTGAATACAATGGATGCAATTAGGACAATGACGCCTAGGGTACGGGCAAAATATCCGACATGTCAGCAAAAGCGGGATATTGAAGTTGAGGCAGGGTCGGCAACAATCCGGCAATGGGCCGCCTGGGTTTTGCACAGCTTCGCTATCAGGCGCAGTCGCAAGGCGCTTCTGGAACTAACGGAAGATCAACTGCGCGACATCGGCCTGACGGCTGATGATGCATCCCGGGAAGGCCGCCGCCCGATCTGGGACCGCAGAACGAAATATGACTGGTGGAGATGAAGGGGCTGGGTACGCTATTCTGTCATCCGCCGGAGCAAGCGATGTGCGCCAGCTGTTTGTTTACTGGCGCGCGCCTCCGTTGCCTGCCGTCAATGGCTGGGGCGATGAACCGCTGGCTTCATATTGGCGCGTTCCATCATATTGCGCCTTAACTTCATGGATACCGGTACCCGGCACATTAACGCCGCTCGCTGTCGCTTCGCCTTTGACAACCGCCTGTATCAGCTGGACGCTGGCAGATCCGCCCCAGGGCCATCCTCCCATTCCTCCCGTAACGGAATCGGATGCGCCGTCCCCATCATAGTCAGCCACCCAAACATACCCCTTGGCGCTTCCCACCGTTACGGTTTGCTGGTCGAATTGCCATGCACCCGTACCAAGGCCTATGTCAGCGTGATTGCTATTGGAGACGATGAAATCCCGTTGGCTGTCTCCATTGAAGTCGCCGACCTTTACATGAACGGGCGCAACGGACAGGGGTAGCGGATCGCCGATTTGTGAAAAGCCGCCCGCGCCGTCCCCGTTGAGCAGAAAAAGCGCGTTTCCGGCGCCGGTGGCGAGATCGAGCGTTCCATTATCGTCGAAATCATCAATATGCAGGCAAGTGCCATTGTACTCGGCGGACGGCTGTATCGTCGTAAAGGGGCCGAAGCCGCCATAGCCATCTCCCGGGTAAAAAAACAGGAGGTCGGGAGGTTCAAAATTGGACGCGCGGCTAGAACTGCTGAAGCCACCCAAAAGGAAATCCAGTTTTCCGTCATTGTTGAAGTCATTCAGGGCAACCTGACATCGAGATATCGGGTCCCTGTATGGTTGGGTATCGAATATCGTCGCCACGGATTGGCCTTCGGTGAAAGTACCGTTTCCCAATCCTGTAAATGTAAAAAATCCTTCGATGGTTTCATCGTTTTTGTAGGCGGGCAGATTAAGGAAAACATCAAGAACGCCGTCTCCATTCAAGTCCCCGCTCTCCACATAGCGATAGGGAAAGGCGCCGAGGTAATTTCCGGGCAGATAGACCGTGACATTGCTCACAATGGGTGCTGCGTCGAATGTGCCGTCACCATGTCCTTTGTAGACATTCAGCACGACCTCCACGGATTTAGTTCCGCTATAGTTCTCGTTCCAATTAAGATAATCCAGGTGGCCGTCCGCATCGAAGTCGCCAATGACCATGTTTCCATAATTCGAACCCGAATTGGCCACGGGCCAGGTGGTAAAGGAGCTATAGGAAAAGTTACCGGTACCGTCATTGATCAGAAAATTGGCCGTACCCGTATTGGCGCTGGTTACATTGTCGCTCACAAGGTCGGGAAAGCCGTCCTCCTTGATGTCGGCAACGATCCCGCTTTCGCTTGACGGCCAGGACTGTGGAGCGGGGACCGACGGAAAGGTCAGGCTGGCGGTGCTTCCCAGCACATCCGCGCCTGCCAATTCGGCATCGCCGTTGGTCGTGTCCAGAAATGATACCGAGCCGCCGATGAGCGCCTGCGTGCCAAACCCGGTCACATGCGCTGTGAGTGTGTAAGCGCCGACAGTACCGGACGGTTTGTCTAAGGTCGTGATCGTTTTGTGGCCGCCGATGGTGACGGAGACCGGCGAGGACGTGGCCGAACCATAGGCCGGGTTGCCGTTCGGCATAGGCAGGAACAGGGCCTTGTATTGATGCTTCATGGCCGGCGGCGGGCGCAGGCGGAAGGTCGCGGTGCCCTCAGCCAAGCCGCTCGACACCACCGGCATCTCGCCAAATTTGCGAAAACCTACACAGGATTTGGCTATGGCGGAGGCATCGCACAGCCGCACGATGCCGCGCGTCAGTTTGTGGCCATCTGAAGTCAGGGTGGCGGTAAAGGTGATGACGTCGCCGGCCTTCGCAGTCGTCTTGTCGGCCTGCAGCGTCACCGTGGGCGTTGTCTGGGCAGCCGCGCCATTGCAAAGGAGGCACAGGATAACGAGAGCGGCGGAAAACACGCCGGAGAAAACCGCGTCCATTGACAATTCCTCAATAAACGGCTTCGTTAAATAGTTTTCGGTTCAAATAAATGCTTAATTGCAGGCGATAAGCTTCGCTTGCAATTATTTATCATGTTTCGTGATTAAAATCTACCGATAGTTGCAGATATCGCCGCAGGCAAAGCAGCTCGATAGCCGCTCGCGACTGGCTGGATTTATGTCTGCAGTAATCAGCCGGCGCACCTGTTATCTCCCGCCGCCCAGCGGTGGACATCGGAGGCGATGCGCTTGCCGTTCGACTGGTGCATCAGCGGGCCGAAAGTTTCGAGCCGGGCCGGATTTCCTTCCGCCTGAACGACGAGGAGAGGGCGGTCCGCCGGGTTCTTCGCGGGCACCACGAGGATGCGCGGGCGGCCGGAGAAGGAGTTCAATTCCGGCGCGAGCCGGTAGGGGCGGAACGCGGCATCCTTCGACTTGAACCAGCAGGAATTGGCGGCGAGGGCCACGCGCTCCATGGTGGCGAGCGCCGTGTTCTCCCGCGAGACGATGCGTGCGCGAGGTTCCGGTTTTCTCTCCGATTGGCAGGCCGTAAGAGATACGAGCGCTGCAACGGCTGCAATCGCGAGAAAAGCCTTTTTCATGCACGAACTCCGGAAAGCGGGGGGATGGAAACACCGAACCGGCAGAATGACCTTCCGCCGGTTACCGTTTGATGTACGGGTTGTGCTGCGCCGCAAAAATTAAGCGGCGAGGCCGAGCAGGCCGGAGAAAAGGGCGCGGCCATCACTGCCGCCATGGGCGGATTCGATCAGGTTTTCCGGGTGCGGCATCATGCCCAGCACATTGCCGCGCTCGCTGACGATGCCGGCGATGTCGTTGATCGAGCCGTTGGGATTGGTGCCTTCGGCATAGCGGAAGGCGACCTGACCTTCGCCCTCGATGCGCTTCAGCGTCTCTTCGTCGGCGAAGAAATTGCCGTCATGATGGGCGACCGGGCAGCGGATGATCTCACCCGCCGCATAGCCGCGCGTGAAGGCGGTGTTGGCGTTGCTCACCTCCAGCTTCACCTCGCGGCAGACAAATTTGAGCGAGGCATTGCGCATCAGTGCGCCGGGCAGGAGGCCCGCTTCGAGCAGGATCTGGAAACCGTTGCAGACGCCCATGACCATGACGCCCTTTTCCGCCTTCTCGCGGATCGCGTTCATGACAGGCATGCGCGCGGCAATCGCGCCGCAACGCAGGTAATCGCCATAGGAGAAGCCGCCGGGAATGACGATCAGATCGACATCCGGGATTTCCGTGTCCGTCTGCCAGACGGTCTGCGGCGCCTTGCCGGAAATTTTCGTCAGCGCCGCGATCATGTCACGGTCACGATTGAGGCCGGGGAGAAGGACGACAGCTGATTTCATGAGTGTGGGTCAAACCTTGCTTGTGCTTCTTGGAAGTCGCGAAGATCGAGGCGAGTCTCAATCCGGTCGAGACGATTTTCCATATGGGCCACGCTTGCGCGCACGTTGTTCACATCGCCCTGCATTGCATGGAGCTGATTGCGAATTGCCACATTGTCGTTCCGCAACTCACTAATAGCGTGATCAATCTTATCGAAGCGCTGATGTATCCGGCGGAGGAGTTCATGCAGCAAGTCTTGCGATATTTCGCTCATGTCGACAGCTCCGAAAATCGATATCCTCTGGCCGACAGCTCTTTCTTCGTTTTCTCTATGCGTTCCCGTCCTTCCGCCAATTCCCTGTTGGTATCCTGAAGAAGGACGAGACACTCATGCATGGAAGCAGCAAGATCCTGCACCTGACGATCGAGCACGAGGACTTCTCGCAAAAGACATTCCCGGTCGATTTCCGCCACGCGCTTCTCCAATTCTGCCCTTAAGCGATCTCCACACTATAATCTTCAATTACAGTATTGGCGAGAAGCTTGTCGCACATGGCCTTGAGGCGGGTTTCGGCCTCGCTGCGGTCCTTGGTGTCGAGCTCGACATCGAAAACCTTGCCCTGGCGCACGGAATTGACGCCCTCGAAGCCCAGACCGCCTAGCGCGCCGGCAATAGCCTTGCCCTGGGGGTCGAGAACGCCATTCTTCAACGTAACGGTGACACGTGCCTTGATCACTGTTCTATCCTGCCATTTTTATAGCCGCATGATCTTATCCGAAAAGTCTGCAACTTTTTGCTGCCGCTGACCTTCGGTCCGGGATCATGCTCGATCACTTAACCAGAACCGGGCCGGTGGGACGGGGCGGCTCGTTCTCGTTCATGATGCCGAGACGGCGCGCCACTTCCTGATAGGCCTCGACCAGCCCGCCCATGTCGCGGCGGAAGCGGTCCTTGTCCAGCTTGTCGTTGGTCTGGATGTCCCAGAGGCGGGCGGAGTCGGGCGAAATCTCGTCGGCCACGACAATGCGCATCATGTCGGCTTCCCACAGGCGACCGCATTCGATCTTGAAATCGACGAGCTGGATGCCGACGCCAAGGAACAGGCCGGAGAGGAAATCATTGACGCGGATGGCGAGCGCCATGATGTCGTCGATTTCCTGCGGGCTCGCCCAGCCGAAGGCGGTAATGTGCTCTTCAGAGACCATGGGGTCGTCGAGCGCATCGGCCTTGTAATAGAACTCGATGATGGAGCGCGGCAGCACCGTGCCTTCTTCCAGGCCGAGGCGTTTGGCGAGCGAGCCGGCGGCGACGTTGCGCACCACCACTTCGAGCGGGATGATCTCAACTTCCTTGATCAGCTGCTCGCGCATGTTGAGGCGGCGGATGAAGTGGGTCGGAATGCCCATCCGGTTCAGCTGCGTGAAGATGTGCTCGGAAATGCGGTTGTTGAGGACACCCTTCCCGTCGACCACTTCATGTTTCTTTTTGTTGAAGGCGGTGGCGTCGTCCTTGAAAAACTGGATCAAGGTTCCGGGCTCAGGTCCTTCATAGAGGATCTTGGCCTTGCCTTCGTAAATACGGCGGCGACGATTCATTGAACTTCCCAGATGTCTGACTTGATCGGGCGGCCTTCTGGCCGCAGTGCTCGCGCGCTACCTATAGCAAACGGCCCCAATTCACAATCATGCTTTGCCGCTCCTTCGCGTTTTTCGTTCCCGAGTCGCCTTTCGGATTCTCCGATTGATCTTGCGCGCCTCTTTTGATTTAGACAAGGCGAGTACCCTGTCGAACACGGATTCGGGCCGAAAAACACCAGCGCTGGAGTTAGATGATGACCGGAATGGACGAACGCAAGGATGCCTTCGAAAAGAAATTCGCCCATGATGCGGAGTTAAAATTCAAGGCGGAGGCGCGTCGCAACAAGCTTCTGGGCCTGTGGGCGGCGGAAAAGCTGGGCAAGACCGGCCCCGATGCCGAGGCCTACGCCAAGGAAGTCGTCGCGGCGGATTTCGAGGAAGCGGGCGACGAGGATGTGTTCCGCAAGGTCCGCGCGGATTTCGACGCGGCCGACGTTGCGGTGACGGACGAAGCGATCCGCAGCGCGATGGTTGAGCTTCTGCAGGAAGCCGTGCGGCAGATTCAGGAAAATTGAGGCATCCCCTCCCGCGTCATCCTCGGGCTTGTCCCGAGGATCTACCATAAGAAGCAGGATAGATTACCGTCCTGATCGAGCGCGCCGTAGTGGATTCTCGGGACAAGCCCGAGAATGACGGCGCAGTTGCTTAAAGCCGCGACAGGAACTGCGCGAAGACCATTGAGCCTTCGGGCCACGGCCCATGGCCGGAATCGGCGTTTATATGTCCGGCTTCGCCCGCATCGATGAAGAGCGATCCCCAGGCATTCGCGATATCCTCGGCCACTTCATAGTTGCAGAAGGGGTCGTTGCGGCTTGCAATGACAAGAGACGGGAAGGGAAGCGGATCGCGCGGGTAGGGGCCAAAGGTCATCAGATGGCGCGGCTTGATCTTGGGATCGGCCACATCGGGCGGCGCGACGAAGAAACCGCCTTTCACTTTGTCCTGGATTTCCGGCAGCGCATGGATCGCCGTCGGCACCCCCAGCGAATGGGCGACAAGAACGACCGGCTTGGTCGCCGCGTTCGCCGCCTTCACCACTTCCGCCACCCAGTCATCGCGCACCGGCTTCGACCATTCGGCTTGCTCGACGCGCCGCGCGGTCGAAAGCTTCTCCTCCCACCGGCTCTGCCAATGGTCGGGCCCGGAATTGGTGTAACCGGGGATGATGAGAATATCGGCGTCCTGGACTTTCATAGCTCCCATTTAAAGGCAGGTTCGAAGAGCTTCAAGCGCTTGGCGAAGCTTTTGACGGCATTTGGTGAACAGCTTGTTCTCCGAATCGTGGCTTGCCGGTGAGGGCAACAATGGCGATTTAGGGGCAATCGAAGGCGCATGATTATATCCGAAAGGCTCGTAACTTTAGGGATCGTGCGATAGAATGGAGAGCAGAAATGAGTAGGGTGCCTTTTGCGGTGACGACGCCCGTCCGGGTCGCCAGGATCGGGCTGAAGGCGAAGGATGCGGAGGTTGTTTCTGCCTGGTATCAGGATATTGTCGGCCTCAGGGAAATGGCGCGGCGGGGGAGTAGCATCGTGCTTGGGGCAGGGGACCGGGAACTCGTCGAAATCGAGCAGTTTTCCGCTGCCCGTCCGGACGATCCGCGCAGCGCCGGGCTTTATCATACGGCCTTCTTGCTACCCTCGCGCGGCGACCTTGCCCGCTGGTCGCATCAGGCCATCGACCGGCATATCCCGATTGCCGGCGCATCCGATCATCTGGTCAGCGAGGCGATTTATCTTACCGATCCGGAAGGCAATGGCGTCGAGATCTACGCCGACCGCCCGCATGAGAGCTGGCGCTGGAACGGCGGGAGGATTGCGATGGCAACGGAAGCGCTCGATGTCGGCAATCTCCTGCGCGAACTGGAGCAGGACCGGCGGATATGGGAAGGCGCGCCCGAGAACACTGTCATCGGCCATGTGCATTTGCGTGTCGGCAACGCGGCGGAGGCGGAAGGCTGGTGCCACAGGGAAATCGGCTTCGACACCGTGCAGACCTATGGCGACCGGGCCGTGTTTCTCTCTTCCGGCGGCTATCACCATCACATCGCCGCCAATTCATGGCAAAGCCCCCGTGCTGGCAAACGCGACAAGGACCGCACCGGGCTGGCCTGGGTGGAACTGGAGGATACGCGCGGAGAGAAGGGGCGAAGCCTCGAAGATCCCTGGGGCAACGCCATCAACATCGTTGCTGCGTGAAAAGAAAAGCCCCATGTCTTCAATGACATGAGGCTCCTCGTTCTGGCAGGAATGTTACTTACTTCCCGAACACGCGCCTGAAGATCGTGTCCACATGCTTGGTGTGGTAACCGAGGTCGAACTTCTCACGGATCTGCTCTTCGGAGAGCGCAGCGCGCACATCCTGGTCGGCCAGCAGTTCCTCGAGGAAATCTTTGCCTTGTTCCCACACCTTCATCGCATTGCGCTGGACGAGGCGATAGGCGTCCTCGCGGCTGACGCCGGCCTGCGTCAGCGCCAGCAGCACGCGCTGCGAATGGATGAGGCCCCGGAACTTGTTCATGTTGGCGAGCATGTTATCGGGATAGATCACCAGATTCTCGATCACCCCGGCCAAACGGTTCAGCGCGAAATCGAGCGTGACGGTCGTGTCCGGCCCGATGGCACGTTCGACACTGGAGTGCGAGATATCGCGCTCGTGCCAGAGGGCGACATTCTCCATTGCCGGGACAACCGACATGCGTATCAGCCGGGCGAGGCCAGTGAGGTTCTCGGTCAGCACCGGGTTGCGCTTGTGCGGCATGGCCGACGAGCCCTTCTGGCCCGGCGAGAAGAATTCTTCCGCCTCCAGCACCTCGGTGCGCTGCATATGGCGGATTTCGATGGCGATGTTCTCCATTGATGAGGCAATCACGCCCAGTGTGGCGAAGAACATGGCGTGGCGATCGCGCGGGATGACCTGCGTTGAGACCGGCTCGGGCGTCAGGCCCAGCTTGGCGCAGACATGCTCTTCCACGCGCGGGTCGATATTCGCGAAGGTGCCGACCGCGCCTGATATGGCCCCAGTGGCGATTTCTGCGCGCGCGGCAACGAGGCGGGCGCGGCCCCGCGCCATCTCGGCATAAAAGCGCGCGAAGGTGAGGCCCATCGTCGTCGGCTCGGCATGGATGCCGTGGCTGCGGCCGATGCGCACCGTATCCTTATGCTCGAAGGCGCGCTTCTTCAGCGCCGCCAATACGCGGTCCATATCAGCGATAAGGATATCGGCGGCGCGGACGAGCTGGATGTTGAAGGTCGTGTCCAGCACATCCGACGAGGTCATGCCCTGATGCACGAAGCGCGCATCCGGTCCGACGAATTCGGCCAGATGGGTCAGGAAGGCGATGACGTCATGCTTGGTCTCGCGCTCGATCTCGTCGATGCGGTCGATGTTGAACTCAGCCGCGCCGCCCTTTTCCCAGATCGTCTTCGCCGCCTGCCGCGGAATGACGCCAAGCGCCGCGAGCGCATCGCAGGCATGGGCCTCGATCTCGAACCAGATGCGGAACTTCGTTTCGGGAGACCAGATGGCGACCATTTCCGGCCGCGAATAGCGCGGGATCATATGTTCATCCTGTTGGAGTTGATTGCCTCGCGGTCTATAGCGATATCGCGCAAATCGCAACAATCACAACACGCATAGCAACACTCCGGATTACTTCTTCCCCAGCGCCGCCGCGCGGATGGCGTCGATATTGGCCTTGTAGCTGGCGACCGAGCCGCCCTTGTAGATCGCCGAGCCTGCCACGAGCGCGTTGGCTCCGGCCTTAACCGCTTCGCCCGCCGTTTCAGCCGTGATGCCGCCATCCACTTCGATGTCGATGGGGCGGTTACCCACCATCGCTTTGATGCGGCGGATTTTCTCGAGCGTTGCGGGGACGAATTTCTGACCGCCGAAGCCGGGATTGACCGTCATGACAAGGATCAAATCGACATCATCGAGCACATATTCCAGCGCGCTCTCCGGCGTGGCGGGGTTCAACGACACGCCTGCCTTCTTGCCCAGCGCCCGGATCGTCTGCAGCGAGCGGTGCAGATGCGGACCCGCCTCGGCATGGACGGTGATGATGTCGGAGCCGGCCTTGGCGAAGGCTTCCAGATAGGGGTCGCAGGGCGCGATCATCAGATGGGTATCAAAGACCGCCTTGGTCAATGGCCGTATCGCCTTCACCACATCGGGGCCGAAAGTGATGTTCGGCACGAAATGCCCGTCCATGACGTCGATATGGATCCAGTCTGCGCCGGCCTCCAGCACGTCGGTGACTTCCTGGCCGAGCTTCGCGAAATTGGCAGCGAGGATCGAGGGCGCAATGATGAGGGGGCGCGGCATGAACAACTCCCGGAAATGAGCTAGCGCTTTATCGCGATGATGGATTTCTTAAGTCCCATCACCTTTTCATGGGTGATCTCGGCATCCCCAAACAACTTCCGCATCTGGCGTGTCGAGATGATGCTGTGATGCTGGATGATATCGCGCGCTTCCTCATAAGAGCCGATGCGCGGGAAGAAGCCAAGGGCGAAGCGCTGGATGAGCGCTATGCGGACACTTTCCGGTAGGAACTGGAAACCAAGCATGCGGAAGTGCGGCTCGTAGGGAAACCAGTAATTCGGCGTCTGCACGTAATAGCGTTTGCCGAGACGCCGTGTATTCCTGGCGAATTCCGTCATGCGGCTCCAGTCGCCGACATGCTCGATCACCGAATTGGAATGGACGAGGTCGAATTGCCGGCCGGAAAAAAGTTCGGGGTTCGCGCCGTCTCCGGCAAGCGAGGTGAATACGGCGGTATCGCGCACCGGCGCCAGTTCCTGCTCGAGATTGACGAGCGTGATCTTCAGGCGTCCCCGGTGCTGGTTGATGAAATCCTCACCGATCAGCCAATAGCCTTCCGTGCCGCCAAGGTCGAGAACATGTGCCTCGCCGCGCTCTTCCAGCGCGTCTTCGATAAGCTCACGGACTTTGGCGAAGCGGCGCGCGCGAAATGTAAACTCAAGGCTCGTACGATCCGCATAAGGATTTCTGGCCTTGGCATCTTCGGTGGACATTGCTTTTTCTCCCGCTGTGTCCGCTATAGCTCCGTATAAATATTTACGGCTCTTTTAAGTGGAAATATTGGCGCGAGGGTTAATCCGGCAATTCTTGCGGCACGAAGCGGCCGCCTTCATAGCGGAACAGCTGGTAAGGGCGGTCGCTGCGGATACCCGTTTCGTCAAAGCGGATGGCTCCGAGCGCCGTCTCGAATGTCCTGCTGCGTAGCATGGCCTGCACCGGCTGCTTTCCGGCTTCTGCCGCCGCCACGGCGTCCATGGCGATCTGCAGCGCCGCATAGCCCGGCACAGCATAGCCTTCCGGGTCTCTGCCCGCCGTGCGGAATGCGGCCACGGCTCCCGCAGCAGCCGGAATGGTTTCGGCCTCGGGCATGGCGATCATCAATGTACCGGATGCAAGGTCCTGGCCTTCGGCAGCGGCGCGCAGGGTCTCGCTGCCGACGATCGTCAGGGAGTGGCCGATGGCAGAGGCCGCGTTCGCGATTGCCGCCGCATCGCTGCGTTCGCCGCCGATGAAAACCTGTGTCGCGCCGGACCGGCGGATGAGCGCCGCCAGCGCCGCCTGGTTATCGAGGCCTGGGCGGAAGGTCTCGGCCAGCACCGGCTTCAGCCCCTTCGCCTCCAGGCTCGAGCGAACGCCATGCGCCAGTTCGCGGCCCGGGATCGTCCCGTCATCGAGGATTGCGAACGGCTTGTCGCGCCAGAGGCGGGCGAGGATGTCGCCAATGGCCGCAGCCTCGCGTTCCCTAGGCATGGCGAGGCGGAACACGGGGAAGGGGGCCTTGGCGCGCCGCTCAAGCAGGCCGCGCTCGCGGATGGCGGGGGTGATGACCGGGATGTTCTTTTCGGCAAGCAAGGGCAGCGCCGCCTCCAGCGCTTCCGTGCAGAGAAAGCCGGTAACGGCGCGCACCCTGGATTCGATAAAGGTCGCCGCCGCTGCAATGCCGCCTTCAGCCGAACATTTATCGTCGATGATGATGGGCGTGACCGCATGGCCCTGAGGTGCTGCCGTCGCCGCCGCGATATGCGCGCCGTCGGCAAGCTGCTGTCCCAGAAGCGCGAAGGGGCCCGAAAGCGGTGCGGCGACGCCAATGCGCATGTCGGCCCGGGCAGCCGATAAAGCCGCCGGAACAGACAGGACTAGGCTCAAAAACACCGCTCGGAGAAGCAGGAAACGCTTCATCATCCCAACTTTGCAGTTCCCTCAATTATTATTCAATCATCAAGCGCGTAGCGGTTTCTTTACGCCCGCGCAATGGCGCATTCTCTATATCCATTCGATAGCGGCTGGCTTATACAAGCTAGCCATGTTTACCGGAAGCCATGAATCGAATGTGCCTGACGTGAAGGACGAAACGCTGAAGACGCCTGCCATCGATCCGCAATCCTATCGCGATGCCATGAGCCATTTTGCCGGTGCGGTGCATGTGGCGACCACGAACGGCCCGGCAGGGCGGCGCGGCGTGACGATCTCCGCCGCCTGCTCGGTCTCGGACAACCCGGCAACGGTGCTGATCTGCCTCTTGCGCGAGCATGAACAGAACCGGCTTTTCGTCGAGAACGGCGTCTTCGCGCTGAACACGCTCGCCGCGAAGCACCGGCCCTTGGCGGAAGCCTTCTCGGGCCGGATGGCCCTGTCGCCGGATGAGCGCTTTGCGCTCGGCGACTGGGAGGTAATGCTGAGCGGCGCGCCTGGTCTCAAGGATGCGCTCGCGGTCTTCGATTGCCGCATCGTAGAAAAACAGGAATTTGCCACGCATCACGTTCTCTTCGGCGAGGTGCTGGATATTCGCCTGGGCAGGCAGGAAGAGGCCTTGATCTACCTCAATCGCCGCTATCATACGCTGGATTTATAATCGCAGAGGCAGGGAGGGGGGCATGAAGGGCGGATGGAAACTATCATTGGCCGCTTTGTGCCTGCTGTCGCTGCCTGCCGCCGCCGAGGCGCAGCTCGCCCCCTATAAGGACGATTATTTCGCCTATCCCGGCATTCTCAAAACCGATGACGGCGGCGATTATCTCATTGTCAATTATTCCGAGCTGCGCGATATCAATGGCCGCGATGCGACGCCCGAGAAGCGCGTCAAGGACGCCTATGTCTCACTGAAACCGCGTCGCTCGCAGAAGGACCTGACGATCTCGACAGCAGCCGGGCCGGTGAAAACTCTTGCTGTCGGCGAGCAAAACAACGCCTCGCTCGTCGTCGTCTATCTGCACGGGCAGGGTGGCAACCGCCTGCAGGGCATGAACGATTATACATTCGGCGGAAATTTCAACCGGCTGAAAAATCTGGTCGCGCGCAATGGCGGGCTTTATCTTTCGCCAGATTTCAGCGATTTCGGCGAGAAGGGCGAGGCGGAGATTGCTGGCCTGATCACGCAGATGCAAGCCGCTTCACCGCAAGCGTCCGTGATTGTCGCCTGCGGCTCGGCGGGCGGCCAGCTTTGCTGGCGGCTGGCGAGAGATCCGGCAGTGACGGAGAAGCTCTCCGGCCTCGTGCTGCTCGGTTCGATGTGGGACGAGGAGTTCCTGTCTTCACCCGCCTTCAAGAGAAAGGTGCCGGTGTTTTTCGGCCATGGCAGCCGTGATCCGGTCTTCGCGGTGGAAAAGCAGGAAGCCTTCTATCGCACAATCCGTAAGGCCGCACCCGGCTATCCCGCCCGCTTCCACCGCTTCGAGAGCGGAAACCACGGAACGCCGATCCGCATGACGGATTGGCGCGCAGTATTGAACTGGGTGCTGGAAAAACGGCCGCGATAGAGCGGGGCCGCGAAATGCTTCAATAGCCTGTGGAGCGATTCGAAATTCTCCCCCTCTGTGGCCTTCCTGTCACTCGACAATCGGGCAAAACCGAATAGTTTCCGGCCTAACATCCACCCTCCTTCCCCAATGAGGTTTTAAGCCATGCGCGCTTGCGTCCGGACCGGGACACACATTCTAATGCTCACCCTGCTGGCTCCTCTTGCAGCCTGCTCGACCACCGCGCAAAAGCCGGTGCCTGTCGTGGCCGCCCCCGCCAAGACGAACGCGGCCAAAGCGGCGGCTGCGAAGCCGGCTCCTGCCAAGACGTTCAATCCGTTGGGCGCCCTGACGCAGCCGCTGCGCGGCGATGTCGACCCCACGCTCGCCCGCGCCTGCATCTCGGCAGCGGCGGACAAATACTACCTGCCGGAAAGCGTTATCACCGCGCTCGACTCGCGCTCCGCCGGCGGCGGCAACACGGCGGTGACGCTGAAGGTGGATCTGCGCGACGCGCTCTGCACCGTCAGCGCCAATGGCTCGGTGCGCTCCGTGGTCGACACGTCGCCGAAGAGCGCCGACCAGATCGCGGCTGAAGAAGCGGCAGCCAAGCGCGCGGCGACGCCTCAGCCGACAAAGCCGGCTGGCAAAACGTCGAAGAAGAAGAAAAACAACGGCTAAAGCAGCAAGTTTTGCAGAGAAATTGAAAAGGCGGGTCTGAACACCCGCCTTTTTCTATGCCGCCTACAACAAATCCAGCGCCTTGAAGCTCGCGTGGCCGGTCTTCCCGATGATGATATGGTCGTGAACGGTGATGTTGAGCGCCTTGGCGATGTCGACGATGGTCTTCGTCATGGCGATGTCAGCGCGGGAAGGGGTAGGATCGCCCGAGGGGTGGTTATGCACGAGGATGATGGCGGAGGCGGATAGCTCCAGGGCGCGGCGCATGATTTCGCGAGGATAGACGGGCGTGTGATCGACGGTGCCCACCTGCTGCACCTCGTCGGCGATGAGGCCATTCTTCTTGTCGAGAAACAGGATGCGGAATTGCTCGCGGTCTTCATAGGCCATCGCCGTGGTGCAATATTCGATGACCTTGCTCCAGGAGCCCAGCACCTCGCGTCCCCGAATGGTGGCGCGGCCCATGGCTTGCGCGGCGGCGGCGATGATCTTGAGATCCGTCGCGATCGAAGGGCCGCAGCCCGGCACCTCGGTCAGCAGCCGCTCCGGCGCGCCCAGCACTTCAGCAAAGGAGCCGAACCGGGCTAGCAGCGCCTTGGCGAGCGGCTTGGTGTCCGCCCGGGGGACGCAGCGAAACAGGAGAAGTTCGAGCAATTCATAATCGGCCAGCGCGTCGCCGCCATTTTCCCGGAAGCGCTGACGCAGCCGCTCGCGGTGCCCTTCGTAGTGCGGGCGGGACGCCTTGACGGCCGAGTTTTCGACGGCCTCCGCAAATTCGGCCGGCGTGCTCTCCTCACGAAAGCCCTGCTTGCGAGTTTTATCGCCCGCCATTCCCTGTCGTCCCCCGCACCGCAGAATGAATTTATGCGTAGTTGAGTATAAGCCAAATAAGCTTGGCTCCGGTCAACTCCTCTTTTTTATCTATCCTGTGGCTATTCTTTTTAGCGCGTAGATTGGGGGCCGAATATTCCGGCGGGCGAAAGCGTGAAAACCTCGCAGCCATCTTTGGTCACGCCGACCGTGTGCTCATATTGGGCGGAGAGCGAGCGGTCGCGCGTCACCGCCGTCCAGCCATCGGAGAGCACCTTCACATGCGGCTTGCCGAGATTGATCATAGGCTCGATGGTGAAGATCATGCCTTCGCGTATTTCCACGCCCTCGTTCGGCGTGCCGTAATGGAGGATGTTCGGCGCGTCATGGAACAGCCGGCCCACGCCATGGCCGCAGAAATCGCGTACAACGGAGCAGCGCTCTGCCTCGGCATAGGTCTGGATGGCTGCGCCGATGGCGCCGGTGCGAACGCCGGGCTTGACGGCGGCGATGCCGCGCATCAGCGATTCATGCGTCACTTCCAGCAGGCGCTCGGCGGCGCGCTTGATCTCGCCCACCGCATACATACGGCTGGAATCGCCATGCCAGCCGTCGAGCAGATAGGTCACGTCGATATTGACGATATCGCCTTCGCGTAAGGGTTTGTCGTCGGGAATGCCGTGGCAGACCACATGGTTGATCGAGGTGCAGACGGATTTGGTGTAGCCGCGATAATTGAGCGTGGCGGGAATCGCCCCGTGATCCGCGCCGAATTCATAGACGAAACGGTCGATTTCATTCGTCGGCAGCCCGGGACGGACGATGGAATTGAGCTCGTCCAGGCACCGCGCCGTCAACTGACAGGCCTTGCGCATGCCTTCGAAGGCTTCCGCGTCGTAAAGCCGGATCTGGCCGGTGAATTTCAAAGGCGCGCTTGCCGCGTCGAGATAGGTAACCATTGATCTCAATCCATTCCGTCGATCGGCACCGCGCATTCCGCGACAATACCCTCAGGCGATATTTGGCATCGAATTGCGTAAGCCTCAACCCCGCGTGTACGCGCCCGTTCGAATGCCCTGACATAGGCGGGGTCGAGATCGCGGCAAAGGCGGAACCTTCCGCAATCGCCACGCTGGATGACGAAGAGCATAACACCGCGGTGGCCGGCTTCCACCATGTCGCCCAGTTCTTCCAGATGTTTTGCGCCGCGCGCCGTCACCGTGTCCGGGAACTCGGCGAGGCCGGCTTCGCGCATGAAATGCACATTTTTGACCTCGACATAGGCGAGCGGACGCGATTCATCCGATAGAAGCAGGTCGATGCGGGAGTTCCGGCCATATTTCTGCTCGCGCTTCAGTGTCGCATAGCCGGAGAGCGAGGGGAGGAGGCCCGCCAGAATCGCTTCCTCGGCAATTTTGTTGGGAAGGCCGGTGTTGATTCCGACGAATGTCCCATCCGCCTCGACGATTTGCAGCGTGTGCGGATATTTGCGCGCGCCGCCCTCGGTGACGCTGAGCCAGACGCGGGAGCCGGGCGCGCTCAGCCCCAGCATCGAGCCTGTGTTTGGCACGGATGCCGTAATGAACCGCCCGTCATCCAGCGTGACATCGGCAAGGAAGCGTTTGTAGCGGCGTTCCAGTCGCCCGGAAACCATGGGAAGAATGAATTGCATGAAGCGCCATTAGCACAGCTGGCGAAGCTGGTACACGTCTTGCTTCTAGCATGAGAGGGAAAGAAACTCGCGGGGGTCTAAAGTATTGAAAAGATTGGTACGCCCAAGGGGAATCGAACCCCTGTTTCCGCCGTGAAAGGGCGGCGTCCTAGACCGCTAGACGATGGGCGCCCGCGAGTGAGTGGGCTTATAGAGTGGAACTTTTTCTCCCGCAACAGCTAAAATGCGGTTTTTCAAAAAAAATGCGCTGGGGTGGATTGGGCGTGAGGGAACAAGCCCGCTTCGCTGGAGTTATAGGGGGTTGGAGTAGGGTATTCGGAGTTCAGGAGTAATGAAATGAAGACCCTCACAGCTATAGCAACGGTATTTTTGATGGCAATGACCCCGGCCACGTCATTTGCCGGCGGCGCTGGAGGCGCTGGAGGCGCGGGAGGCGCGCCAGGCTGGTTTGGCAGGCCTGGCATGCCCGGCTGCGGTGGGGGAACCAATCCATCTCCCGACGGAAAATTTTACGTCCCTGGCACCCATGAGCAATGCAATCCTGGTCCCGAGGACGCAAAAAAGCTCACCGATAACGAACAGCCCAAATCCGGCGTTGGAGGCGCTGGGGGCTGGTTTGGCACGGCTGGCATGCCCGGCTGCGGTGGGGGAACCAATCCATCTCCCGACGGAAAATTTTACGTCCCTGGCACCCATGAGCAATGCAATCCCGGTCCCGAGGACGCAAAAAAGCTCATCGACAGGGAACAGCCCAAATCCGGTAAATAGCTGGAAAGAGGCCGGACGCTGCGACCTTAGCCGCGCCGGCCGCCGCAGCGCCAGTTCCAGTCGCGCTCGGGGCCGATATCCACATGCACGGAATCGGTATGGCAATAGGTGCCGACGCCGCCGCGGCCTGGCAATTTGCGAACGAAATTCGCGATCTCCCATTTCGATACGCCCTGGACCACGATATCCGCTGCCTCGCAGAGCATATGCCGCGAGCGCGGTGCGCCCCGCACAAGCCGGTTATAGGATGGGCTGCGATAGCCTGACGTGATCATGACGGGACGCCGGAAATGCTGTTCAACCGTTTTGAGTATGGCCAGAAGCCGCGGCTTGAGGCAGGCGGTGTCCACCGATGCGCGCTGTTTTTCCAGCCCGCGCGGCAAAAGACGGCCGAATCCTCCGGCGGACGCAAGCTGGACGGGGAAGGAACCATCCTCCTCGTTCGCGTCGATATCGCCGTCATCATCGAGGCTTCTGCGCCGCTTGATCTCAAGGCCGAGATTCTCCCGCACGCCCGGCAGGGTGTAATTATAATCGCGCGTGGATTTTTTCGGCGCTTCCAGCCGTTTTTCGTGCCTCTTTGAGGGATTGTCGACAAAGAGGCGCATAACAGAGCCATCTTCCACGGCATCGACAGCCGGCGTGGCAAGCTCCATCGGACGCGGTGCGCCGGTATAGGCGACCATCTGCACACCCCTGATCGGGGATTGCGCCGCCCGTTCCACTTTGCCTGTTTCGTCGTGAGCCTTCTCGACGGCGGGCGAGGGGGCTGGCACGGGAACGTCAGCGGAAGCCGTCGCAGGGGCAGCGTTTTCGGTGGAAGCCACTTGCGCGGCAGCTGCCGCCACGGTCGGGCCTTGTGAGAGATTTTGCCCGGCTGGGTTGGTGGCGGCGGTCGCTGCCATGGCGAGGACCGGAGCGCCATCCGCAGTTGCAGGCTTGGCTGATGCGGCTTCCGCCGTCGTGCCGTGGGATTGCGCCGCGCTGGCCAATGTTTCAGCGACCAAGCCGCCGCCCTGCTGGGAGACGCCGGAACCGGTGGTGCAAGCGGCAACTGAAATCGCCAGCGTCGCAACCGCCCACACAAAATGGCGGCCCATGCCGGCCCCCGTGCTTTTTTTCAGTCCTCTCAACGCATCCCCCGGCTTTTATTTCCGGGGCGGCTGGACCGACCCGGACGGGTTGTTTTTTGAGGGCAAAAACCCTTTCGACTCTGTTTCGCATGATCTTTGTCGCGTCATGCGTGACTCCGAAAACCTGCACCGATTCCCGGATTTCCATGCTTCACAAGGAGGCAAATTATTGGGGTTATTAATGGTTTTTTAACCAATCCGCAATCCTGCAGGGAAGGGACAGTTGTTGGGAGTTAGATTATGCGCGTATAGATAGCATGTATGTGCGCCCGCAACCATACAGTCGGCGTGCAAGATTTCCATGAATTTATCGCTGTTAGAGGTCTTATCATGCGTAAAAATCTTCCCCAAAAGGACGCGAAAATCGGGGCTGATCCGGCATCCACCTGGATACCTCTCTCGGAGTTGTCTCGCGCGCCCTGGATACCTGTCATTTCCATGACGCTCACAGACCCGCCTTCCAAGGCGCCGGAGGGGGATACATATCTCGTGCCGACGGGCGCCACCGGCGTTTGGGCTAACCAAGTGGGCATGCTCGCCCAATGGCATGGCGAATGGACCTTTGCCAAGCCGGCGGAAGGACATGGTATCAGCCTGCCGGACGGCCGGATATTCGAGCTGGTGGGTGGCACATATATTGAGAAAATCGCCATCGACGTGCAATCGGGCAAATGGGTTTATGCCGAAGATACGAGCACAGCCGTCAACTCGGTCGTCGTAAATCCGGTGCCTGCAGTGACGGCTTTGGCGCCTGGGCTCACGCTGCGGGTCAAGGTGAAGAACTCGAACACCGGCAAGACCAGGATCACCGTGGGCGATTTTCCCGCGATGGATCTCGTTCGGCTCGACGGTTCACCGCTGTTTGACAGCGATCTCGTCGCGGGCGGTATTCACGATGTGGTTTATGACGGGACGAAGTTCCAGTTGCAGAATACATCCGGTACGCCGCAACTGCGCAGGAATATCAATCTCTATGTCAATGGCACGATTGGCAACGATGCAAACGATGGCAGTGCAAACGATGCCGACCACGCGATGGCGACGATACAAGGAGCTGTTAATAGAGCCTTTTCGTATGGTTCAAGCACGTACACCGTCACGATCCGTGTCGCTGACGGCTCTTATACCGCGGTTGCTATTCCTGCACCACAGACAGGACCACAAGGCGGCCCAATTCTGCGTATCATTGGCAATACTACGAATCCATCGACAGTTGTGGTGAATGGCGGTGCGGGGAATGCCTTTGCTGTGTCAGGCCCCAACACCGTTACAGTGTCTGGCATCCGAGCCCAGACTGACCCCAATGGAGGAAGAGGCTTTTTCGCTTTTCAATCGTCCACCCTCTTGGTTTCGCAGTGCGAAACGGGAGATAGCGGTACCGCAGCATTCCATGCTAGCGGAGGTGCGGAGCTTACGATAAGGGATCATAGGTTTGCTGGTAACCCAGGTGAGTATATGTATTTTGCTCAACTGGGTGGATGGATCCGTCTTACCGGGACGCAGACGATTGTAACGACGATTGACAAGCTTAGCGTCTGCGCGGAGGCGTACTGGTGCGGCATCATTTCGACGGAAATTGCTAATTTCGTCAATCCTGAGAAAGTCACTGCCGGTAATCGTTATATCGCCGATAGGAACGCAGTCATTGATTCGGGAGGTCGCGGCCCGGATTTCTTTCCCGGTGTTATTGCGGGCGTAAAGACGGCCGGAGGCCAATATCAATGATAACCTCGCTTATACCCTCATCCGCACATAAGCCCCCGGCGCGTCATCGATAATATCCGGATCGCCTTCCATGAAACGCCGCGCGGATACCCTCTTCGGGCTCCGCGCGTCGATCCATTCCTGCCAATGCGGCCACCAGGAGCCGGCGTGCTCCTCCGCCTTCGCCAGCCAGTCGCCATAGCCGCCTTCGGGCTTGTCACCCGTCCAATACTGATATTTCCTCCGCTCGGGCGGGTTGACGACGCCGGCGATGTGGCCGGATCCGGCAAGCACGAAAGTGACGTCGCCGCCGAAGCATTGGCTGCCGGTGAAAACCGAAAGCGCAGGCGAGATGTGGTCGTCCCGCGCGGCGAGGCTGTAGAGGGGAATGTCAATGTCCGCGAGGGAAATCTTGTATCCCGCCAGTTCCATCTCGCCGCGCGAAAGCCGGTTTTCGAGATAGCAATTGCGAAGATAGAAGGAATGGTTGGCCGCGCTCATGCGCGTGGCGTCGGCGTTCCAATAGAGAAGGTCGAAGGGGACAGGTCCTTTTCCTTTCATGTAATTGTTAACGACATAAGGCCAGATGAGATCGCTTGATCGCAACATATTGAAAACGCCGAGCATTTTCGTTCCGTCGAGATAGCCGTTCTTGCGCATGGCTTCCTCCAGCGCGCGCACCTGCTCATCATCCACAAAGACCTTCAGATCCCCTGCATGCTCGAAATCCACCTGTGTTGTGAGCAGCGTTGCGGTGCGGATGCGCTTATCGCCCCGCTTCGCCATCAGGGCGAGCGCGGCGGCAAGGAGCGTGCCGCCGACGCAATAGCCGATGGCGTTGATGTCGCGCTCGCCGGTTCGCCTCTCGATCGTGTCGAGCGCGAAAAATATGCCCTCTTCGATATAGGCCTCCCAGCCCTTGTTCGCATGGCGCGCATCGGGATTGACCCAGGAGATGACGAACACCGTATGGCCTTGCCCCACCAGCCAGCGGATAAAGGATTTCTCCGGCGTCAGGTCGAGAATATAATATTTGTTGATCCAGGGCGGGCAGATGAGGAGAGGGCGCTTGAACACCTCGTCCGTGGCAGGGGTATATTGGATGATTTCCGCCAGCTCATTGCGCGCCACCACCTTGCCCGGCGTCACCGCCACATTCTCGCCCAGCCGGAAATGGCTGTGATCCGCCTGGCGCAGCCGCAGATCGCCATTGCCGGCGATGATATCCTCGGTCAGCATCCGCATGCCGTTGACAAGGTTCACGCCGCTGGAGGCGACCGTTTCCTTGAAGAGCTCCGGATTAGTAAAGACAAAATTGGCGGGCGAGGCAGCGCTGACGAACTGGCGCACATAAAACGCCGCCTTGCGCTTGGTGTGTTCGTCCAGCCCTTCGGTTTTTTCGACGAGGTCGGCGGCCCATTTGCCGGTAACCAGCCAGGCCTGCTTCAGGAAATCGAAGAAGGCGTTCCGTGACCAGTCCTCGTCCTGAAAGCGCTTGTCGCGGGGATCGGGTGTGGCGACGGGCTCGACGGTTTCTCCAGCCATGCGGCGGACGGAATTCGTCCAGAGGGTGAGGAAGGTAGAAAAGAGGAGCGTCTGGGCTTCGAGTGTTCTGGCCGGGTCGGCGAGCCAATATTCAGTGAGCTTCGAAAGCGTCCTCACCATATCGCCCAGCGGCTCGCCGGGATCGTCGCTGCGCAAGCCGTTTTCGCGCGGCTCGATCCAGGCGGCGGCGGCTTTTCCCGCCTGCTCCACCATGCGCGCGAGGTTGAGCGTGAAGCTGCCGAAATCCTTGATCAGATATTCATTGAAGGAAAATGCGTCAGCCGAATGGTTGCCGCCGCGATTCCCGGTATCAGCCATGACGTCCCACTTCCTACGGCCCCTCTTATTGACATAGTATGTTGAGTTGCGGATACCGATTCAACACCGAAAGATTAGGCCGCCATCGTTACAGGGGTAAGATATCATGTCACGGCACATCAGGCTGTCCGGCCGCTTCATTCTGATATCGCTCGTGCTGGCGGGGCTTTCGGCCTGCGCGCGCGGGCCCGAGTTCGAGGGGACGCCTCAGGCCGGCGCATCGAATACCGGCACATGGCCCACTTTCGCCAAGACGCCGCAGGGCGCAACGACGCAATTCTCGACGCAGGATGTGCAGAACCTGAAGTCGCAGCTCGAATCGGAGCAGAGCCAGCAGCGGACCATGCCTGCCCCGCCGCCGGTGAGCCAGGCGCAGGTCGATGCCCAGCGCAAGCAGGCGCAGGAAGAGGCGGCACGGACGCTCAAGGAGATCGAGACGGAGAGCAATTAAGCGCGGGAGATCATATCATCCCTCTAGCTGCATGAACGCCGCAGCTGGCATATTATTGCGGCATTGCCACTTCTCGTGAAATAATCCTTCCCTTAACGATCAACAGATCGACCCTTTCCGCGAACCGGTGTATAGCCGGTTCGTATTTTTCAACCCGCACCGGAACCAACGACAATGTCTGAAGAGTTTCACAAAATCCGCCGCTTGCCGACCTACGTCTTCGAACAGGTGAATCGCCTGAAGGCCAGTGCGCGAGCCGCCGGTGCAGACATTATCGATTTGGGAATGGGCAATCCCGACCTGCCGACGCCAAAGGGCATTGTCGACAAGCTTTGCGAGGCGGTGCAAGACCCGCGCACGCACCGCTATTCGGCTTCCAAGGGCATTCCCGGCCTTCGCCGCGCGCAGGCGCAATATTATGCGCGCCGCTTCGGCGTGAAGCTCAATCCCGACACGCAAGTCGTCGCGACGCTCGGCTCCAAGGAAGGCTTCGCCAACATGGCGCAGGCGATCACCGCGCCGGGCGATGTCGTGCTCTGCCCCGATCCGACCTATCCGATCCATGCCTTCGGCTTCATCATGTCCGGCGGCGTCATCCGCTCGATCCAGGCGAAGCCCGACGATAATTTCATCCCTACGCTGGAGCGCGCGGTTCGCCATTCGATCCCGAAGCCGCTGGCGCTGATCCTCAGCTATCCATCGAACCCGACCGCGCATATCGCCACGCTCGATTTCTACAAGGATGTGGTCGCCTTCGCGCGCAAGCACGACATCATCATCCTTTCCGACCTTGCCTATTCGGAAATCTATTTCGACGACACGCCGCCCCCCTCCGTGCTGCAGGTGCCGGGCGCGATGGATGTGGCCGTCGAATTTACCTCCATGTCGAAGACCTTCTCCATGCCGGGCTGGCGCATGGGCTTTGCCGTCGGCAATGAGCGGCTCATTGCGGCGCTGACACGGGTGAAGTCCTATCTCGACTATGGCGCGTTCACGCCGATTCAGGTGGCGGCGACCGCCGCGCTCAATGGCGACGGTTCCGACATCGCGGAAGTGCGCTCCGTCTACAAGCGCCGCCGCGACGTGCTGGTGGAAAGCTTCGGCCGGGCAGGGTGGGAAATCCCGTCCCCGGCGGCGACGATGTTCGCCTGGGCGCCGATCCCCGAGCGCTTCCGCAAGATGGGCTCGCTCGAATTCTCGAAGCTGCTGATCGAACTGGCGGATGTGGCCGTCGCGCCCGGCGTCGGCTTCGGCGAGCATGGCGACGATTACGTCCGTATCGCGCTGGTTGAGAACGAGCACCGCATCCGGCAGGCGGCACGCAATATCAAGCGCTTCCTTGCCACCAGGGAAGAAAATCTGCACAACGTCATTCCGCTCGAGGCGCGCCGCTGATCGCGGCGTGCCTTACCCATACTTAAGAGAATAGTTTCGAGGCACGATCATGACAGATGCATTGCGGATCGGCGTTGCCGGGCTCGGCACCGTGGGCGGTTCGGTTTTGCGCATTTTGCGCGACAAGGCCGAGATGCTGACCCGCCAATGCGGCAAGGAACTGGTCGTGACATCCGTTTCGGCCCGCGACCCCTCGCGCGACCGCGGGATCGATCTTTCGTCCGTCGAGTGGTTCGAGGACCCGGTCGCGCTGGCCAATTCCGATGGCATCGATGTGTTCGTCGAGTTGATGGGCGGCGAGGACGGCCCTGCCAAGGCGGCCGTGGAAGCGGCGCTCAAGGCCGGCCATCATGTGGTGACGGCCAACAAGGCGCTGCTGGCGAAACATGGCGTGGCGCTGGCGGAGATTGCCGAGGACAAGGGCGTGCTCCTCAATTTCGAGGCGGCGGTGGCAGGCGGCATACCGGTCATCAAGGCCATGCGCGAATCGTTGACTGGCAACACTGTGTCGCGCGTCTACGGCATCATGAACGGCACCTGCAATTATATCCTGACGCGGATGTGGGACGAGGGCATTTCCTTCGAGGAATGCCTGAAGGATGCGCAGCGGCTGGGTTATGCCGAGGCGGACCCGACATTCGACATCGAGGGCAATGACACGGCGCACAAGCTGGCGCTGCTAACGAGCCTCGCCTTCGGCACGCAAATCGCAGCCGACGATATTTATCTCGAAGGCATCAGCAACATCTCGCTCGCCGACATCCATGCCGCCGACGAGCTGGGCTACCGCATCAAGCTCCTGGGCGTCGCGCAGAAGACCGACACCGGCATCGAGCAGCGTGTGCATCCGACCATGGTGCCGACCTCGTCGGTCATCGCGCAGGTGCACGGTGTGACCAATGCGGTGGCGATCGAAACCGACCTTTTGGGCGAGCTTCTCCTCTCCGGCCCAGGCGCGGGTGGCAATGCGACGGCCTCGGCTGTGATCGGAGACATCGCCGACATCGCCAAGAGCCGCCCCGGTTTCCAGCACGGCCCGGTATTCGGCACCCCCGCCAAGGCTTTGAAGCCCTACAAACAGGCACAAATGCGCTCCCATGCGGGCGGCTATTTCATCCGTCTGACGGTGGAAGACCGCACCGGCGTCTTCGCGGCCATTGCCAAGCGCATGGCGGAGAACGACATCTCGCTCGAATCCATCGTCCAGCGCCCGCCGATGGAAACGGCGGACAAGAGCACCAAGACCGTGATCCTCGTAACGCACGAGACGACGGAAGCCGCAGTGAAGAAGGCGCTTGACGCCATCCTTGACGACGGCCATCTCGTGGATAAGCCGCAGATGATCAGGATCGAGCGGGCGGGATGAGGCGCCACGCCGAACCGACGCGTCAGTCGTATATATCCCGACGATTACCGATTTCGATAACAAGGATGACCAAACGGTTATCCTGTATGTCGCATATGATCCGAAAGTCGCCCACACGGTACCGCCAGAAGGTTCCAAGTTTTGGACCTTTCAGGGCTTTGCCTATCTGACGGGGATTCGAGAGTGGGAGAATTCTCGTTCGAAGAAAAGTTGTAATTCGCTTGGCTTCCACGGAGCCAATTTTTGACAATTGTTTTTCAGCGGTTTCCGATAGCTCAATCTGCCAGGCTAAGCCGTTTTTCCACTTCGTTGAGTGAAGAAACCTGCTCTTGCCCGGCGCGTATACGCTCAAGCGTCTTTTCCGCGCGATAAACGTCTTCCATTTCCGTCAGATATTCGTCGAGAGCCTCGCGAATATGAAAGGAGGTCGGGTGTCCTGTCTGTGCGGACAGGGCCTCCAACCGCTCCAAGGTTTCTTCCGGAAGCCTGATGGCCGTGTGCTTACTCATAGGTTTTACCCCGAATTAGGTGTAAACCAGTATAGGCGACGAGCGCTATTCTGTCGATTCGGTTGAGCGCAGCCGCAGCAGCCGCACTTGCGAGACGCAGGCGCCTTTGTTAGAAATGCAAAGCGGGGTACAACTCCGCAAGTTTATGGAAGCGACAAGAACAGGAAGGAGGGCTGTGCAATGTATGTGACGCGTCACGATCACCAGCGTCAGCATGGCCCCGATTACGCCCTGCATAAGTAATTGTGCAGGGCAGAAAATGACTGACATCGCTCATCTTTTCTGCCTTTCCTGAAGGCGCGGCTTGTTGCCGTTGCCGGACATTTCGCCAGCACGGTTGCTCAAGCGGTTTTGAAACCGGACAGCCACGCCTGGCAGAATCGGGCAGATTGCCATGTCTCTTGTTTCCATCCAGAATCTTTCGCTTACCCTCCATGAAACCCTCTTCTCCCATCTCGACTTCGACATTGGCGAGGGCGAGCGCCTGGGAATCGTTGCCGCCAATGGGCACGGCAAGACTAGCCTTCTGCGCCTCATCGTAGGCGAGGGGGAGCCGACCTCGGGCGCGATCACCCGGGCGCGCGGGCTCAAGGTCGGCTATGTCAGCCAGTATGTTCCGGAAAACCTGCTCGATGTCGCCTTCTACGAGGCCGTGATAGGGGGGCTCGATCAGGAGGCGCGCGATTATGAGAGCTGGCGCGCCGATATCATTCTCGACGATCTCGGCGTTGCGCCGGAACTGCGCGAACTTCCAATCCGCCGTTTGAGCGGAGGCTGGCAGCGGCTCGCTCTTCTGGCGCGCGCCTGGGTCAGCGAGCCGGATCTTCTGCTTCTCGACGAACCCACCAACCATCTGGACCTCGAAAAGGTGCGGCTGCTGGAAAACTGGCTGAACGCGCTTCCGCGAAGCGTGGCGGTGGTGGCGTGCAGCCATGACCGGGCTTTTCTCGATGCCGTAACGAAGCGCACGCTCTTCCTGCGCACCGAAAAATCGCCCTCCTTCGCCTTGCCTTACAGCCAGGCCCGCGTTGCGCTCGATGAAATCGACGCTGCCAATGCACGGCAATTCGAGAAGGATATGAAGACCGTCCAGCAATTGCGCAGGCAAGCCGCGAAGCTCAACAATATCGGCATCAATTCCGGCAGCGATCTGCTGGTGGTGAAAACCAAGCAGTTGGAGGCGCGGGCCGACAAGATCGAGGAAAGCGCCAAGGCTGTCCATGTGGAGCGCTCGGCGGGTAAGATTGTGCTTGCTAGTCGAGGCAGCCACGCCAAGGCGCTGGTCGCGCTGGATGAGACGGAGATCCATGCTCCGGACGGGCGGCTTCTCTATAAAACCGGCCCGCTCTGGATTAATCCCGGTGACCGGATCGTCCTGCTCGGCGCAAATGGGGCAGGCAAAACCCGGCTGCTCCGGCTTATTCGCGAGGCGATCCTGGAGCCGGCGCGCGCCTTGCCGTCCATCAAGGCAACACCGTCGCTTGTGCTGGGTTACAGCGATCAGGCTCTATCGGAACTGCGCCTCGACTGGACGCCCTTCGAAACGATTAATCGCCGCTTCGAGATCGGCGACCAGCGGGCGCGATCGCTGCTGGCGGGCGCGGGCATGACATTGGAAATGCAGGCAAAACCGGTCGAGCGCCTATCAGGCGGACAGAAGGCGCGGCTTGCCATGCTGGTGCTGCGGCTCACCAACCCGAATTTTTACATTCTGGACGAGCCCACGAACCATCTCGACATCGATGGGCAGGAAGCGCTTGAAGTCGAGCTTCTGTGCAACGAAGCGGCCAGTTTGATCGTTTCCCATGACCGCAGCTTCGTGCGCAATGTCGGCAATCGTTTCTGGCTGATCGAAAGGAAAAGACTGGTTGAAATCGAAAGCCCGGACGCCTTCTTTGCCAGCATCGGCGGCGCTGACGGACGCTAAATCGATTAAGTATTTGAACCCGCAACATTTTTTGTCCCAAGGCTCTTGCGGGGACGAGGGGCCTTTGACAAAAGGTTTGCAAAACTTGGCTATAGGTTTCCTATGGGGGAACCTGCAGCTACCAGATCCAGATAGGACTTTCCGTTATGGCAAAAACCGAAGAGCAGATCTCGCATGGCCTCGACCGCATCCTGACGCTTGAACTGGTTCGCGTGACGGAGCGCGCGGCGGTCGCCGCGGCGCGGCTTCGCGGGCGCGGCGACGAGAAGGCGGCGGACCAGGCGGCGGTGGACGCCATGCGCCAGGAACTGAACCGCCTGCCGATCAACGGCACGGTGGTCATTGGCGAGGGCGAGCGTGACGAGGCGCCGATGCTCTATATTGGCGAGGAAGTCGGCACGGGCGAGGGTGCAGCGGTGGATATCGCGCTCGACCCCCTCGAGGGCACGACGATCTGCGCCAAGAACCTCCCCAATTCGCTCGCTGTCATCGCCATCGCCGAGAAGGGCAATCTGCTCTATGCGCCCGACGTCTATATGGAAAAGATCGCGGTTGGCCCCGGCTACCCTGCCGGCGTGGTCGATATCGACGCTTCCCCAACCGACAACATCCACGCCATCGCCAAGGCGAAGGGTGTACCCGTCAATGAAATCACCGCCTGCATCATGGACCGCCCGCGCCATGCGCGCCTGATTGAGGAAGTCCGTGCTACCGGCGCGGCGATCCGGCTGATCGGCGATGGCGACGTGGCCGGCGTGATCCACACCACCAACCCTGACGAAACCGGCATCGATATCTATCTTGGCATTGGCGGCGCTCCGGAAGGCGTGCTGGCGGCGGCGGCGCTGCGCTGCATCGGCGGCCAGATGCAGGGACGCCTGCAGCTTAACACCGACGAGAAGATCGCCCGCGCGGCCAAGATGGGCATTTCCGACCCGAAGAAGGTCTATACAATGGAGGAAATGGCCAAGGGCGACGTGCTCTTCGCCGCCACCGGCGTCACCGATGGCAACATGCTGTCAGGCGTGAAATTCGCCCGGGATTATATCCAGACGCACACCATCGTCATGCGCGCCCATTCGCAGACTGTCCGCGAGATCAAGGCACGTCATCAGGATCTGTCGAAATTCTAGAGGACGATCCCGAAAACTTGCGGACTTTCGTATAAAATCATGCGTTAAAAACGGGGGATTACGCCATGAGGCGGCATTGCATCCATGCCGCCTCACATGTTTGAACGGAGCATGTCAAGCTCCGCCACCCTGATCCAAGAACGCTTCTTCCTCGGTGTCAGCCGCTCTGTCACCGGTTCAAAATGGGTCGACCGGCTGGGTCCGCGGGAGGCCAACACCGCGCTGGCGATTGCGCAGAACCATGGCATGCCCGATCTGGTGGCGCGGGTGCTGGCGGGGCGAGGCGTTTCGCTCGATGATGCGCCCTCATTCATCGAGCCGACGATCAAGTCTTTGATGCCCGATCCCGTGTTTCTGACGGATATGGAGCGGGCGGCGGGGCGGATCGCCGATGCCATCGCGAGGCGCGAGCGCGTGGCGATCTTCGGGGATTACGATGTGGATGGCGCCTGTTCGGCGGCGCTGCTGTCGCGGTTCCTTACTCACTACCGCATCGCCAATGCCATATACATTCCCGACCGTATCTTTGAGGGCTACGGGCCGAACCCGCAAGCCATGCGCGATCTGGCGGAAAAGGGCGCGACGCTGATCGTCACCGTCGATTGCGGCACCAACAGCGCCGCAGCCATTGAGGCGGCTGTGGAGGCGGGCAGCGATGTGGTCGTGCTCGATCATCATCAGGTGGGCGGAGCCTTGCCGCAGGCAGCCTTTGCCATCGTCAATCCCAATCGCGACGACGATATTTCGGGACAGGGGCATTTATGTGCCGCGGGCGTGGTTTTCCTGACGCTGGTGCAGGTGCTTCGGACCTTGCGCGAGCGGCGACTCGCGAGCGAGATCAGCGCCCCCGATCTTCTAAGCCTTCTTGACCTCGTAGCGCTGGCGACCGTGTGCGATGTGGTGCCTCTCAAAGGCGTCAACCGCGCCTTCGTGGTCAAGGGACTGCTGGTGGCGCGCGCGCAGCAAAATGCCGGGCTAGCCGCTTTGGCACGAGTATCGCGCATCGGCGAGCCGCTCAACAGTTTTCACCTGGGCTTTCTCATCGGCCCGCGCATCAATGCTGGCGGACGCATCGGCGATGCCGGGCTCGGCAGCCGCCTGCTCACGCTCGACGACCCCGTCGAGGTGGAGCGTATCGCGCAGGAGCTAGACCGGCTCAATCAAGAGCGCCAGGCGATGGAATTGCAGATGCTCGCCCAGGCGGAGGCCGAAGCTGCCATGGAAATGCGCGGCGGGGAGGGACCAGCTGTTGTGGTCACAGCAAGCGACGACTGGCATCCGGGCATTGTCGGGTTGATCGCGGCGCGGCTCAAAGAACGGACGCGGCGTCCGGCCTTCGCCATCGCCTTCAACCAGAATGGCGTCGGCTCCGGCTCGGGCCGCTCGATCACCGGCTTCGACCTTGGCCGCATCGTGCGCGGCGCGGTGGAAAAGGGGCTGCTCGTCAAGGGCGGCGGTCACGCCATGGCGGCGGGCATCACCGTGGAGCGCGAGAAGCTAGGGGCGCTGCGGGCCCATTTCGAAGAAGTCGCAAGGGCGGCGGTGGCGAAGCTGCGCGGCGATCATAGCCTCGCCATAGACGGAGCGCTTTCGGCGGCGGGCGCAACGATCGCACTCTACGAGGCGCTGGAAAAAGCCGGCCCCTACGGTTCAGGCCATCCGCAGCCGGTGCTGGCCCTGCCGCATCACCGTCTGGCCGGGGCAAGCGTCGTCGGCAAGGACCACGTCCGTGCCACGCTTGCCGGGGCCGATGGCAGGCGCATTAATGCCATCGCCTTCCGCGCCGCCGGTAGCGCGCTTGGCGATTTTCTCCTGAGCCAATCGGGACGGACCATCCATGTCGCGGGCAATCTCTCGCTCAATCATTGGAACGGCTCCGCCTCGACGCAATTCCGCATCATGGATGCTGCAATCGCGGTCTAAATATAACGGCAGCGTCATTTGAAATTTGAGGCCAAGCGCTTATAGAACGCGCACGATTTCAAGTTTCAGGATTCCCAGAAATGAGCACGACCGGCCTCCCATTCGACGATTTCCGTGAACTGATCCGCAACCTGCCGGGACCGGATGAACGGGCGGCCCAGGCGGTGCGCGAGCGCGATGCGGTGTTGACCAAGCCCGCCGGCTCGCTCGGGCGGCTGGAGGAAATCGCCGTCTGGCTGGCCGCGTGGACAGGCAGGGCGAAGCCGCAGGTAACGCGGCCGCTCGTCGCCGTCTTCGCGGGCAATCATGGCGTCACGGCCAAGGGGGTTTCTCCCTTTCCCTCGAGCGTGACGGCGCAGATGGTGGAGAATTTCGCCGCTGGCGGCGCGGCCATCAATCAGCTTTGTATCGCCTATGATCTTGGCCTGAAAGTCTTCGACCTGGCGCTCGAATATCCGACCGGCGACATCACCGAGGAAGCGGCGATGGACGAGAAAACCTGCGCCGCTACGATGGCCTTCGGCATGGAAGCGATTGCCGGTGGCACGGACCTTCTCTGCATCGGCGAGATGGGGATCGGCAACACCACCATCGCGGCTGCGATCTGCCATGGCCTTTATGGCGGCACGGCGGAGGAGTGGGTCGGGCCGGGCACGGGATCGAACGGCGACGGGATGAAGCGCAAGGTTGCGGCGGTGCGCACCGCGGTGGAACTCCATCGCAGCCATCTGAAGGACCCGCTGGAACTGCTGCGCCGCCTGGGCGGACGCGAAATCGCAGCGATGGCCGGTGCTATTCTCGCTGCGCGCATGGAGAAAGTGCCTGTCATCGTCGACGGCTATGTTGCGACCGCCGCCGCTGCGGTGCTTCATGCGGCGAGCCCGGCGGCGGTGGACCATTGCCTTTTCGCCCATGTCTCGGCGGAACCGGGCCATCGCAAGGTGCTGGAAAAGATGGGCAAGAAGCCGCTCCTCGACCTCGATATGCGGCTGGGTGAGGGTACCGGCGCGGCGCTCGCCGCCGGCATCGTCAAGGCCGCCGCCCTAACACACACCGGCATGGCCACTTTCGAGCAGGCGGGCGTAAGCGGGAAGGTGAATTGAAAAGACACCGTTCCCCCGGTATCGCATGCTACATCGGCTTTGCGCGGCAAAGCCGATCCATGCTCCGAGGGTGCTATTTACGGGCTTAATCGCATCCCGCTCTAATAAGAAGGGCGCTTCTCGCCATACCACCGCGGGGTGTAGACCCATTCGCTGCCATCAGGTTTTCTAAAGCGCTGCGTCGTCGAAGACCCCACGATGACCACCGTGCGCATATCGACCCGATCAGGCGTCAGTTCCCCGAGGCTGGTGACGGAAATCTTTTCTCCCGGCCTGCCGACATCCCGCCCGAGCACGACGGGTGTTTCGGGCGTGCGGTGCTTGCGCAGAACATCCAGCGCTTCACCCAGCTGCCACGGACGCGCTTTGGAGATCGGGTTATAGAGTGCGATGACGAAATCCGCGCGGGCCGCGTGGTCGAGCCGGTTTGTGATCATCGTCCATGGCTTCAGATTGTCCGATAGCGACAGAATGCAGAAATCATGGCCGAGCGGTGCGCCGATGCGGGCGGCTGCGGCCATGGCGGCGGATATGCCGGGGAGGATGACGAGCTCGACCTCGTGCCATGCGGGGTCATTGGATTCATGCAGCGCCTCCAGCACCGCCGCCGCCATGGCGAAAATGCCGGGGTCGCCGGAGGACAGCATGGCAACCGAGCGCCCGGTGGCCGCGAGGGCGAAGGCGTGTCGGGCGCGCTGCATTTCCTCGCGATTGTCGGTCATGTGCTGGATCTGGTCGGGCCGGAAGGGGCCTGCCATGCGCACATAGGTCTCGTAACCGAGAATATCCTCTGCCCGCTGCAACTCCTGCCGCACGGCGGGGGTCATCAGCATGGGATCGCCGGGGCCAAGGCCGATAACGGCAAGCCGCCCGCGTTTGGCTCTCCGGGCCGGAGTCGAATAAAGAAGCTCGTTCTCTTGCGGCTCTCGGCTTTCGGTCACCACACTGATCGTGAGGCGTCCATCCGAGTCGATCGGCAATTTTGAATCCAGCAGCCACGGCGCATCGCCCACGAGCTTCACCTTCTCGCCCGCCAGCAGGTCGGAGATGAATTTCTTGCCGGCGTCGGGGTTGATGAGCGTGTAGCCCGCGGGGGGGTGAAGCAGGTTCACGCCGAAGCGCAATTCGCCCGTGGTGGTAATGGCGGGGGCGACATCGAAGGCGGCTGCGATGCGCCGCGCCAGTTCGTTGACGCCCGAGAGGCCGCCCAGCAGCGGCACCACCGCGCTGCCATCTTCCGCCACCGCCAGCACCGGCGGCTCGGCCCGCTTGTTTTCGAGGAGCCGCGCCAATGCCCGAATGACGATGCCTGCGGCGCAGAGGGCGATGATGGGCCGCCCAGCCTCATAGAGTTCGCGCAACGTGGCCCCGAAATCGGCGAAAGAGATATCGGCCTTTTTGACTCGGGGTTTGAGGCCATAAATATCCCCGTCACCGAGGGCAACACGGATATGATGGGCTGTTTCAAGGCTGTTTTCGCCAAGAACGAGAATGGCTGGGAAACCTGTTTCGGCGCGTTCCATCATCCGTTCCACTTCTGGCCGGGCACGAGGATTAACGAGAAATAGGGCGATTCATCCGGCTCCACCTCTTTGAGGGGAATGATGCGCTCGTTGCGCATGGTGGCGCGTTCGACATAAAGCGCGCGGTCCATGAGGCCCAGCCCTTCCAGAACGCCGCGCACTTTCGCCAGGTTCTGCCCGAGCTTCATAATGACAGCCGCCTCCGTGTCGGCGAGGCGGCGCTTGAGTTCGGCGGCATCGAGCACGCCGGAGAGGACGGTCAGTGTCTGATTGCGATAGGCGACCGGCGCGCCGAGCACCGCGGCAGCGCCCAGAAACGAGCAGATACCCGGCACCACCTCGGTTTCGTAAAGATGCGCCAGCCGGTCATGGATATACATGAACGAGCCGTAGAACAGTGGGTCTCCCTCGGCGATGACGGCGACATCGCGCCCCGCATCGAGATGTTCGGCGAGAGTGGCAGCGATCCCGGCGTAAAAATGGCTGATGATTGTCTCGTAATCCATACCGGCGGGGAGCTTTTCAGTCGTCACAGGATAGACGAGCGGCAGCAGGGTCTGCTCAGGCGAAAGATAGTCCTCCACGATGGAAAGCGCGTTGCCCTTCTTGCCCTTGGCTGCGTGATAGGCGACCACCGGCGCAGCCTTGAGGCGCTTCAGGGCTTTCACGGTAATAAGTTCGGGGTCGCCGGGGCCTACCCCTAAGCCAAAAAGCCGACCGGGCTTGACCATCATTCCCGCTCCGTAGCGAGCGCATTGACCGCCGCCGCTGCCATGGCGCTGCCTCCGCGCCGCCCGCGGATGATGACGAAGGGAACGCCGCGGCTGTTTTCCGCCAGCGCATCCTTCGATTCCGCCGCGCCGACGAAGCCGACGGGGAAGCCCAGGATCAGCGCCGGCCTCGGCGCGCCTTCGTCGAGCATTTCGAGGAGGCGGAAGAGAGCGGTCGGCGCATTACCGATAGCGACGATGCTGCCCGCCAGATAAGGTCGCCAGAGTTCCAGCGCTACGGCGGAGCGGGTATTGCCCATCTCCTTCGCCAGCCCGGGCACGGACGGGTCGGAGAGCGTGCAGATCACCTCATTGTTTCCAGGCAGGCGCGAGCGGGTGACGCCCTCGGCCACCATGCGCGCGTCGCAGAGGATTGGCGCTCCTGCGGCCAGCGCCTTGCGCCCGGCTTCGCCAGCGCCTTCAGAAAAGACCAGATCGTCCACCACATCCACCATGCCGCTGGCATGGGCGACGCGCACGGCGAGCTTTTCCAGATCGGCGGGAATGCGCGACAGGTCCGCCTCGGCGCGGATGATGGAGAAGGAACGGTCGTAAATCTGCTGGCCGTCTTTGATATAGTCCATTTTATGATCGGGCATCGGTCATTTTCCGGCGGGCGTTTTCTGTTTCATTGCATGATCTTATCCGAAAAGTCTGCAACTTTTCGGGATCATGCTTTAAGCAAAAGCGCCGCTTCTTCGATTGTGATGTTTGCCGCCAATAGCCGTCCGAAGCGCGATGGTCCAGCGGGTTGGCGTAAAAAGAGGTCGTAACGCCCTTGGCCGACCGCGACGAGCGTGGCCGGGGCCGGGCGGATGGCGGCGCAGGATTTCGGGCAGCCGGTGAGATGCACTGGCGCGGCCTCGTCGAGCAGCCCCGCAAGCTTCGCGGCGTCAGTTTGTGTATCCGCTAGCGCCGAGACGCAGCCTGTGGAACCGGAGCAGGTGATGATATCCGCAAGCGGGTGGCCCGGCTCATCAATAAGGCCGGTGGCGGAGAGACGCTCCAAAACGCTGGGGGCTTGGTTCTCGGTAATGTCGGGCAGAAGCACGCCTTGCCATGGCGTCAGGCGAATCTGCCCGCCATTGGCTTCAGCGGCAATATCGGCAATCGCGCGCAGCCGCTCCGGTGTCAGCCGTCCGAGCGGCGCGGCGGCTCCCGCATAGGCGAGCCCTTCCTGCCACTGTGGATGCACACCCAGATGCGCGAAGGGGCGCGGGGCAGCGCGATGCCAATTGTCCGCGGGGGCTATGGAGAAGGCGAGGCGGGTCTTCAGCCGCTCCAGCACATCTGATGCGGGCATTTCAGCGAGAAGATGCTTCATACGCGTGACGCCAGGACGCGTCGCGCTCAATTCCAGAAAAAGGTCGAGGAGGCCGGTGACGAGGGCACGGGCATTTTCGAGGTGGACCGTGCCCAGGGCAGACTCCCTCCTTCCCCCTTGCGGGGAAGGTGCCCGCGTCAGCGGGCGGATGGGGGTGGTTACGTTTGCGCTTTTGCTGAAGACAGAGGTGCAAGCGTCACCACCCCCATCCGTCTGCTCCGCAACGTTCGTCGCTGGAAAAGCCAAATCGTTGGCTTTTCCTTGGCCTACGGCCGAACGCTCCTCAATCCCCGCAAGGGGGAAGGAGGGTGCCACCGGCGGACACGACGCAAGACCGAAGACGAAGCGCTCGCCATCCTCGGTTGCCGCAATCCAGATGTCGCTCGTATGCTCCGTGTGGGCGCAAGCCTCGCCGCCGTCGATGAGGATCGAGAATTTGGGCGACAGTGCGTAATAGGCCGGCGTCGTTTGCAGGGTTTCAAGCAGGCTTCCAGCAAGGGGAAGGGTGTCGAAAGCGAGATTCGTATCGATCCCCGCAGTCGGATTGACCATCACATTGCGGATATCGTCGCCTTCGGGCACGAGCGGCCCGAGACCGGCCTCCATGAGCGCCACAATCACATCATCCGCATTATCAGGGCCGATCCCACGCAATTGCAGATTGGCGCGGCTGGTGAGTTCGATGATGCCGTTGCCATGTCTTTCCGCGACATCGGCGACCGCGCGCGCCTGAGACGTGGAGAGGCGACCGCAGGAGAGTTTCACCCGGCAAATGCGCCCATCCGCGGCTTCCGTCATGCGGAACAGGCCGGGGCAGGCGGACCGCCTGTCCACCCTGCCGCCCGATATGGCGCATGCATTCAGCACTCGGTTTTCTCCGTTCCGTCTTGTCATCCAGATGTTATATCACCATCACACCTATCGAAAACATGATTACGAACAAGGTCTGGAAGCGACATGACACCATGGCTGACGATCATCGGCATCGGGGAAGACGGCATGGACGGGCTCGGCCTCGCCGCGCGTGATGCTCTGGCCGCAGCCGGGATCATCTTCGGCGGAAGGCGGCATCTCGATTTTCTGGGCAGCGATATCAAGGGCGAACGGGTTCCATGGCCGGCGCCGTTTTCCGCAGGTATCGACATGGTCCTGGCGCATCGGGGCTCGCGGATAGCGGTGCTGGCGAGCGGCGACCCGATGTTCTATGGCGTGGGGGCGGTGTTCGCGCGCCATGTTGCACGCCAGGAAATGCATATTCTGCCATTTCCGTCCTCCTTCTCGCTTGCGGCGGCGCGCATGGCCTGGCCCTTGCAGGATGTGACGCTGCTCAGCGTCCATGGCCGTCCGCTGGAAATAATCGAAGCTTACATCCAGCCCGGCAACTGTCTCTTGATCCTCAGCAATGATGGCGAGACACCGGGACAAACGGCGCGGATGCTGGAGGCGCGCGGCTTCGGCGAGAGCCATATGACGGTCCTCGAACATTTGGGCGGACCGAAAGAGCGCCAGATCGAAGGCATGGCGAGCGGTTGGGCGCATGGGCGCACCGCCGATCTCAACGTTCTGGCTGTCGAATGCCGGGGCGGGGCAGTCGCCTTTTCGCTGCTGGCGGGGCTGCCCGACGCGGCGTTCGAGAATGACGGGCAACTCACCAAGCGCGACGTGCGCGCTGCCACACTCGCGCGCCTCGCGCCGAAGCCACGCGAATTGCTGTGGGATGTGGGGGCGGGATGCGGCTCCATCGGCATCGAATGGATGCGCGCCCACCCCACCTGCCGCACGATCGCCATCGAGGCGCATGAAGGGCGGCAGGGAATGATCGAGCGCAACCGCCTGGCGCTCGGTGTGCCCGGGCTGGAGCTCGTCAAGGGCGAGGCGCCGGTTGCATTGGTCGGCCTCGAAGCGCCGGATGCGGTTTTCATCGGCGGCGGCTTTACCGATGAAGGCGTGGCGGAAGCCTGCTGGAACAGCTTGAAGCCCGGCGGGCGGTTCGTCGCCAATGCCGTGACCATGCAGAGCGAGATGATGCTGGTGGAGTGGCAGAAGAAGATTGGCGGAGAACTGACGCGGCTATCCGTCAGCCACGCCGCGCCGCTGGGGGGATTTGACGTCTGGCGTCAGGCGCTGCCGGTGACAATGCTTTCCGGAGTGAAGCCGATGTGATAAGGCAGAATGGGGAGCATCGGGAGAGGGGGAAATGTCATTAATTGATGAGACTTCATTGGTTCGCAATGAGCGAATAAAGCTGCTGGCGTCCAATCTGGACCGACTGTCTACCGCATTCATTGCCGTTGGCGTTCTCGGCAATACGTTCAATTTCAAGCCGGGAACGGACATGCTTGTGCCTGCCTTGAATGTCTCGGCTTGGATTTTTCCGGCTATTGGATTACATTTAATAGCAAGTTTTGTCCTCGGGAGACTTCGGAATGAGCGCTGAGATATTCATGTGGTGGGTTTTTCCGATTCTCGTTGGCGTAGTGTGCTTCGGCTGGCTTTGGTACCAGAAACGCTATAATAGCGATTATTGGCGCTAAGCTGTGACCTTCTCTCAGCTCTTTTATCTTTTCGTTCTCCCGGTTCTGATAGCTGCTGGAGGATATGGTGCTTTGCTCTGGGCCAGGTATCAGGGCCGGCATGCAAACACTAAGCAATCGCAGGTGGCCGATGTTGTGGGTCACTACGGATGGTCGTCGCTGACTAACCCCACGCACCAATCCTGATAAATTCCATCCGATTTTTTAAAACATGACTTGCATAGTCATATTACCTTCGGCTAAGGCTTCATCACCGTATCTTTCGGATGTCCGGGAGCCAAGAAATGCCGCATCTTCTCAGCGCCACCACCCGCGTCACGCTTTCGCAGCCTCATGTCATCATGAGCAGGCTTCTGGAACATTTTGCGGAACATGGGGCTATCACCACGGCGGAGCGGGGGGGCGAGATTGCGCTTTCCTATGGCCGGGCGGTGGTTGAAGCCGATGATGAGAGCCTGACCTTCCTGGCCGAGGGCGAGGACGATACGGGCCTCGCCTATGTTAAATATGCCGTGGCGGAGCATCTGCTTGAATTCGCAGATGGCCAGACGCCGAGGATCGTCTGGAGCGGCCATGGCGCGGCGGGCTCGCCGCTGCCTTATTTCCGCGAGATGCGCGTCATCTCCGCCCGCAACATCACACCGCATATGCGCCGCGTCACGCTGCGCGGCAAGGATCTGCAACGCTTCACCCATGGCGGGCTGCATGTGCGCCTGTTCTTCCCGCCGAAGGATGTGGCGCAGCCGCAATGGCCGGTGACGGGCGAGGACGGACGCCCGGTCTGGCCGGAGGGCGAGAACAAGCTCGTCAACCGCATCTACACGATCCGCAATATCGATGTGGAGCGGGGAGAGGTGGATATCGACATCGTGCTTCATGAGGGCGACGAGACGCCGGGTTCGTCCTTTGCGCTCAATGCGAAAGAGGGCGATCTGGTCGGCATGACCGGACCGGGCGGCGGCGATTTGCAGGAGGCCGACTGGTATCTCTTCGCCGGCGACGAAACCGCGCTTCCCGCCATTGGCCGTATTCTGGAAGATCTGCCGGCTCACGTTAAGGCCGTGGTCCGCATCGAGGTGGACAGCGCCGCCGAGGAGCAGAAGCTCTATTCCAGCGCCGATATCGATCTCGTCTGGCTGCACCGCAACGGGCGCGAGCCCGGCACGACGACGCTTCTCGCCGATGCGGTCCGCGCGGTGGAATTCCCTGCCCACGGCACGCGCATCCATGCCTGGGCCGGCTGCGAGTTCAGCGCCTTCCGCGCCATCCGCACTTACCTGCGCAAGGAGTGCAAGCTCGCCAAGCAGGAGCATCTCGTCGTTTCCTACTGGCGCCGCGGCTTCGATGGCGATAATGCACGGCGTGAAAAAGACGAAAATAATTAATCCGGCGATTCCCTGCCGGATAAATCCAGGTTCTGGTGATGCTCCGGCGGTTCTTTTCCTACTACAGGCCTCATAAGGGGCTGTTTCTTCTTGATTTTGGCTGTGCCGTCCTCTCCGGTCTTCTGGAGCTGGGCTTCCCGATGGCGATCAAGATCTTTGTCGACCATCTCCTGCCCGGGCAGGACTGGGTGCTGATCCTTCTTGCCTCCGCCGGACTTCTTTTCGTCTATCTCGTCAACACCGGGCTGATGGCGATCGTGACCTATTGGGGACACAAGCTCGGGATCAACATCGAGACGGAGATGCGGCGCAAGCTCTTCGATCATCTCCAGAAGCTCTCCTTTCGGTTCTACGACAACAACAAGACCGGCCATCTCATCGCCCGCGTCACCAAGGATCTGGAGGAGGTGGGAGAGGTCGCCCATCACGGGCCGGAAGACCTCTTCATCGCCATCATGACGTTCCTCGGCGCCTTTGCGCTGATGTTCTCGGTCAATGTCCATCTCGCCCTGATCACGGCTGCGGTGGTGCCGCTGGTGGCCTGGCTGACGAGCCGCTATGGCGGGCGCATGACGCGCAACTGGCAGGCGCTCTATCGCCGCATCGGGGATTTCAATGTGCGGATCGAGGAGAATGTCGGCGGAATGCGCGTCGTGCAGGCCTTCGCCAACGAAGATCACGAGCGCAAGCTTTTCGCGCAGGACAACAGCCGCTATCGCCAAACCAAGCTCGAGGCCTATCGTATCATGGCGGCGAGCACATCGCTCAGCTATATGTCGATGCGGCTGACTCAACTCATCGTCATGCTGGCAGGCACATGGTTCGTGCTGCATGGGCAATTGACCAATGGCGGCTTCATCAGCTTTCTGCTGCTGGTTGGCGTGTTCATCCGCCCCATCGAGAAGATCAACTCCGTCATTGAGACCTACCCCAAGGGCATTGCCGGGTTCCGCCGCTATACCGAGTTGCTGGATACCGAGCCCGATATTATCGATGCACCGGATGCTGTCGCCGTGTCGCACCTCAAGGGCGATATAAGCTATCGTGGCGTCACCTTCGGCTATAGCGCGGACAAGAAGGTGCTGCGCGGCATCGATCTGGATATCCGCGCGGGCGAGACGGTGGCGTTTGTCGGTCCGTCCGGAGCGGGCAAGACCACGCTCTGCTCGCTGCTGCCGCGCTTCTATGAGATCGAGGCGGGCGAAATCCGTATCGATGGCGTGGACATCCGCAAGATGACGCTCGCCTCCCTGCGTGAGCAAATCGGCATCGTCCAGCAGGACGTGTTCCTGTTCGGCGGCACGATCCGTGAAAATATCGCCTATGGCCGTCTCGGCGCTGATGACCAGGAAATCGAAGCGGCAGCGCAGCGGGCGCGGCTGGAGGCGATGATCGTGAGCCTGCCCGATGGTTATGACACTGTTATCGGCGAGCGCGGGGTGAAACTTTCGGGCGGCCAAAAGCAGCGTCTGGCCATTGCGCGCATGTTCCTCAAGAACCCGCCGATCCTCATTCTCGATGAGGCGACCTCGGCGCTCGATACCGAAACCGAACGGGCGATCCAGCAATCGCTGACCGAGCTTTCAGCGGGGCGCACCACGCTCATCATCGCGCACCGGCTGGCGACGATCCGCAATGCCGATCGCATCGTCGTGGTCGATGAGACTGGCGTGGCGGAGCAGGGCAAACACCGCGACCTCATCGCCGCCGGGGGGATTTATCGCCGGCTGCATGATGCGCAGTTCGATCTGACCGGAAGCTGATTGCGCCCCTGTTCCTCCGAGGCTCAGTAGCCTCGGCACGTCAAGCAGCCCTTGCGTTAAAAAAGGAACCAAATATCCAGCCTGACGTTTCTTCTGTGTTCCCCCGTGAGGATAGGCGTAACCGGTCAAGGAGACAACTGCTATGGGCTTCTTCTCGAAGGATATCCGCTCTATGGACGACCTTTTCGTCCACACCATGCGCGACGTGTATTACGCCGAGCAGCAGATTGCCAAGGCGCTTCCCCAGATGATGGAGAAGACGCAGAATTCCGAGCTTCGGATGGGCTTTGAAAAGCATCTGAACGAGACAAAGAACCAGATCAAGCGTCTGGAAGAGGCGTTCGAGCTCTATGGTGTCGAGGCTAAGGGCGTCAATTGCCCGGCGATAGACGGCATCATCGAGGAAGCGAACGAGATCGCCGGCGAGGTCGACGATCCGACCGTGATGGACGCGGCGCTGATCGCGGCGGCGCAGGCCGTGGAGCATTATGAAATCACGCGCTACGGCACGCTGATTGCCTGGGCCAACGAACTGGGCCGCGGCGACTGCGCGGCGCTTTTCGAGCAAAATCTCAAGGAAGAAAAGGCGACCGACCAGAAGCTCACCGCGCTGGCCGAAAGCACGATCAACCGCAAGGCGGCGTAATAGTTTGGCTGGCCCCATAAAAAGGCCGCCCGTGCATTAATTTATCTGGACTGAGGACGGGGAATGGGAGTTCCCTGTCCTTTTTGCGCTTACCCGAGCAGCCATCGTCCGTTCGCGACCTCCGGCTCAATTGATCTAATTCCCGGTGGTCTCGCTCTCCTTCGTGCACATATTGGCAATGCCACGAATCTCCGGGCTTTCCGTCGAGATCCTGTTCTGGAACAGTTCGTCGAACAGCTTAGTCTGATCGAGCGTCGTGGTGACGCAAGAGCAGAAGCGGCGGCAGAATTGCCCGTCATTGGTTATCTGGCAGCTTTGCTCGCAGGTTTGGATGAACTTTGCGTGCTGGTCCGCCATCGAAGGCGGAAATATCTGTGCGATGAGGAAGACGCAGGAGATAAGTATCGGTTGATGCGTGAGGTAGAAGGCGAGGCTGTGCCTGCCGATGAAGGTGAGCGGACGGTCGATGGCGGCAATGCCTGTGCCGTTCTGCAAGATCGGCATGAGCTGGAAGCGCTGGAATATCCGCGCAAGCGCCATCCCTGTCAGCACCGCGCCGAACCATGGGAAGAGCGGCACATAATCATTGGAGCGCGGGAAGACGGTCGAGAGTCCGACCCACCAAAGGGCAGGGTGGTCGAAAAGGGGCGATTGATAATAAAATGGCAGGGCGATGATCGCCGCCGCGCAGACGATGATGACTGATATAGGCAGCCACAGAAATAACAGCCCCAACAGGCTCGCCAGCGCGATCTGGTGCAGGATGCCGAAGAAGATGAAACTGCCCGGCATCAGGTACCAGGTGACGAGCGTAATGGCGAGCGCCGCGCCCGCGATCTCGGCAAGCCGAATGCCGAAAGACTTCCAGCGAATGCCTTTTTCATGCGCCAGCACGAGGCTGAAGCCGGCAAGAACAAGGAAGCTCGACGCGATCATGCGTGCGAAGAGCTTCCACCCGCCATGCCCCGTTGTGCCGGGGTCGAGATAGCCGAAGAATTCGAAATCCCAGCCCCCATGGTAAATCACCATGGCAAGCAGGGCGACGCCCCGAGCGATATCGATTCGCGCAAGGCGCTGCTTCGTTGCTGGGTGGGAGCCGGCGGCGGTCTGTTCAAGCTGCATAAAGAATTCCGCAAAAGGGGCCGAAAAGCGGGTTGCGTGTTCGCTGAAAACGCTTGAATGTCCTCTTTAATTCAAGGCGGGACGGCGGTCAAAACCGCCTTGTCAGAGGGGAGAGGGTATCAGTGTTTTTTGCCGCGTCGAAGATATTCTGGCTGTTCGTCCAGCCTATAAGTTTGCTCCTTGCAGGGCTGCTGGTGTCGATACTGGCAATTGCTCTCGGCTGGTGGCGTCTGGGACTCGCATTCTCGAGCATTACAACGGTTCTCCTCGCCCTTGCCGGATTCACGACCTTGGGGAACATCATGCTCCTGCCGCTGGAAGACCGGTTCACGCGCCCCGCGCTGCCGGCGAGAATAGACGGCATCGTCGTCCTTGGCGGCTATATGGAAGGCGAAATCAACGCATCACGCGGCGGCCATGAGGTTAACGGCGCGGCCGACCGGATCATCGAGACGATGCGCCTGGCGCGGCATTACCCGGAAGCGCGCATCGTCGTTTCCGGCGGAGAGGGGACATTTTTCGAGGATTCCGTGCCTGACGCAATAAGCACCCGTGCGCTTTTCCGCGATTTCTCGCTGACAGGAGACAGGCTTTTTTTCGAAGATCGGTCGCGTAATACCTATGAAAACGCAGTCTACTCCCGCGAGATGGTGAAGCCGCAACCGGGCGAAACCTGGCTTCTCGTCACCTCCGCGTTTCACATGCCGCGCTCTGTAGGATGCTTCCGGCAGGCAGGTTTTCCTGTCATCGCCTGGCCGGTCGATTATTCAACCCGCCCCGATAGGCATTTCACCATCGATCTCCAGAATCCGCTGGGGAATCTCACACAGGTCACCATTGCAATGCGGGAATGGCTGGGCCTCGCGGCTTATTGGTTCAGTGGCAAGATTGGTGAAGTGCTGCCCGCGCCGGGCGGCGTGTCTGTCGTAGGCGGATAAGCGAAGGTCGGCATTGGAATTCGCATTTTTCCCGGTGTGGTCCATCTTCATCTGAACTGATATAGTGGACCGGCATGTTTCTCTCAGTATTCGATCTCTACAAGATTGGGATAGGCCCTTCGAGTTCCCACACGATGGGGCCGATGACGGCGGCAAATCTCTTTCTTACCGAACTGAAGGACGGCCACTGGCCGCGTCCGGCAGGCGTGAAGGTGGCCCGCCTCATGGCGCGGCTGCATGGTTCGCTCGCCTTCACCGGCGTCGGCCATGCGACGGATCGGGCTGTTATTCTGGGACTCTGCGGCCATCTGCCTGATAAAATCGACCCCGACCGCATGGCTGACATCATCGATCGTGTCCGGGCGGAAAAACGCATTCATCCTGCGGGGCATCCCGCCTATCGCTTCGATCCCGATAACGATCTCGTCATGGACCGAAAGGTGGCGCTTCCCGGCCATGCCAACGGCCTTGCCTTCGAGGCCTACGATGCCGACGAGCGTCTCCTGCTCCGCCGGGTCTATTATTCCATCGGCGGCGGCTTCGTGGTTACCGAGGAGGAGTTGGCAAAGCAGAAAAGCGGCGGCGCGGCTCCCCAAGCCGCCAATGTGCCTTACCCATTCGCCAATGCGGCCGAAATGCTGGCGATGGCGCGCGAGAGCGGCCTTTCCATTGCCGAGATGAAGCGGGCCAATGAAGAAACCCGAATGAACCGCGCCGCGCTCGATGATGGGCTCGACCGCATCTGGGAGGCGATGCGCGCCTGCATCGAACGGGGGCTGCGACAGGAGGGCATCATGCCCGGCGGCCTCAAGGTGCGCCGTCGTGCGCGCCAGCTGCATGATCGGCTGGAGGAAGAATGGCGGCAGAACCGGAGGAATCCGCTGCTCGCCAATGACTGGCTCTCGGTTTACGCAATGGCGGTCAATGAGGAGAATGCTGCGGGTGGGCGTGTCGTGACCGCGCCGACCAATGGCGCGGCGGGCGTCGTGCCGGCGGTACTGCGCTATTACGTCCGCTTCCATGACGATGCGGACCAGAAGGGCATCCGTGATTTCCTGCTGACCTCGGCGGCCATCGGCGGCGTCATCAAGCACAATGCTTCCATCTCAGGCGCGGAAGTCGGGTGCCAGGGAGAGGTGGGCTCCGCTTCGGCCATGGCCGCGGCGGGGCTCGCAGCCGTACTGGGCGGTACGCCTGAGCAGATCGAGAACGCAGCGGAGATCGCGCTCGAGCATCATCTCGGCATGACTTGCGACCCGGTCGCCGGACTGGTGCAGGTCCCCTGCATCGAGCGCAACGCGCTTGGCGCGGTGAAGGCGGTCACAGCCGCTTCGCTGGCGATCAAGGGCGACGGCACCCATTTCGTGCCGCTCGACGCCTGCATCGAAACCATGCGCCAAACCGGCATCGACATGAACGAGCGCTACAAAGAAACGAGCCAGGGCGGGCTGGCGGTCAATGTGGTGGAGTGTTGAGGGAAGGGAGTAAGGGAATATGTTGTTATGCAAACATACTCCCCTATTCCCCTACTCCCTTATTCCCTTTATTGGGATGCCATGCCACTTCACATCGTAAAACTCTGCGTTGGGTGCGACAGCATCGAGGATCTGGCGGCGTGGATCGATTTCCGGCTGGAGGAGAAGCGCGCCGCCGGTGAATTGCCGGAGCAGTTTCACACCACCCGGATGGTGCCCAAGCGCATTGACGAGCTTCTCGACGGCGGTTCGCTCTATTGGGTGATCAAAGGCAACATCCAGTGCCGCCAGCGGCTCACCGATATCCGGCCCTTCACGGACACGGACGGTATCCAGCGCTGCCATCTGGTGCTGGAGCCTAGGCTTGTTCTCACCGAATGGCAGCCGCGCCGGGCATTTCAGGGATGGCGGTATCTCAAGGAAAACGAAGTTCCCGCCGATCTCTCAAACGGCGCGAAAGGCCGCGCCGCTCTGCCGATGGAACTGCGCCAGGAATTGGCGGCGCTGGGGTTGCTTTAAGCGAGGTATCGCCAATCAACTGGATGTCTGCTGATAGAGAGTAACGCGCTTATTACTGCTATAAACTGCACAAATGACATGATCCTGCTCGATGATGGATAATGGCCGGGCCTCTGGTTGAATAGGTGGTGACTGCGGGTTAATCACCTGATTAGAATTTATGTCAAACATCAGTATACCCGGGCTGGCAACCGTGGATATATATTGATATCTGTTTAAATTATCTATTACCGTTGTGGTTCCGAAGAACGGAGCTGCTTGTAATGAAATTGGCAAGCCAACGGAAATTGGCGGTAGCGAAGCGAGACTGTAGATATTCACTAGGCCTGTTCCTTCCTGTATCGGAACATAAAGGCGCGCGTTATTCCTATCCAACGCAATCCCTGCTGGCGGTCCTTGTGGTATAGCCAGTTGGCTAATATTATTGGCCCCCTTGGATATCCAATACAAATTCCAACCAGCACTTGTAAAAAAGATCGTGTCGCGATGATATACAAATTGGCTGGAGGCAAATTGATAGGAGGTCGTTGGATAATAATTCGACTGTTTGGTCACAAGATCATATACCCATACCTCGCCCAGGGAAGGCGTGGCAAGGCCGACAACAAGTAAATCATCGAACACCGCCATTGATGGCACGGAGAATTCATCCGAATTCAGGTCGATGTTCCCGCCGTACCCTATGACGTCTATGAGGTTAAACTCGTTGCTCGTATCGTATATTTTAATGCCGAAGCCGGAAATTTCATAAAGATCCGGTGCTCCGTAAAGGCGCTTTCTTTTGGGATCCAGCGCAATATTCAAATTGTCCTTCCAAAGATATATGTTGGAACCCGCTATCGCCTGGCCATTTTGGTAGGACACCGGAACTATATAGCTTCCGGTTATGTCGGGCGGGAGCTGCATCAAGACGTAAAATTTCCGGGCAGACTCGTCTGGGACAACAGCAATTGGCGTATCCGTGAAGGACAAAGTACCTAAAGAATTGAGATAGATAGTCATTGAATGATCCTTAGGGGTTAATACAAATGATTGAACGGCGCCATTTTCCTGCAACTAACAATAGAAGTCAATACGCGTCGGCACGCAACTAGCAGAACGCACGTTTATCAACGCCTGGTGGGGAGAATTGACACAGAGGCGCGATTAAATGGGTAAGTGGCTGATCGCTCGGCTCAGTGAAAACGCAGCCGGATCGCCTTCATCCCGCGCGGGTCGGATGTATGCAGATGAACCGGTGAAAAGGGCAGGGCGGCTCTGCGACTGCGCGCGGCATGGCAGATCAGCAGCGCCACGAGATCGCGCGTGGTCAGCGTCGATCCGCCTCGCTTCAGGTCGGCCAGGCGAACGGCGGCTTGATGCAGGGCCTGCATGTTAAGAAGCGACGTCGCTTCTACTTTTGCATGCGCGCTCTGGATTCCAGTGATCTTCTGCTTTTTCGGCATGGAAAAACCCTCTACTGATAACTATTGCGGGTTTTGGTAAAAAATGACTGGACGGCGGGGCGCCCAATCAGAATTTTTACTGGGCGATCGCGTAGCAGCTGAAATCTTTTCTTTTCAGGACAGCGCAAGCCTTCGAGGCTGCGGTCTGGGTCTCGAAGCCGACGAAGCGCGCGCGATAGAAGGTCTTTGATTTCTGTTCGAAGGTTTCCGTGCGGGCCGTTACGGCGGCGAGCGTCGATCCGGCCTCGGTGGCTGCCTTGGCAAGCATCGCCTGCGCCTGTTCGGGGCTCGGGAGCGAGCCGATCTGGATCGCCCACCCGCCGGAGGCGCGGGCGGAGGCGGTGGTGACAGGGTCGACATGCGCGGGCGCGGCCTGGGGCTTGGCGATGGATGCCACCGCAACGGCTGCGGCGGGCCGGGGTGTGGGGGCGGCAAGGGCCGTGACCACTTCATCATCGGCATCGCCCTGGCCATACGCTTCTTCCGTTTCCACGCGGGCGACCGGCACGGGCACCTCTTCGGCCTCGGGGAGCGCGACCGGCGTAATCTGGACAGGCGTGGTATCCCGTGCGGCAAGCAGCGGCTCGCCGCTGCGGCGCGATGCCTTCGGCACATATTTCGCGAGAAGGGCGGTCATATGCGCATCGCGGGCGCCGCCGCTCTTGCCGCCCATGACCACCGCGACGACCTTGCGACCGTCAACCTTGACCGAAGACACGAGGTTATAGCCGGAATCGCGCGTATAGCCGGTCTTGATGCCGTCCACCCCCGCGACTTTGCCGAGCAGGCGGTTATGACCCCGGATGGTGCGGCCTTTGTAGACGAAGCTGCGTGCGGAGAAATAGGCGAACTCACGCGGGAAATGCTCGCGCAGCGCAATGCCGAGAATGGCCATGTCGCGCGCGGTCGAGCGCTGCGCCCGGTCGGGCAGGCCGGACGCGTTGCGGAATTGGGTGCTTCTCATGCCGAGCCGGCGGGCTTTGACGGTCATCATCTGCGCGAAGCGCTGCTCGGAACCCCCGAGATATTCACCGATGACGGCGGCGGCGTCGTTGGCGGAACGGGTGATGAGGCCGAGGATAGCATCTTCGACCCGGAGCGTCTGGCCGGGCTTGAGACCGAGCTTCGTCGGCGGGCGTGACGCGGCGTAGGCGGAAACGGGCATCTGCGTGTTTTCATTGACACGCCCGGCGTGCATCGCCTCGAACAGCATATAGAGCGTCATCATCTTTGTCAGCGATGCGGGGTAGCGCGGGGCATCCGCATTGGCGGCAAACAGCGTCTTGCCGTTATTGGCGTCGACAACGATCGCGGCATATTTGCCGGAGTCGGCCTGGGCGGGAGGAACGCTTGCCGTGGAGCAACCGGTAATGACTGTGAACGCCAGGATGGCCTGCGCCGCCTTTGTGAACACGGAGGCGGCTTGACGGAACGCTGTACGCACGATGACTACCTGCCTGGTATGCGATTGTGGTTTGGATGCGCGCTGCGAACGCGACCCATGATTTTCCTGACCCTATCGGCCATAGCGTTACCAATCCGTTTATGGTAACCGGCCTGTTCATTTTTTCGCGGGGATTTCATAAAAATTTTATTAAGATTTGGCCCAAAAGCCTTTGGATGGATGCCAGGGACCTTGGAAAACCATGGAGCGGGGCCCCATATAGGTTCGGGAAAACTTCCCCCATTTCTTGCAACTGTTTCTTTCGGATTCCGTGTTATGATGAGAATCCGGAAGTGAGTTGCAACTGCCAAACGAGGGCTTAAAATCAGCGTGCCGCACCCTACATTATGGAGCAGCGCTTGAGCACAGGTCCTGACCCTAGGTGTTTTAAGACGATGATCCGTTTCGAATTGGTCATGCAAAGCGATGAAGGCGGGAGCGGCAGTACTGTGGGCCGTGGCACCGCCGTCATCACGCGAACGAAGCCAAAAGCCAAGAAGCCGAGCCTCTATCGGGTTCTCCTGATCAATGACGATTACACGCCCATGGAATTCGTGGTCCATGTGCTGGAGCGCTTCTTCCAGAAGAACAGGGACGATGCCACCCGCATCATGCTCCATGTTCACAATCATGGCGTTGGCGAATGCGGGGTCTTTACTTACGAGGTCGCGGAGACCAAGGTAACGCAGGTTATGGATTTCGCCCGCCAACACGAGCATCCGCTGCAATGCGTGATGGAAAAAAAGTGAGGTCGCATGCCATCATTCTCCCCCAGCCTTGAAAGGGCGCTTCACCAGGCCCTGACAATCGCTAACGAACGGCATCATGAATATGCGACGCTGGAGCATCTTCTGCTGGCCCTGATCGACGATCAGGATGCCGGCGCGGTCATGCGCGCCTGCAATGTCGACATGGAGCATCTGCGGCGTACCGTCACCGAATATGTCGATCGCGAGCTCGACAATCTCGTGACGGGATATGACGAGGATTCGAAGCCCACGGCGGCTTTCCAGCGCGTCATTCAGCGCGCGGTTATTCACGTCCAGTCCTCGAACCGCGAGGAAGTGACGGGCGCGAACGTGCTGGTCGCCATTTTCGCGGAGCGCGAGAGTCACGCCGCTTATTTCCTGCAGGAACAGCAGATGACCCGTTACGACGCGGTCAACTACATCTCGCACGGCATTTCCAAGCGCCCAGGCGCGGCGGAAACCCGCGGCCCGCGCGGCGCGGAGGCCAATGGCGAGGAGCATCCGGCGCAGGAGCAGGATGACAGCGCCAAGAAAAAGCAGGATGCGCTGACCGCCTATTGCGTCAATCTCAACGACAAGGCGCGGGCAGGGCGCATCGACCCCTTGATCGGGCGCGATTCCGAAATCAACCGCACCATCCAGGTTCTGTGCCGCCGCTCCAAGAACAACCCGCTCTATGTCGGCGATCCCGGCGTCGGCAAGACGGCGATTGCTGAGGGGCTTGCCAAGCGCATCGTCGAAGGCGATGTCCCGAACGTGCTTCTCAACGCCACCATCTTCGCGCTCGACATGGGCACGCTGCTGGCCGGCACGCGCTATCGCGGCGATTTCGAGGAGCGTCTGAAGCAGGTGGTGAAGGAGCTGGAGGATTATCCCGGCGCGGTCCTCTTCATTGATGAGATTCACACTGTCATCGGTGCGGGTGCGACCTCGGGCGGGGCTATGGACGCCTCGAACCTCTTGAAGCCGGCGCTCTCCTCCGGCGCGATCCGCTGCATCGGCTCCACCACCTATAAGGAGTTCCGCCAGTTCTTCGAGAAAGATCGGGCGCTGGTCCGCCGCTTCCAGAAGATCGACGTCAACGAGCCGTCGATCCCGGACGCGATCGAAATCATGAAGGGGTTGAAGCCCTATTTCGAGGACTTCCATAAGGTGAAATACACCGTGGAAGCGATCAAGTCCGCGGTGGAGCTCTCGGCCCGCTACATTTCGGACCGCAAGCTGCCGGATAAGGCCATCGACGTCATCGACGAGACGGGCGCGAGCCAGATGCTGTTGCCGGAGTCGAAGCGCAAGAAGACCATCGGTGTCAAGGAGATCGAGGCGACCATCGCCACCATGGCACGTATCCCGCCGAAATCCGTCTCCAAGGATGACGAGGAGGTGCTTTCGAACCTCGAGGCCGAGCTGAAGCGCGTTGTCTACGGCCAGGATCTCGCCATCGAGGCGCTCTCCGCGGCGATCAAGCTTGCCCGCGCTGGGCTGCGCGAGCCGGATAAGCCTATCGGCAGCTATCTGTTCTCCGGTCCCACCGGCGTCGGTAAGACGGAAGTCGCCAAGCAGCTGGCAAGCTCGCTCGGCGTGGAACTGCTGCGCTTCGACATGTCGGAATATATGGAGCGTCACACCGTTTCGCGGCTGATTGGCGCCCCTCCGGGCTATGTCGGCTTCGACCAGGGCGGCTTGCTCACCGATGGCGTGGATCAGCATCCGCATTGTGTGCTGCTGCTCGATGAAATCGAGAAGGCGCATCCGGACCTGTTCAACATTCTCCTGCAGGTCATGGACCATGGCAAGCTGACCGACCACAACGGCAAGCAGATCGATTTCCGCAACGTCATCCTGATCATGACGACCAATGCGGGCGCGGCGGACCTCGCCAAGGCGGCCATCGGCTTCGGTTCCTCGCGGCGCGAGGGCGACGACATGGAAGCGATCAACCGGCTGTTCACGCCGGAATTCCGCAACCGCCTCGACGCGATCATTCCGTTCGGCCCGCTGCCTGTGCCTGTTATCCATCAGGTGGTGCAGAAATTCGTTCTGCAGCTCGAGGCGCAGCTCGCCGACCGCGGCGTGACCTTCCAGCTCACCGACGAAGCCATCGCCTGGCTTGCCGACAAGGGCTATGACGAGCGCATGGGCGCCCGGCCTTTGGCTCGCGTCATCCAGGAGCACATCAAGAAGCCACTGGCGGATGAGGTGCTGTTCGGCAAGCTTAAAAATGGCGGCACGGTCCGCGTCACCGTCGGCGAAAAGGCCGATGGCGCGTCCACGCTGCTTCTTGAGAGCATTGCGGACGAAGTCCCGGTCAAGCCGAAGAAGGACATTCCAGCAGAGAAGAAGGCTACGGCAAAGAAGCGGACTGCGGCGAAAAAGGCCGAGCCTGAAAAGGTGGCCGCCGTGGACAAACCCGCGCCGCGCGCCAAGGCTTCGGTGCCGAAGGTGCCGCGGAAGTAAGCTGGTTGTGTTGAGACAAAGAAAGCCGTCCTTCGGGGCGGCTTTTTTGTGCGCGTTGGGCATTCTTATCCGCGAAATGTCGCGGGACAGCACCCCCCCCTCTGTCCTGCCGGACATCTCCCCCGCGAGGGGGGGAGATCAGCCTTCATCGATGGCGGCTCTCTGTTCTGCTACGTTCGTGATTGGCGAAAGCGGAACTGACAGCCAATCTCCCCCCTTGCGGGGGAGATGCCCGGCAGGGCAGAGGGGGGCGCTGTCTCGCAGACATGCATGTGTTTGCCCCTGGACAATCACCCCCGCTTCACACTCGCCAACCCAACCGCCGCGGCAAAATAGAACGAACCCGTGAGCCGGTTCCGCACCAGGCCCCGCGATGCCAGCAGGCCGCGCAAGCGATCGGCGAGGAGTGCCCAGCAGGAATCGAAGGTGAGGGCGATGGTGAGGAACGACACCGACAGAAGGATCAGTTGCCGCACGATCGGCGCATCCGGAGAGACGAACTGCGGGAAAAACGCGCCGTAGAACAGCAATGTCTTCGGGTTCGCCGATGACACCAGGAAGCCGCGCCAGAAGATCGCGCGCGCCGAGCGCGGCTCCGGCTTGATCTGGGTAAGGTCGATGCTCGGTGACCGCCACGCCTGGAAGCCGAGATAGACGAGATAGGCGACCCCAACCCAGCGCACCCATTCGAACAGTTCGCCAGCCAGCGCCAGGAGTCCGCTCATGCCCAGCACGGTCAGTGTCAACTGCGGAATCATGGCGGCGGTGGTGCCCAGAACGGTGATCAACCCGAACTTGCGCCCGTAGGCGACGGAATTTGCCGTGATCAGCGCGACGTTAGGCCCCGGCATGAGAGCAAGCGCTACCGTGGCAGCCAGAAAACCCAGATATAATTCGATCGACACAGTTCCCTCCGTCCCTTTTCAGAAGACCGGACGCTAACATGGAATCGCCGCACCATAAACAAGTTGGCACAATCGGCTTGCCGATAAAGGCGCGGTGGTCTACTTGCGGCTTCATGCCAGAACCTACCGTCGAGTCCGCCTCCGAGCCTCCAGATTTCGCCACCCGCCTCAACTGGTTTCTGCGCGGCGCGTCGAGGATTTTCAGTGTCCCCGCCGTGTTGCTGATGAGCTCCTTCGTTGGTTTTGCTGGGCTCGCCATCGAAAGCGGCATGACGATGGCGCAGACCGTCTTCATGACTCTCGTCATCTGGGCGCTGCCGGGGAAAGTGGTGCTGATCGGCGCGGTGGCGTCCGGCGCGACATTGCCGGCGGCGGCGCTGGCCGTTGCGCTTTCTTCGGTGCGCCTGATGCCGATGGTCGTGTCGCTGCTGCCGGAATTGCAGGGCCCTCGCACCCGGCGCATCACGCTGCTATTCCTGTCCCATTTCGTCGCGGTCACCGCATGGGTGATGGCGATGGAAGAGCTGCGCAAGATCCCGCGCGACCTGCGCACCAGCTATTTCGCCGGGATCGGCATGGTGCTTGTCGGCACCAATGCGCTGATCGTCGCCATCGTCTACATGCTTTCGGCGAGCTTCCCGCCTATCGTTTTCGCGGCCCTGTTCATGCTGACGCCGATGTATTTCCTGACCTCGCTCTGGCGCTCGACGCGAGAGAGAGCGGGGAATGTGGCGATGGTCGCCGGACTTGTCCTGTTCCCGGTCTTCCACGGCATCGCGCCGGGCTATGATCTGCTCCTGACCGGCACTGTGGGTGGCATCGCGGCCTTCATGGTCCACCGGATCCAACTGAGCCGCATGAGGGCGAAATGACCTGGGAGAGTTTTCCCGACTGGTGGTGGCCGTTCGTTTTCATCCTGCTTGCAGGATGGCTGGCAACCGATACCTGGCGCTTCCTCGGGGTGCTTATAGGCGGGCGCATTCGCGAGGACAGCCAGGCGCTCGTGCTGGTGCGCTGCATCGCCACGGCGCTGGTCGCCGCGGTTATCGCCCAACTCATTCTTTACCCGACCGGGGAACTCGCAAGCTCCCCGCTCTGGCTGCGCGTGGGCGCGGCGGCAGCCGGCTTTGCCGTCTATCTCGCCACCGGCAAGCGCGTTCTGGTTGGCGTCGCAGTGGCGGAGATATTGCTCGTTATAGGGCTGCTGCTTCTATAAAATCAAAGCACTGCCTTGATCTTCTCCGCATTGCGCGCGAGCACGTCCGGGTCTTCCATCTTGCCGCTATGAGGCTTCAGCGCGAGGCCGTCGAAGCGAGGAATGACGTGAAAATGCAGGTGGAACACCGACTGACCGCCCGCCGGCTCGTTGAACTGCATGATCGTCACGCCATCGGCCGCGAAGGCCTTTTTCACCGCGACGGCGATTTTCTGCACGGCGGCGAGCAATGGTCCAAGCGTATGCGGCGCGGCGTCGAGCAGATTGCGCGAGGCGGCTTTCGGCACCACCAGCGTATGGCCTTCGCCCTGCGGCATCACATCCATGAAGGCGACGACATGCTCGTCCTCATAGACGCGATTGGACGGGATTTCTCCGCGCAGGATGCGCGCGAAGACATTGTTGTCGTCATAGGTCATTCATAGCTCCTCTTGATACTTTTTGAATGGGGTGTGCTCGCGCAGGGCTTCGTTCAATTGCTCGATTTCACGGCGCTCGCGGATCAGATAGTCCTCCACCGCGCGGCGGAAACCCTCATGCGCGATGTAATGGGCTGAATGGGTCGTGACGGGCACATAGCCGCGTGCGAGCTTGTGCTCGCCCTGTGCGCCCGCCTCCACGACCCTTATTCCCTTTGCGATGGCGAAGTCGATGGCCTGATGGTAGCAGACCTCGAAATGCAGGAAGGGATGGTCCTCGATGCAGCCCCAATGCCGCCCGAAAAGGCGATCCTCGCCGATGAAGTTGATGGCCCCGGCGATATAGCGCCCATCGCGCTTGGCCATGACAAGGAGGATGTCATCAGCCATCCGCTCGCCGATCAGCGAGTAGAATTCGCGGTTGAGATAGGGGCGGCCCCATTTTCGACTACCTGTATCCATATAAAAGGCGAAAAATTGATCCCATATGGCCTCAGTTAGATCGCTTCCCGTCAGCCATTCTATGGTGATGCCGCTGCTCAGCGCCTCGCGCCGCTCGCGTTTCAGCGCCTTGCGCTTGCGTGAGGCGAGCGTTTCGAGAAAATCCTCGTAAGCCGAGTAGCCTTCATTGATGAAGTGGAACTGCTGGTCGGTTCGATGCAGGAATCCGGCTTCCGTCAGCTCGGGCAGCTCGCTTTCGGGCAGGAAGGTGACATGGGCCGAGGATACGCCGTGTTGAACCGTCAGTTGCCGAATCCCGGCCGCAAGAGCCTGCCGTACGGCCTGCGGCTCGAACGCTGTACTATGAAGAAGGCGCGGGCCGGTGGCGGGCGTGAACGGCACCGCGACCTGATATTTCGGATAATAGTCGCCGCCCGCGCGCTCGAAGGCGTCGGCCCAACCATGGTCGAAGACATATTCGCCCTGGCTGTGGCCCTTGAGATAGCAGGGCACCGCGCCCAGAAGCCGGCCATCGTCATCCTGAAGGCGCAAATGCCGCGGCAGCCAGCCGGTGGCGGGCGTAACGCAGCCGGAATCTTCCAGAGCGCTCAAAAAATCATATGAAATGAAGGGGTTATAGCCTTCCGCTTCCCTGGAAGTTCCGGAAAGGCTGTCCCACTCCTCGCGCGTAAAGGCGGAAAGACCGTTGCAAACGGCTAAGGTAAAACCGCGCTCGTCTTGCTCCCGTCCGTTCAATTGCCTCGTCCCAAATAGCGATAGCGAATAGTGCGTAGCGAATAGGAATGTCTTTCTATCCGCTATTCCCTACTCGCTATTCGCTATACTTATCAAGCCAGCATTGAATCCGGATCGAAACCCTCGAACGTAATCTGATCCGCGAACAGATCGCTCTGGGCTTTCTGCGCCTCGTTCCTGACCGTCCACGTAATGACCGGCATGTTCAGCTTTTCCCGAACGAAGGTGACGAACGGGTTGGGCAGGTGGTGGACATTATAGGAAACGAAGGCGAGTTCATGCGCGAGCAGGGAAAAATGCGCCTCGATATCCCTGGTCTTCGCCCCCTCCGCAGTGAGCCCGCCGGGAATGCCCGGCGCGTCGGCCGGGAAGCGTCTGACCAGGTGATGGTCGAAAGACATGATGGCGGCGTGGCCCTGATAGCCGTCCAGTTCCCGTGCCACCGCCGCGACAAGCCCATCATCCCGCCCGGCAATGCCCTTGAGCTCGATGATGACAGCCACGCGGCCCGCAATAAGCGTCAGCGCCTCCCTCAAGGTCGGCACCCGGTCGGCGGTGCCCCCGACATGCAGGGCGGTGCATTGCGCGGCGGTCAGCTCATGGATCTGGCCATCTTGTCCCGTCAGCCGCTTCAAATGCTCGTCATGAAAGACAATAGGAACGCCATCGGCGGAAAGATGCACGTCACACTCGATGGCGAAACCCGCCTTTGCCGCGCGGTCAAAGGCCGGGAGCGTGTTCTCCCAGCATTTGTCGTTGAGATCATGCAGGCCGCGATGGGCGATAGGACGCTTCGTCAGCCAGTCGAGATTGGCCATGATCAGGCGACCTCGATAATTGCTTCGACCTCGACCGGCGCATTGAAGGGCAGGGAGGCCATGCCGACCGCGGAGCGCGCGTGACGCCCGGCATCGCCAAGCACGGCGACGAAGAGGTCGGATGCGCCGTTGGCGACGAGGTGCTGCTCGACGAAATCGGGCGTCGAGGCGACGAAGATCGTGATCTTGACGATGCGCTTGATGCGGGCCAGGTCGCCGAGCGCTGCCTTGGCCTGCGCCAGCACATTGATCGCCGCCGCGCGTGCCGCTTCCTGCCCGTGCGCCACCGTCAGTTCGCCGCCCAGCAGCCCCTCATGCACGAGCTTACCATTGACCAGCGGCAATTGCCCTGACGTGAAGAGAAGCGTGCCGGACTGCGAATAAGGCACGTAATTGGCGACTGGCGCCGCCGCCTCGGGAATGGTGATGCCGAGGCCGGCAAGCCGCATCTCGATGGTATTGCTCATGATATGCTCCTATATTTAATTCCGAAATTCGTGCGCGTGCCGAATTTCAGAATCATGCAAGTTCAGTGGAGGTTGCGATTTTTGCCTCGCTTCCGCCATGAGATTTTTTATGATGTGCCGTCAATGAAACGGAGAATCCTTAATGCGTTCGATAAGTGTTCTGGCTGCCGCCGCTAGCCTCACCGGTTTTATGTTTGCTCCGTTTCCAGTGGCCGCCGCGAACCCCGTCGTTCTCGTTCCTCACCGCGCCGTTTACGATCTCCAGCTCGACAGGGCCGACGACAAGTCCGGCATCTCCGGGCTGACCGGCCGCATGGTTTACGAATTCAACGGCTCGGTCTGCGAGGGTTATACCACCAATTTCCGTTTTGTGACCCGCATCGACATGGACGAGGCGCCCCCGCGCCTCACCGATCAACAGACCACCACATACGAATCCGGTGATGGCAAGCAGTTCAACTTCGTCAATAAGACGTTCATCGACAAGGAACTGAGCAAGGAGGTGCGCGGCGAGGCTACACTGACGCCGAACGCGACCGAGGTTTCGCTCACCAAGCCGGAATCGAAGAAAGTCACGCTGGAACGCTCGCAATTCCCGACTCACCATATGGAAGAACTGATTGCCAAGGCCGAAGCGGGCGAGGTGTTCTACCAGACCACGATGTTCGACGGCTCGGAGGATGCGGACCGGGTTTCGGACACCACCATCGTGGTCGGCAAGCCGGAAGTATCCATCGATAGCGACGAAGCGAAGGCCATGGGCAAGCTTGCCAATGAGAAGGTCTGGCCGGTCAATATCGCCTATTTCGACGATAAGGAAAACCAGGAAGGCCTGCCGGTCTACCGCATCGATTTCAAGCTTTACCGCAACGGCATCACGCGCGATTTGAAAATGGATTACGGCGATTTCTCCATCAAGGGTACGCTTGTCGATCTCAAGATATTCGACCAGTCGCAGAAGGCGGGCGATTGCAAGAAATAGCCTCGCGGCCGTCATTCCTGGCGATCCGGGGATGGCGGTCTGTTCTGGAAATCACCAGTATTTGTTCAGATCATGGTGGCTATTGGGAAATAACGACATAGATATGGTGTGCTTCGCTTCTTTTGATCGTCCTGCAAAGGAGACGATTCATGAACATTTCCGCGAAAAGCACGACCAAGGGTGCCGCAAGCACCGGCAATGGCCGTATTCACCACACCATCTACATTACGCTTAAGGACAAAAGCCCCGCCGCCGTGCAGAAGCAGCTGGAGCTTGGGGAAAAATATCTCGCCAACCATCCCGGCGAGCTTTCCTTTTTCCCCACTGTGCTGGCGCACAATCTGACGCGCCACAAGCAGGTGGCGTATCTCTTCAATGAAGACAATTTCGACGTCGCCTTCATTATGGTGTTTGCCGATCGCCAGTCGCATGACGCCTATCAGGTGTCCGACGCGCATGTGAACCACTTCATCCCGCAGAGCAATCCGAATTGGGTGAAGATACGTGTGTTCGACTCGGTCGAGGTTTGATGAAGGCCAGAGGGCAGTAGGGCAATATGTTTTTGCTATTGCCCTCGTCCGCCTGTGCGATACCCTTGCCTTACTGCCCTCTCTTGCATTTCCCCGCATAATCCGTTAACAGCCGCAGCATTCCACACACGGGGTTGGGCCTGATGCCGGGAGAAATCCGGTGCTGGCCTCCGGTGGCGAGTGATCGCCTCTTCCCGTGGAGGTTCAACCGGAAAAGGAAAAGAAAATGGCATTGCCTGATTTCAGCATGCGCCAGCTCCTTGAAGCTGGCGTTCACTTTGGCCACCAGACCCACCGCTGGAACCCGAAGATGGCGCCCTACATCTATGGCGACCGTAACAACATCCACATCATCGACCTGGCCCAGACCGTTCCGCTGCTGCATCAGGCGCTGAAGGTCGTGTCCGATACGGTTGCCCGCGGCGGCCGCGTGCTCTTCGTCGGCACCAAGCGTCAGGCTTCGGAGATCATCGCCGATGCGGCGCAGCGTTCGGCCCAGTACTACGTCAATGCCCGCTGGCTCGGCGGCATGCTGACGAACTGGAAGACCATTTCCAACTCGATCCAGCGCCTGCGCAAGCTCGATGAAATCCTTGCCGGCGAAGCCCAGGGCTTCACCAAGAAGGAGCGCCTGAACCTCGACCGCGAGCGCGAGAAGCTGCATCGCGCGCTGGGCGGCATCCGTGACATGGGCTCGACCCCGGACCTGATGTTCATCATCGACACCAACAAAGAAGCGATTGCCATCCAGGAAGCCAAGCGCCTTGGCATTCCCGTCGTGGCTGTCATCGACTCCAATTGCGACCCCGATCAGATCGACTATCCGATTCCGGGCAATGACGATGCTTCCCGCGCGATCTCGCTCTATTGCGACCTGATCGCCCGTGCCGCTCTCGACGGCATTGCCCGTCAGCAGGGCGCGCTCGGCATGGATATCGGCGCTCAGGCCGAAGCTCCGATCGAGCCTGCGCTGGAGACCCCGGCGGAAGACGGCCAGGCTTCTGCCTGAGCATGATCCCCAAAAAGTTGCAGACTTTTTGGATAAGGTCATGCGGCTAAGGGTGTCTTCATACACCCGTCATAGCGGGTAAATAGTTTTTAAAATAGCAATGTGGGCATACCGGCGACGGTATGCCTTCGCTTTCATGAGAGGCGATAATGAGCGTTTCAGCATCCCAGGTAAAAGAACTTCGTGAACTCTCCGGCGCAGGCATGATGGACTGCAAGACCGCGCTGGCCGAAACCAATGGCGACATGGAAGCCGCCATGGACTGGCTGCGCAAGAAGGGTATTGCCAAGGCCGACAAGAAGGCGGGCCGCACTGCCGCCGAAGGTCTGGTCGGCGTTGCCTCGTCCGGCGCCAAGGCCGTCGTCGTCGAGGTGAACTCCGAGACCGACTTCGTCGCCCGCAACGACGCCTTCCAGGACCTCGTCCGTAATGTCGCCGCCGTGGCGCTGACGACCGATGGCACCACCGAAGCCGTCGCCGCCGCGACCTATCCGGGCACGTCCAAATCCGTCACCGACGCGGTGAAGGACGCCATCGCCACCATCGGCGAGAACATCAATTTCCGCCGTTCGGCGGCGCTCAGCGTCCCGCAGGGCGCGGTCGCGACCTATGTGCATAACGGCGTCTCCGACGGTCTCGGCAAGATGGGTGTTCTCGTCGCCATTGAGACGGTGGGCAATACCGAAGCAGCGCAGGCTTTCGGTCGTCAGGTCGCGATGCATGTCGCGGCGACGAACCCGCTCGCCCTGACCCCGGCTGAGCTCGACCCGGCTGTCGTGGAGCGCGAAAGGGCGATCTTCTCCGATCAGGCCCGCCAGTCCGGCAAGCCGGAGAACATCATCGAGAAGATGGTCGAAGGCCGTATCCGCAAGTTCTACGAGGAGGTCGTGCTTCTCTCGCAGGCTTTTGTGCTTAACCCGGACCTGACCGTCGAAGCCGCTCTCAAGGAAGCGGAAAAGACTATCGGCGCTCCGGCCAAGATCACCGGCTTCGTACGCTTCGCTCTTGGCGAAGGCATCGAAAAGGAAGAAACCGACTTTGCGGCGGAAGTCGCTGCTGCGGTCAAGAAGTAATAGGCTAAATTCCCGTGAGTTCGGAGGGCATCGCGTGACATCGCGGTGCCCTTCGTGTATCCGGAACCGGAATTACCAATCAAGCCCACGGGAAAAGAGGGGATATCATGTCCGGCGCACCCATCTATAAACGTGTCCTGTTGAAAGCCTCGGGCGAGGCGCTGATGGGAAATCAGGGCTTCGGGATCGATGTCTCGGTCGCCGACCGTATCGCCGCCGATATCGCCGAGGCGAGGGCGCTCGGCGTGGAAGTTGGCGTTGTCATTGGCGGTGGCAATATTTTCCGCGGGCTGGCAGTCGCCTCCAAGGGCGGGGATCGCGTGACTGGCGACCATATGGGCATGCTCGCCACCGTCATCAATTCGCTGGCGCTGCGCACATCGCTTTCCAAGCTCGGTGTAGACAGCGTGGTGCTTTCGGCCATCGCCATGCCTGAGATATGCGAGAGCTTCTCGCAGCGTCAGGCGACTGCTTATATGGATCAGGGCAAGGTCGTCATCTTCGCCGGCGGCACGGGCAATCCCTTCTTCACCACCGATTCCGCTGCCGCGCTTCGCGCGGCGGAGATCGGCGCGGACGCGCTTTTCAAAGGTACCCAGGTGGACGGGATTTACTCCGCCGACCCGAAGACCCATCCCGATGCCGAGCGTTACGAGCGGCTGACGCACAAGCAGGTGCTCGACCGGGGGCTGGCGGTGATGGACACCGCCGCGGTTGCCCTTGCGCGGGAGAACAACATTCCGATAATTGTCTATTCCATTCACGAAGAAGGCGGGTTCGCCAAGATTCTGCTTGGCAAGGGACATTGCACCGTGGTTTCCGATTAAGAGCGCATTGAAGGGAGAAAAAGAAGAAATGAGCGACGCTCTGGATCTCAATGACATCAAGCGCCGTATGGAAGGCGCCATTCAGGCCTTCAAGCACGATCTCGGCGGCTTGCGCACGGGCCGCGCTTCCGCGAGCCTGTTGGAGCCGATCACGGTTTCAGCCTATGGCTCGGATATGCCGATCAACCAGGTGGCCAATATCTCGGTGCCGGAGCCGCGCATGCTGTCGGTGTCCGTATGGGATAAGTCGATGGTAGGGGCAGTGGAACGCGCGATCCGCGATTCCGGCCTTGGCCTCAACCCGATCACCGATGGCACGACGCTGCGCATTCCCCTGCCGGAATTGAACGAGCAGCGCCGCAAGGAACTGGTCAAGATTGCCCATCAATATGCCGAGCAGGCGCGCGTCGCCGCCCGCCATGTGCGCCGCGATGGCATGGACCAGCTGAAAAAGCTGGAGAAGGACGGCGATATCAGTCAGGATGATAGCCGAGTCCTCTCGGAAAAGGTGCAGAAGCTGACCGACGAGACCATTTCGGAGCTGGACAAGCTGCTGGCCACCAAGGAAGCGGAGATCATGCAGGTCTGAGCATGATCCCGAAAAGTTGCAGACTTTTCGGATAAGATCATGTGCATAAAAATGACCTGCATTTTCCAGGCTTCGGAATTCGAACGGGGGAGCGATGCCCATATCCAATCCGCGCCATATCGCCATCATCATGGATGGCAATGGCCGCTGGGCGAAGGCAAGGGGACTGCCGCGCACCGCCGGACACAAGGCGGGCATGGAAGCTTTGCGCGAAATCGTCAACAAGGCCGGCGAGATCGAGCTGGGCTGGCTGACGCTTTTTGCCTTTTCCTCGGAAAACTGGTCGCGGCCTCAGAGCGAGGTCAGCGAGCTGATGGGGCTGCTGAAGTTCTTCATCCGCCGCGACCTCGCCGATCTGCACCGCAAGAATGTGCGTGTGCGGATCATCGGCGAGCGCGAGGGGCTGGCGACGGACATTCTCGGCCTCCTTGAAGAAGCCGAAGCGCTGACGCTGGGCAATACCGGCCTCAACCTCGTTATCGCCTTCAATTACGGCGCGCGCGATGAAATCGCGCGGGCGATGCGGGCGCTGGGCGAGGATATCGCGGCAGGCAGGCTTGCTCCATCGGCGATCACGCCGGAGGCGATTGCCGCGAAGCTCGACACGGCGGAAATGCCGGATCCGGATCTCATCATCCGCACCAGCGGCGAGATGCGCCTTTCCAATTTCCTGCTCTGGCAGGCCGCCTATTCGGAATTCCTGTTCGTTCCGTGCTTCTGGCCGGATTTCAAGCCCGCCAATCTGATGGATGCCATCGAGACGTTCCAGGCCCGCGAACGCCGGTTCGGCGGTGTCGAGGCGCGGCTTCCCGCTCAGGATATCGCGCTGTAAGCTGCGCAGGGCTTACAGCGGAAAAGGTTTCCCATGTCCAATCTCCAGACCCGTATTGTGACGGCGATCATCCTGGGCACCGTGACGCTTCTTGTCACCTGGGTCGGCGGAACATGGTTCACGCTGCTCGCCATCGCCATCGGCGCGGCGGTATACCATGAGTGGGTATCGCTGACGGCGGCGCGCCAGACGGCCCTCTCACGCGGCTTCGGCTGGGCGTGGCTGGCGCTCACCGCTGCCGTCCTGCTCTGGGACGGGCGCGCATTGCCGGCCATCAGCCTTCTTCTCCTCGGCGCGGTGCTGATGGTTGTCCTTGCCTGGAAGACCGGGAGGGCCTGGGCGCCGGCGGGGCTTCTCTATGCGGGCCTTCCGGCAATCTCTCTCTCCCTGTTGCGCGGAGATGAGCCTTTCGGCTTCGGCGCGATCATCTTTCTCTTCGCCGTGGTCTGGGCGACCGACATTGCCGCCTATTTCACCGGGCGCGCCATAGGCGGCCCGAAGCTCGCGCCGCGATTCTCGCCCAATAAGACCTGGTCCGGCGCCATCGGCGGCGCGGTGGCGGGCGTCGTCGCAGGCGTCCTCGCCGTTATGGTCATGATGCCGCCGGACGGTTTTCTCGTGCCCTTGCTGGCGCTCGCGCTTTCCGTGGTCTCGCAGATGGGCGACCTTGCCGAATCCCGGGTCAAGCGGATATTCGGCTTCAAGGATTCCGGACGGCTTCTGCCGGGCCATGGAGGCTTCATGGATCGTGTCGATGGGCTTGTGGCGGCTGCCGTGCTCATGTACCTCATTGGGGCGATTTTCGCCGAGCCGGATGTGCCTTCTGCCATTTTCTTCGGGATGTAGGCTGCGGCACGATATCTAATTATATAATGGCGGTCCGCATGTGCGGGATGCCTCGCCAGGAGAATAAATTTGGGAGACGTGGTCTCATATCTTTTCGGCAGCAACAGCCTGCTTATCGGGACGATCGTTCCGTTTCTCTGCGTGCTGACGGTCGTCGTTTTCGTCCACGAGATGGGGCACTATCTCGTCGGGCGGTGGTGCGGCATCGGCGTCAGGGCGTTTTCGGTGGGATTTGGGCCCGAACTGATCGGCTTTACCGACCGCAAGGGCACACGCTGGAAACTTTCAGCGATTCCGCTGGGAGGCTACGTCAAATTCGTCGGCGACGAGGGCGTTGCGAGCTCGCCATCCGAGGCGGCGGAGCAGGGGCTGACCGAATCCGAAAGGGCCGTGGCCTTCCACACGCAGCCGGTATGGAAGCGTGCGGCGACGGTTTTCGCCGGTCCTGCCTTCAATATTCTCCTGACGATTGTCATCCTATCGGTGTTTCTAGGGCTTTACGGCCGCGTAGTGGCCGACCCGATGGTGGCCGAGGTGCGTCCTGGAAGCCCGGCGGCGGTCGCCGGCTTCGTGCCGGGCGACCGATTCCTGGCTGTCGACGGCGAGAAGGTGGACACTTTCTCCGATGTGCAGCGCTATGTCTCGATCCGGGCGGGCGATCCGATTCGCTTCACCGTTGAGCGCGACGGCAAGGAAGTGACGCTTACCGCCACGCCCGAAATGCTCGAGCAGACCGATCCGCTCGGCAACAAAGTGAAGATGGGCGTCATCGGCGTCGTCAACAACGAGGCGCTCGGCAAATTCCGGGTGATCGAATATGGCCCCGTCGAATCGGTCAAGCAGGCGGTGCTCGAAACCGGCTTCATCATCGGGCGGACGGGTGAGTTCTTCACGCGATTCTTCGCAGGCCGCGAGGACAAGTGCCAGTTGGGCGGTCCCGTGAAAATCGCCACCATGGCGGGCGAAGCGGCGAGCCGCGGCTTTTCCTGGCTGGTGCAGCTGACGGCCATGCTTTCGATCGGCATCGGTTTGCTTAACCTTTTTCCGCTTCCGCCTCTTGATGGCGGCCATCTGGTCTTTTATGCCGCTGAGGCGGCGCTGCGCCGGCCCGTGCCGGTGGCGGTGCAGGAAGTCTTCTTCAGGGTGGGATTCCTCACCGTGATGGGATTCATGGCATTTGTTCTGTTCAACGACATTTTCGTCTGTTGAGGCAAAGGCTCGATAAGGGTAAAAGGAGAGGGGGGAAATTTCAGGAAGACGGTAAGGAATGTTTACTAATGTGGTTCGGCGGCGTGGCGCGGATGTCACGCCTCAAGGCCAAGTAAACGGAAATTGACCGTGACGCTTGCTTGTATGAAAAAACCAGTTATTACGGTGGTTTGAGTTAAGCGCTTTTTTCTGGGATACCGCCCCGGGGACAACGAGAAACAAAGGTTCAGAAGGCCAATGACGGCAAGTTCGAAATTCTTTGGCGCCGCCTCCGCGATCGCCATGCAAGTGGCTCTTGCGGCCTCCGGTTCAACCGCTGTTTCCCTGATTGCGTTCGATACCGCTGAAGCGGCGGTCGTCAGCCGAATCGAGGTTCGCGGAAACCGGCGCGTCGATGCGGCGACGATCCGCGACAATATCGGCATCCAGCCCGGCAAGTCCTTCTCGAACAACGATATTGACGAGGCGATCAAGCGCCTTTTCGCCATGGGGCTGTTCTCCGACGTGCAGATCAAGCAGGTCGGCGGTGCACTCGTCGTCAGCGTCAGCGAATATTCCGTCGTCAACAACGTTCTGTTCCAGGGCAACAAGAAGATCAAGGATCCGCAGCTTGCCGCCGCCGTGCAGTTGAAGGCGCGCGAGCCGTTCGATCCCGTCAAGATGGAGGCGGACAAAGAGGCGATTCTCGATGCCTATCGCCGCATTGGGCGCAGCGATGCGACCGTCAACGCCCGTACCATCGATCTGGGCGAGGGGCGCGTCAATGTGGTCTATGAGATCAACGAGGGCGACCGCACCAAGATCGGTGCCATCAATTTCGTCGGCAATGAGGCCTTCGGTTCTCGCCGCCTGCGTGACGTCATCTCCACCAAGCGCACCAATCCGCTGTCGTGGCTGACGCGCGGCGACGTTTATGACGAAGACAAGCTGCGCGCCGATGAGGAAGCGCTGCGCCGCTTCTATTACAATCGCGGCTATGCCGATTTCCGCGTCGTCTCATCGAATGCGGTTCTCGATCCCGCGACGAACGAATACACCATCACCATCACCGTTGATGAAGGTCAGAAGTACACCTTCGGTGACGTTCAGGTGGAGAGCACCATTCCTGGAATCGATACGCAGTCGCTGCGCGGCGATATCAAGACGCATACGGGCGATGCCTATAGCGCCAAGAACATCGAAACGTCGGTTATCGACATCACCGAAGCTGTTGCTGCCAAGGGCTATCCCTTTGCCAAGGTCGAGCCGCGCGGTGATCGTGACTTCCAGAATCATACGATCTCGGTCGTCTACAGCATCGAAGAGGGCGTTCGCGCCTATGTCGAGCGGATCGAGATTCGCGGCAATGAGAAGACGCGCGATTACGTCATCCGTCGTGAGTTCGATTTGAGCGAAGGCGATGCGTTCAATCAGGTCATGATCCAGCGCGCCAAGCGCCGTCTGGATGCGCTCGACTTCTTCCAGTCGGTCAACATTTCGACCGTGCCCGGCTCCGCGCCGGATCAGGTCGTGCTGGTTGTCGATGTGGTCGAGAAGCCTACGGGTGAGTTCTCTGTCGGCGGCGGCTACACCACCGGCGGCGAGACGCCGGGCGTGTCGGTCGAAGCCTCGATCACGGAGCGCAACTTCCTCGGCCGTGGCCAGTATGTCCGCATCGGCGCGGGCGGCGGTCAGGATGACGCGCGTAACTACTCGTTCTCCTTCACCGAGCCCTACTTCCTCGGCCAGCGCATCTCTGCGGGCTTCGATGTCTTCCGGAAGACATATTCGCTGAAGGACAAGTACGATGTCGAGCAGACGGGCGGTACGATCCGTTTCGGCCTGCCGATCACGGACAATTTCTCCGCTGGCGTAGCCTATAACTACGTGCAGGAGAAATATGAGCTTGATGGTGACGTCCTAAATCCGGATGGAACGCCGAATTATAACGAGGTTGCGCCTGCTATTGTCGAGGCATCGCGCGAGAGCCCCTGGATCAAGTCCTCTATCAGCTATTCGCTGACATATAACTCGATTGACGATGTTAAGAATCCGCACGATGGGATTTTTGCGCGCTTCAATCAGGAGTTTGCGGGGCTTGGTGGTGACGCGAATTATCTGAAGTCGACGGTCAAGGCCAGCTACTACAAGACGCTGTCTCAGGAAGCCGATATTGTCGGTCTCGTGAGCGCCGGCGGTGGTTACATCCATGCCTTCGATGATGAAGGCGCGCGCATATTCGATATGTTCAAGAACAATTCGGATATCATCCGCGGCTTTAAATATAATGGCATTGGTCCGTTCCAGCGTACTCGAGATGGCAGCGATCGGTACTATCTCGGCGGCACGACCTATATAAACGCTACCGCCGAAGTGCAGTTCCCGATGCCCGTCGTTCCCGAGAGCCTCGGCATCCGTGGCGCGGTCTTTGCCGACGCGGCGACCCTTTACGGTACTGAATATAAGCCGGAGTCAGGTGATCCCGCCGTTGAGGGTGACAGCAGCGCGCTGCGCGCCTCGGCAGGTATCAGCCTGATGTGGGCTTCGCCTTTCGGTCCGCTGCGCTTCGACTATGCGTGGCCGATCAAGAAGGAAGATACCGACAAGGTGCAGAACTTCAATTTCGGCATTTCGAGCAAGTTCTGATAGATTTGCCTTTCTCCCGGGGCTAATAGTCCCGGGAGAGAAAGTGTGTTGATGGCAGATCCTGTTTTCTTTACGCCGTCGCGTCAGTTGACAATCGGCGATATCGCCGAGTTCACCGGTGCGAGGCTGCGTGACGCGGCGCTTGGCAGCCGTGTTGTCGCACGCCTCGCATCGCTTGGCGATTCCGATTCTGATTCGCTTGTCTTTCTCGAAGGCAAGAAGAACGCGGGAAATCTCGCCGGGCTCAAGGCAGCTGCCGTGCTCTGCACCGAGGAATTGCAGCATCATATCCCCTCCGGCATCGCCGTTCTGCTGACGCGCAATCCGCATCGCGATTTTTCCTCTGTGGGCCGGATGCTGTTCCCGTCGTCCGCGCGCCCGGAGCCGTGGATTGGTGAAACCGGCATCTCGCCGCATGCGAGCATCCATCCGAGCGCCGAAATCGAGCCGGGCGCGACCGTCGAGGCGGGCGCTGTCGTCGGAAAGGGCGTGGCGATAGGGGCGGGCACCGTCGTCTCGGCGACTGCCGTCATAGGCGCGAATTGCCAGATCGGTCGCGACAGCTATATCGGCCCCGGTGTCTCCATCCAATATGCCTTCATCGGCAACCGGGTGCAGCTGCATCCCGGTGTTCGCATCGGGCAGGACGGGTTCGGTTATGTCCCCGGTCCGCGCGGTGTGGAAAAAGTGCCCCAGCTGGGCCGCGTCATCATCCAGGACGATGTCGAGATCGGCGCCAACACCACGATCGATCGCGGCGCGCTTGCCGATACCGTGATCGGCGAGGGCACCAAGATCGATAATCTCGTTCAGATTGCGCATAATGTACGCATCGGGCGTCATTGCCTCATCGCTGCCCATTGTGGCATTTCAGGCAGTGTCACCATCGGCGACATGACCATGCTCGGCGGCCGTGTCGGGCTCGCCGACCATCTGACCATCGGCTCGCGCGTACAGATCGCAGCGGCCAGCGGGGTGATGAACGATATTCCGGATGGCGAGAAATGGGGCGGAATGCCCGCGCGCCCGTTCAAGCAATGGTTCCGGGAAGTCGCGGCGCTCCGCAGTATCGGACAGCCAAAGAAGGAGAAATCTTCGGATGAGTGAGACCGGGCGCGCCAGTTTGAATGCAGCCGATATCCAGAAGCTGCTGGCCACCTTGCCGCATCGTTATCCGTTCCTGCTGATCGACCGCATCGTCGATATCGACGGCGACCAGTCGGCGACGGGCATCAAGAATGTCACGATCAACGAGCCGCATTTCAACGGCCATTTCCCGAGCAATCCGATCATGCCCGGCGTCCTCATCATCGAGGCGATGGCGCAGACGGCCGGCGCGATCTCGATTATGCAGCGCGGCGCGGACAAGCCGGGGGTCGTGTATTTCCTGACCATCGACAATGCGAAATTCCGCCGTCCGGTTGTCCCCGGCGACCGGTTGTTGCTTCATGTCAAGAAGCTGAAGCAGCGCGCCAATATATCACGATATGCCTGCACCGCTGAGGTGGATGGCACCCTCGTGGCCGAGGCCGAAGTGGCCGCAATGATCGGCATTGCCGAAGAAAAGTAGTCATCCAATTATGAAAGAAACTTTCATTCACCCGACTGCCCTTGTCGAAAAAGGCGCGGAACTGGGCGTGGGCGTCACCATCGGGCCGTTCTGCCATGTGCAGGCGGGCGCGGTCATCGGCGACAACACGGAGTTGATGAGCCATGTGGTGGTGACCGATGCCACCACGCTTGGCGCGGGGTCGAAGGTCTATCCTCACGCCATCCTCGGCTGCGATCCGCAGAATGGCAAGCATAAGGGCGGCCCGACGACGCTCATCATCGGTCGAAATTGCACGATCCGCGAAGGCGTCACCATGCATCGCGGCTCCGATTCGAGCCGTGGCTATACCTCGGTCGGTGACAATTGCTCATTTCTCGCCTATGCTCATGTCGCCCATGATTGCGATCTCGGGAACAATGTTACATTCGCCAACAATGTGATGATCGGCGGGCATTGCGTCATCGGCGACAATGTCATCATCGGCGGGGGCGGAGCGGTCCACCAGTTCTGCCGCGTCGGCCATCATGCCTTTGTCGGCGGCCTTGCGGCGCTCGTCAGCGATCTCATCCCCTATGGCATGGCCATTGGCGTTCATGCGCATCTGGGCGGCCTCAACATCATCGGTATGAAGCGCTCAGGCATGCCGCGCGCGGAAATCCACAATATCCGCCATGCGTCCCACATGCTGTTCGACCGCACGAAGCCGCTTCGCGAGCGCGCCGCCGACGTTATTGCCGCTTATCCCGATTCTGCCGCAGTGGCGGATCTGGTTGCCTTTATCTCGGTCGATACCAAGCGCGCCTATTGCACGCCGCCCCTCGACACCGCCTTTGGCGGCCATGGCGACGAGGACTGAGTTGACGCCCGGCGCCGACGTCACGGGCCGCACGGCCATCGTCGCCGGCAGCGGCATCCTTCCTGTCAGGGTCGCCGAAAGCCTGGAGAAGCAGGGCAGGGCCCCGCTTCTCATCCCGCTCAAGGGCGATGCTGACCCCTCGCTTTACCGCTATGAGCACACGGAAATCTCCGTGGTGGAGTTCGCCAAGCTGATCCGAGCGCTGAAGGCTGGCGGCGTTCGCAATGTCATCCTGGCAGGTGGCGTGAGCAGCCGGCCAAATTTTTCCGATTTGCGGATCGACGGGCCTACGCTCGCAGCCATACCGCGTATCCTTGGTGCACTCGGCAAGGGCGATGATGCGCTGCTGCGCGCCTTTATCGGCTTGGTCGAATCCTACGGTTTCAAGGTGGTCGGCGCGCATGAGATCGTGCCGGATTTGCTCGCGCCTGCCGCCCGCTCCCTCACAGCCAAGAAGCCCGGAAAAGATGACTGGCGCAATATCGAGCTCGCCCGCGAGGCGGCGCGCATAATCGGCGTTCTCGATGTGGGGCAGGGCGCTGTTGCCGTCGGCGGCCGCGTTGTGGCGCTGGAAGGCGCCGAAGGCACCGACGCCATGCTGGAGCGCATTGCGGATATGCGCGCAGCCCGGCGGATCCCGCAAAAAGGCGGCGTGCTTGTCAAATGCGCCAAGCCGACGCAAGATGAACGCGCCGACCTGCCGACGATAGGACTTTCGACGGTGGATAATGCGGCGCGCGCGGGGCTCTCCGGCATCGCGGTCGAGGCCGGAAAGACCTTCATCCTCGGCTTCGGCGAGACGGTGGCGGCGGCGAATAGTAAGGGACTTTTCATAGAAACCTTCGACCCAAAACCGGACTAGAGGGAAGAACCGATGGGCCGCAAGTTGCCGCTAAAGATCGCAATCGTCGCGGGGGAGGAATCCGGGGATATCGTCGGCGCCGATCTGATCGATGCGCTGCGCGCAAGCACGGACCGCCTCGTCAATCTCGTTGGGGTCGGAGGCAGCCATCTACAGGCGCGGGGGCTGAAAAGCCTGTTCGATCCGGCTGAAATCTCGATCATGGGCTTGAGCGCCGTTCTCAAGAACCTGCCCAAATTGGTCTGGCGCATCCGGCAGACGGCAAATGCTATCGTCGCCGCCAAACCCGACTGCCTTGTCATCATCGACAGCCCGGATTTCACGCATCGCGTTGCGAAGAAGGTCCGGGCGGCAGATGCCTCCATCCCGATCATCAAATATGTCGCGCCGACCGTCTGGGCGTGGCGGCCGCAGCGCGCCCGCGCCATGCGTGCCTATGTGGACCATGTGCTGACGATCCTGCCCTTCGAGGTCGAGGTCTTGCAGCGGCTGAGCGGTCCCGCCGCGACCTATGCCGGGCATCGTCTCGCCAGTTACCAGCCGATCCTTGACGTGCGGGCCGCGCGGATGCGCCGCGAGAAATCGCTGGCCGGCGCGGGCGAGCGGACGCTGCTGGTACTTCCAGGCTCGCGGCGCTCGGAGATCAAGGCATTGATGGAGCCGTTCGGCAAGGCCGTCGCCGAGCTCTCGAAGCGGGTCGAGACGCTGCACGTCATCCTGCCGACACTGCCGCATATCGAGCCGATGGTGCGCGCCCTCTCCGCCGACTGGCCGGTAAAGCCGCTGATCGTGGTGAAGGAGGAAGACAAGTGGAAGGCGTTCGAGCAGGCGGATGCCGCGCTCGCCGCGTCGGGCACTGTGTCGCTCGAACTGGCGCTGGCCCATGTGCCGACCGTGCTTGCCTATAAGACCGATTGGTTCGGAAAGACCTTCCTGATGCCGCATATCACCATATGGAGCGCGGCGCTGCCCAATATCATCGCGGACGAGGTGATCGTTCCCGAGCATTTCAACGAGTTCATCCGCCCCGGCCATCTGGCGCGTCAGCTCGACCGGCTAATGCGGCCCGGCCCCGCGCGTGACGCGCAGATGGAAGGATTCCAGCGCATCGCGGAGCTGATGGCGACGGAAAAGCCGGCTGGCGAAATCGCGGCGAAAACGGTGCTGGATGTGGTGGACAATACGAAAAAATAGCCCCCGTTAATGGAGGTGCTTATTCGCATCCATCATGCCATGCAGAATGCGGACGACGACGATCGAAGCGTCTTGGATACGGTAATAGATAATATGCGAGCCTACCACGCATTTCATGTAGCCCGGTGCATTTGCCCGCTGACCGGGCTTTTGACCCGACGCGAGATCAAGGCAGGCGGCGCGGATGGATTTTACATAGCGATCAGCTTGGCCGATACTCCATTGCTTGGCTGAATGCCGCCAGATGTGCCGTAGATCTGCCCTAGCCGCAGGGGTGAGAAAAGCCCCTTCATCCCGCTTTGTATTCTGCATGCATCTGAGCCAGGAATTCATCAAAATCGAACTCCGTCGCCGGACCGGATTCCTCGCCCTCTTTGAGAGCCGCCTCTAGTGCTCTCAGCTTCGCTTCATGCTCTTCTAGCAAACGAAGCCCCGCGCGAACAACATCGCTCGCAGAGCCATACCGGCCGGCTTGGACCTGTTCATCGATAAACGAGGCGAAATGGTCGCCAAGGGAAATAGTGGTATTCCGCGCCATTCCCGTATCTCCTTTTACCGAGATTATATTCATATCCTCTACGTCATCAATAGATGGGATTGATCGCCTCAAAACGAAAGAGGCCCCGCAACCGGAGCCTCCTTCCGACACTTCGGGAGATTTCATTCACACAATGCCGCCATTGGCGAAGACGGTCTGGCCGCTGATCCAGCCGCCGTCCGCGCTGCAAAGGGCGGCGATTGCGTTGGCGATGTCCTCGGGCTCGCCGAGCCGCTTGTGCGGGGTGCGGGCGACGAAGCCGGCGATTTGCTGGGGCGTCTTGCCATCGGTGAAGAGCGTGGTGTTGACCAGGCCCGGCGCTATAGCGTTGACGGAGATCATGCGCCCTTCAAGTTCCTTGGCGAGAACATTTGTGAAGAGTTCCTGAGCGGCCTTGGTCGCGGCGTAGGGGCCGTAGGTGGGGCTGCGCAGCTGGGTGATGCTCGAAGAAAGCGCGATGATGCGTCCACCGTCGCGAACGCGCCTTGCCGCCTCGCGCAGCACGAAGAAGCTGCCTTTCTGGTTGACGTCGACCATGCGGATGAAATCGGCGTCGCTCATGTCACGGAACGGCGCAAGGCGCATGATGCCGGCATTGCTGACAACGACATCCACGCCGCCGAACGCACGGTCGTTTTCGTCGAACAGCCGCCGCACAGCCTCCGGGTCGCTGACATCGGCCTGAACCCAGATCGCGCGTCCTCCAGCCGCCTCGATATCCCGGGCGACGCCTGCGGCAAGATCGCGGTTGACGACGCAATTGACGGTGACGGCATAGCCGTCCTTTGCCAGGCGCTTCGCCGTCGCGGCCCCGATGCCGCGGGACGAGCCGGTCACGATAGCCACCTTGCCGCGCTGCGCCTGCGCCTTTGTCTCCGTCTGGGCCTTGGCCGCACCCGCGCCAACCGCGAGCGCCGCCGATGCCAAAGCCGCCCCCGCCAATACGGTTCGCCTCGGCAATTTGTTTTGTTCGGTCATGGGGTAAATCCTTTCCTGGTTTCTACCGCCACCTTGCATAGCGTGGAGCACGCACCGGAACTTGCCGCTCCTTGCGCAAAACTTGCCAAATCCTGCAGGCTGCGTGATATCAGCTCTCAGGTGTGATAAACATCGCAGCGAAAGGAAGAGGCCGATGGATATGCTGAAAATGGCCGTTCGCAGCTATGCAGCGCGGCATGCTAACCGGGATGGGCTGGCTTTGACGCCGGTGCCTGGCCTGCGCATGATGTGCGTCGCGTCCCCGCGCGGCGATCTGCATTCCATCTATCGTCCGCTGGTTTGCTTTGTCCTGCAGGGCGGAAAGCTGATGACCGTGGGGCGGGAGCGGCAGGTCTTCTCCGCCGGCCAATCGGTGATCGTGACGGCGGACATGCCGGTCGTCGGGCGGATCGTCGAGGCGACACCGGACAAGCCATATCTAGCGGTGGCAGTTGAACTGGAAATGGCCACTTTGCGCGAACTAGCCGCGCATATGGGCAAGGGCGATGCCCAGCGTCCTTCTGAAATACGCACTCTGTTCGCCGAGGATAGCAATGCCGCGATGCTGGACTGCGCGGCGCGGCTGATGCGCCTTATAGATCAGCCCGGGGCGATCCCGCTACTGCATTCGGGTATCATGCGCGAATTGCACTTTTGGCTTTTGTCAGGCACGCATGGAGCGGCGCTGCGAACGCTGGCAATACCCGACAGCCACGCCGCGCGGCTTGCGGCAGCAATCGCGCTCCTTCGGGCGGAATATCGCTCCCGTGTGCCGGTGGACCGCCTGGCCGATGCGGCGGCGATGAGCCTCACCGCCTTTCACAAACATTTCAAGCACATGACCTCGCTGACGCCGGGCCAGTATCAGAAGCGGCTTCGCCTGATCGAAGCGCGCCGCCTCATGCTCGATGAAGGCTATTCGGCGAGCAGCGCCGCGTTCGAAGTGGGCTATGAGAGCGTCTCGCAATTCACCCGCGATTACGCTCGCCTCTTCAACGCGCCGCCGAAGCGCCATGTCGTTTCCATGCGGGAAACCCAGCCGATGAGCGGGGCAGGGGTTTCGGAACTGAACGCTTGACCATCTAAAAGAAAAAGGCGCCTCGCGGCGCCTTTTTCTAGATTACTTCCGCTTGGCCAGCGGCACGAAATCGCGCTGCGGCTCGCCGGTGTAGAGTTGGCGCGGACGGCCGATCTTCTGCTGCGGATCCTCGATCATTTCCTTCCACTGCGCGATCCAGCCGGCGGTGCGCGCGACGGCGAAGAGCACGGTGAACATTTCGGTCGGGAAGCCCAGCGCCTTCAGCGTGATGCCCGAATAGAAATCCACATTCGGGTAGAGCTTCTTCTCGATGAAGTATTCGTCCGTGAGGGCGATCTTCTCCAGCTCCATGGCGATGTCGAGCAGAGGATCGTCCTTGATGCCGAGCTCGCCCAGCACCTCATGCGCCGTCTTCTGCATGATCTTGGCGCGCGGATCGTAATTCTTGTAGACGCGGTGGCCGAAGCCCATCAAGCGGAACGGATCGTTCTTATCTTTGGCTTTAGCGATATATTCCGGAATACGATCAACCGTGCCGATCTCCGCCAGCATGTTGAGCGCCGCCTCATTGGCGCCGCCATGCGCCGGGCCCCAGAGGCAGGCCACGCCCGCCGCGATGCAGGCGAACGGGTTGGCGCCGGACGAGCCGGCAAGACGCACCGTCGAGGTGGAAGCGTTCTGCTCATGGTCCGCATGCAGGATGAAAATGCGGTCCATGGCGCGGGCGAGCACCGGATTGACCTTATATTCCTCGCAAGGCACGGCGAAGCACATGCGCAGGAAGTTCGAGGCAAGGTCGAGATCGTTCTTCGGATAAACGAAGGGCTGGCCGATATGATACTTGTAGGCCATCGCCGCCAGCGTCGGCATCTTGGCGATAAGCCGGACCGAGGCGACCATGCGCTGATGCGGATCGGTAATATCGGTCGAGTCGTGATAGAAGGCGGACATCGCCCCGACGGAGCCGACCATCACGGCCATGGGATGCGCGTCGCGGCGGAAGCCGGTAAAGAAGCGTGTCATCTGCTCGTGCACCATGGTGTGGTGCGTGATGCGATAGTCGAAATCCGCCTTCTGCGCCTTGGTCGGCAGTTCGCCGTAGAGAAGGAGATAGCAGGTCTCCAGAAAGTCGCCATGCTCGGCCAGCTGCTCGATCGGGTAGCCGCGATAAAGCAGCACGCCCTCATCGCCATCGATATAGGTGATCTTCGACTCGCACGAGGCGGTGGAGGTGAAGCCGGGGTCGTAAGTGAAGGCGCCGGTGTTCTTATAGAGCGGGGTAATATCGACGACATCCGGTCCAACAGAACCCTTGCGGACTGGCAGGTCGAAGGTTTTGCCGTCAAGGGTGATGCTTGCTGTATTGTCAGACATATTCGTTCCTTTCAAATCCTTCGAACCCAAGATTTCGCCCGTCAAACTATCCCAAAGCTGCGATGTTGCAACGCGGAAATTCGTCCAAAAGGCCGGCCTCCGTAACGAGACCGTGATATCCTAAAAGCGACACCGATTTTAATCGATCTGATCCCCGATTCTTGCCAGGGACTCCTTCCTTCCGAGCACGGCGAGCACATCGAACACGCCCGGGGATGTTGCGCGTCCCGTAAGTGCGGCGCGCAAGGGTTGCGCTATCTTGCCCAGCTTCAAGCCGGTTGATTCTGCGTGGGCGCGGATGGCGGCGTCGAGGCTCTCGACGGTCCATTCGGAAGCCTGTTGAAGCGCGGGCAGGGCGCCTTTGAGAATAGCGCGGCCCTCATCGTTGAGGAGCGCGGCCGCCTTCTCGTCGAGCGCCAGCGGACGCGCGGCAAAGATGAACTTAGCGCCGTCAGCGAGTTCCACAAGGGTTTTCGCGCGCTCCTTCAGGCCGGGCATGGCGGCGAGAAGCTGGCCGCGCCTGATATCATCGAGCTGGGCAAGCAATTCCGGCCCGCCTTCGATTTCCGGCAGCACGGCGACGAGCGCGTCGAAAAGCGTCCGGTCGTCGCTCGCGCGCATATATTGACCGTTGATCGCCTCCAGCTTCTGGAAGTCGAAACGCGCCGCACCCTTGTTGATGCCCTTGACGTCGAACCATTCGACCATCTGCTCGGTCGACATGATCTCGTCGTCGCCATGGCTCCAGCCGAGGCGGACGAGATAATTGCGCAGCGCCGCCGGCAGATAGCCCATCGCGCGATAGGCCTCGACGCCGAGCGCGCCGTGGCGCTTGGAGAGCTTCGCGCCATCCGGGCCGTGGATCAGCGGAATATGCGACATGGACGGCACCGGCCAGCCCATGGCGTTGTAGATGATGGTCTGGCGCGCGGCATTGGTCAGGTGATCGTCGCCGCGGATGATGTGGGTGACGCCCATGTCGTGATCGTCAACCACGACCGCATGCATGTAAGTGGGCGTGCCGTCGGAGCGCAGGATAATGAAATCGTCGAGATCCTTGTTGGGAAAGCGCACCTCGCCCTGCACCTCGTCATGTACGACGGTTTCGCCCGTCTGCGGCGCCTTGATGCGGATGACCGGCTTGACGCCAGCGGGCGCCTCGGACGGGTCGCGGTCGCGCCAGCGCCCATCATAGCGGGGAGGGCGGCCTTCGGCGCGGGCCTTCTCGCGCATGTCTTCCAGCTCTTCCGGCGTCGCGTAGCAATAATAAGCCTTGCCAAGCGCAACCAGCTCTTCCGCCACCTCGCGGTGGCGCGGTGCGCGCTCGAATTGCGAGATGGCGTCGCCATCCCAGTCGAGACCCAGCCAGGTGAGGCCATCGAGAATGGCCGCGACGGCGGCTTCGGACGAGCGCTCGCGGTCGGTATCCTCAATGCGCAGCAGCATCTTGCCGCCGGTATGCTTCGCGTAGAGCCAGTTGAACAGCGCCGTGCGCGCGCCGCCGATATGCAGAAAGCCGGTGGGCGAGGGCGCAAAGCGGGTAATCACGGGTGAGGACATGATAACTCCGGTGGGTGCGGGGCGTTCGTTCACCGAAAGCCCCACTCGATTTCGGTTGGCGTTCATGTAGCATAGGTGGCTGGCGGTGCAAGTGTAGCGTATGGGCGCCGGGCGGGGATGATGAAAGGCGGGAGCGACACGGAGGAGGTCGACGAGCGGGCGCTGGTGAAGCCGCCGGCCTATTTCCTGCCGCCTGCGGTCAGCCCGCGCGAGCATATACCGGACGCCGTTGAAAGCCCCGTAAGGCCGCGCCGGTTCACGCTGCCGTCACGCGCGGATATCGTCGCACGTGTCCGGGCATTTGCGGCGTCTTTCGCTGCTCTCTTCGGCACAGAGGATGAACTCGGCGCGCGCTTTCTCTTCCTGCCCGTTTTCGGAGGGTTCGGCGTTATCTGCTATTTTTCTCTTGGCTCCGAACCTCGGTGGCAGCCGCTGCTTTCCGGCCTCACCGTTCTCGTCGCTTTGCGTATTCTGGCGCGTAGGCGGCAGCTGATGGCTTATTCGCTCACCTTCACCATCGCCGTCATTGCCGGGATGGTGGCGGCGAAGACAGAGACAATGCTGCGCGCGACACCGATGCTGGGCGCGGATGTGACGACGCGCCTCACCGGGCGCATTGTCGCCATGGCGCAGAACATTGATGGCACCTGGCGCGTGACGCTGGATGTGCTTGGCACCGAGCGCCCAAAGCTGCGCTATGCGCCTGAGCGTGTCCGCGTCTCCGCGCGCGACCTGCCGGCGAGCGCGGAGATCGGGTCAGGGCTCTCAGGCTTCGTGCGCCTGCGCGCGCAATCGGGACCCGTGCGGCCCGGAAACTATGATTTCGCCTTCCATGCCTATTTCAACGGAATCGGTGCGAACGGCTTCTTCCTGGGTACGCCGAAGAGCGTGGCGGTTCCCGCTCCAACGGGCTATGCGGACCGGCTGTCGCTGTGGGTCTCGGCCCTTCGCCAGGGCATCGGAACGAGTATCGTGATGAATCTGGAGGGTGAGGAGGGCGCCATTGCCGCGGCGCTGATTTCCGGGCAGCGCGACGGCATCAGCGAGGAGACGAACGAAGCGCTGCGCCTTTCAGGCCTTGCGCATATCCTCTCGATCTCAGGCCTGCATATGGCGCTGGCGGGCGGCCTCGTCATGCTTGTCGTGCGGGCTGTCGCTGCGCTCTTTCCCGGTCTCGCCATGCGCCATCCGGTGAAGAAATATGCGGCGGGCGCGGCGCTTACGGCGTCGGCCTTTTATCTCATGCTCTCGGGCGCGGATGTCGCCGCGCAGCGCAGCTTTATCATGCTGGCGGTGATGCTCGTCGCCGTGATGATGGATCGCGCCGCCATCACCATGCGCAATCTGGCGATTGCCGCCCTCGCAACCATCGTTCTCGTGCCGCATGAATTGCTGGGCCCGAGCTTCCAAATGTCGTTTTCCGCCACCGCGGCGCTCATCGCCGCCTTTGCCTGGTGGATCGACCGGAGGCGGAACTCAGAGGAGGATGCGCCGCGCTCGTCCTTCGCCGTGCGGGGTTTCCTCCACAAGATGGCGGCCTCTGTCGGCGCGACGGCGGCGGCATCGGCGATTGCGGGAACGGCGAGCGGCATTTTCGCGCTTTATCATTTCAACAACACCGCGCCGCTCGGCCTGCTCGGCAATGTGTTGGCGCTGCCGGTCATATCGGTCACAGTCATGCCTTTCGCTGTGCTGAGCCTGCTCGCAATGCCCTTCGACCTTGAATGGCTGCCCTTGCAGGTAATGGGAGCGGGCATAGAGGTGGTGAAATGGATCGCTCATCAGGTGGCCGCGGTCTCGCCCCATGCCAATCCCGGCATCATGCCGGTTTCGACCTTGCTTTTATGGTCAGGTGGGCTGGTGCTGGCGATGTTTCTCAGAACCCGTCTGCGCGCCGCCTCGCTCGCCTTGTTCGCGGCGGGGCTTGTCTTCTATGTCAGGGAAACCGGCCCTGATCTGATCCTCTCGGACAATGGCCGCCTCGTCGCGCTGCGCATACCGGACGGCGCGCTTGCAATCAACCGCGCGCAGCCCTCGAAATTCCTCATTGAAAACTGGACCAAGGCCTACGACGCAACCGGCATCGTTAAGCCAGCAACGAACTCGGGCTCGTCCGGAACGAACGGCTTTGTCTGCGAGGACAACATCTGCATAGCCGAAATGCGCAACGGCCAGACGCTCGCTTATACGGACGCGCACCAAGGCCAAACCATCGCCTGCGCCATCGGCGACATGGTCATTCTCGCCTTCGCCGGCAAGAACCTCTCTTGCAGCGGCGAAGGGAAAACCGTCATCACCCTCCGCGACCTCGCCATCAAGGGAACGCTCGAAGGCCGCCTGCCGGACGCGACGAGAAACGAAACTCAACTCACCTATGCAATCGGTCCGCCGGAACGGCCATGGAACCTGCACCGGCTGCACTCCCGCGCCGCGCGCGGTCTGCCCGAGAAGACCCTGAACCGCGAACGAACCGGGCGAAGGCTGCCAGAGCGAGCGGATCTGCGCGCGCCCGACCGGGATCAGTAGCGCCGGATCAGCCCCACCAGCTTGCCCTGCACGCGCACGCGGTCCGGCCCGAAGATGCGCGTTTCATAGGCCGGGTTTGCTGCCTCCAGCGCGATGGATGCGCCTTTGCGGCGAAAGCGCTTCAACGTCGCTTCTTCGTCATCGACAAGCGCCACGACGATCTCCCCCGGATTGGCGGTGTCGCCGCGCTTGATGACGACAGTATCGCCATCGAATATTCCGGCCTCGATCATCGAATCGCCCTTGACCTCCAGCGCGTAATGATCGCCGGGGCCAATCATTTCCGGTGGCAGGCTGATGACATGAGTCTGGTTCTGGATGGCGGCGATGGGAACGCCGGCGGCGATGCGGCCCATCACCGGCACCTGCACGGCAGAAGATGGCGCGGCTTCGTCATCCGCCTTGGCGGCGGGGCGAGAGCGGGCAGGGGCCTGCGCTGCCATATTACGCCCAAGGCTGCCCTCGATGACGCTGGGCGCGAATTTCTTCTGTGCGTTGAGACCGGGCGCGATCGAATCGGGAAGCCGCACCACTTCCAGCGCGCGGGCGCGGTTCGGCAGGCGGCGGATGAAGCCGCGCTCCTCCAGCGCCGTGATAAGCCGATGGATGCCGGATTTCGACGCCAGATCAAGCGCCTGCTTCATCTCATCGAAGGAGGGGGGAATTCCGGTTTCCTTCAACCGCTCGTGGATGAAAAGCAGAAGTTCATGTTGCTTGCGCGTCAGCATCGAGTGGTTCCTTCAAGGGAATCGGAACAAAAACAAACCCAGAACAAACACTATCTGTTCCAGTCTTGTTCCGCAAGCGTTTTAAACTGGTTAAAATTGAGAAAAGATATGAATTAATTTCTGCAGTCGGAGCTTCCTGCCAAGGTCCATTCGATCCAACGACACCTGCCGGCGGACCGAATGGATAGCTGTTGTGCGCTCTTGCCGCTAGAGATTTTGGCCGAGGAAGCCGCGAATGAAGCCGGCTATTTCATTGGAGTGGGTTTCCAATGCGAAATGGCCGGTGTCGAGAAGGTGTACATGCGCTCGGGGCAAGTCGCGTTTGTAGGCTTCAGCGCCAGCGGGTATGAATGCCGGATCGTGCCGGCCCCAAATTGCGAGGAAGGGCGGCTGATAGGTGCGGAAATACGCTTGGAATTGCGGATACCGGTCAAGATTGCTGCGATAGTCGAGAATCAGATCCAGCTGAATTTCCTCCGCGCCAGGGCGGGCCATCAGGGCGATGTCGAGCATATAGCCGTCGGGGCCGAGGCGTTGCGGGTCCGTTCCGGTGCGATACTGCCAGTTTTCGATCACGTCAGGCGAAAGCGAAGCGCGACAAGCCTCGCGATTTGCCTCGCTTGGCTCCCGCCAGTAGGTTTCCCATGGCCCCCACTGGTCACTGAACCCATCGAGATAAGCGTTGCCGTTCTGGCTGATAATTGCAGTCACTCTCTCCGGGTGAGCCATCGCTAACCGATAACCGACCGGCGCGCCGTAGTCGAAAACATAGAGGGCATAGCGGTCCAGCGACAGTGCCTGTGTGAATCCATCGATTACCTTCGCCAGATTATCGAAAGTAAAATCGAACGTACCGCGCGCCGGGCTTTGCGTATGGCCGAAACCGGGAAAGTCTGGCGCTATCACGCGGTACCGATCCGAGAGCTGAGGCATAAGCTCGCGGAACATATGACTGGACGAGGGAAAGCCGTGCAGCAGCAGAAGGACTGGAGCGTTCCTTGCGCCCGCCTCCCTATAAAATACATTCACGTCTCCCACTTGCTGAGATTTATAACTCACCGTCATGACATTTCTCCAATCGGCAGGTTGGGTTTGCGCCAACCGCGCATCCTAGGCACCCATACAAATACTACCGAACGGTCGGTTGTAAATAGGCATCTTTTTTGATAGTTGATATCGGGCGGGAAATGCGTTCCGGCTTCGGCCTTAGAGCATGATCCAGAAAAGTTGCAGACTTTTCGGATAAAGATCATGCGGAAAAACAAAGAGTTAGAGCGCGATTGCATCGCGCTCTAAGAGGGAGTGTTCGAATGAAGGCAACCAGGGAAGAAATCATTCTCGCGGCGCGGGAGCTGTTCCGAGAAAAAGGTTATGCTGGAGCCTCGATGCAAGATCTTGCCAGTCGGGTGGGGCTCAAGAAGGCATCGCTCTACATGCGCTTTCCAAACAAGGAGGCGTTGGTTCCCGTGGTCCTGGAGATGACCTATAATGATACATTCGCACGTCGGGACGTGAACGGGACGGACTGGAGTGACGCCTACGAGGCGGCCATCCGGTCTATCGCAGCCGGTCTCATGGACGTGAAGCGGTGCGTGGGTTTGCACCTCGCTTATGGCATCGGCGACGAAACGCCGATAGCGAAGAAAGCCGTACGGGATTTTTTTCAGGCGTTGCGGGATCGCCTGAGCGGGATTTTAGCCGAAATCATGCCGCGCGAACGCGCCGAAACAGTCGCCGCCGATGCGCTTGTGCGGCTGGAGGGTGCGACCTTGCTGTTGGCGCTGTTCGATGACCGTCAGGCTATGGAGCGTGCCGTAGCAGCGGCGCTGACGGATGCCGCCAGCGCCTTGAATGCTTCCCATTAGAGCGTGATGCGATTAAACCCGTGCGGGCATCACGCTCTAACTCTTTGTTTTGCCGCATGATCTTGTCCGAAAAGTCTGCAATTTTTCGGGATCATGCTCTAAATATCCAGCTCTTCCACAAATGCCGCGCGCTCCTGGATGAAGCGGAAGCGGGCGTCGGGGCGGGTGCCCATGAGATCGTCCACGACGGTGCGGGTTTCCGTCGCCGTGTCCTCGGCGATCTCGACGCGCAGCAGCGTGCGCTTTCTCGGATCCATCGTCGTTTCCTTCAGCTGCTCGGCGCGCATTTCGCCGAGGCCTTTGAAGCGGCCGATTTCGATCTTGCCCTTGCCGGTGAACTCGGTGCGAAGCAGCTCTTCCTTGTGCGCGTCGTCGCGGGCATAGGCGGTCTTGCCGCCCTGGCTGATGCGATAGAGCGGGGGAACGGCGAGGTAGAGATGGCCGCCGCGGATCAGGTCCGTCATCTCCTGATAGAAAAAGGTGATGAGCAGCGAGGCGATATGCGCGCCGTCCACGTCCGCGTCGGTCATGATGATGATGCGGTCGTAGCGCAGATCCTCCTCACGGTATTTCGAGCGCGTTCCGCAGCCGAGCGCCTGGATGAGGTCGGCGATCTGCTGGTTGGCGGAGAGCTTGTCGCGCCCGGCGCTCGCCACGTTTAGGATCTTACCGCGCAAGGGCAGCACGGCCTGGGTGGCACGGTCCCGCGCTTGCTTGGCGGAGCCGCCGGCCGAGTCGCCCTCGACAATGAAGATTTCCGCGCCCGCCGCCGCGTTCTGCGTGCAGTCGGCGAGCTTTCCGGGCAGGCGCAGCTTGCGCGTGGCGCTCTTGCGTACCGTCTCCTTTTCCTGCCGCCGGCGCACGCGCTCCTCGGCGCGCTCGACCACCCAGTCGAGCAGCTTGGAAGCCTCCTGCGGCGAGGCGGCGAGCCAATGGTCGAACGGATCACGGATCGCGTTCTCAACGATACGCTGCGCTTCCGTCGTCGCCAGCCGGTCCTTGGTCTGGCCGACGAATTCCGGCTCGCGGATGAAGACGGAGAGCATCGCCGCCGCCGATATCATCACATCGTCGGTGGTGATGATCGAGGCGCGCTTGTTGTTGGTGAGCTCCGCATAGGCTTTCAGGCCGCGCGTGATGGCGAGGCGGAAGCCCGCCTCATGCGTGCCGCCTTCGGCCGTGGGAATAGTATTACAGTATGAATTGACGAAGCCGTCGCCGCCATGCCAGGTGATGGCCCATTCCACCGCGCCATGGCCGCCCTGCTTTTCGGTCTTGCCGGCGAAGATTTCGCGCGTGACCTGATATTCCCCGTCGAGCGAGGCGGCGAGATAGTCTTTCAGCCCGCCCGGAAAATGGAAGACGGCCTTTTCCGGCGTATCCTTCTTCGGGTCGAGCAGCGAGGGGTCGCAGCTCCAGCGAATCTCGACGCCGCCGAAGAGATAGGCCTTCGAGCGCGCCATGCGATAGAGCCGCGCCGGATCGAACCGGGCGTTCTTGCCGAAAATATCCGCATCCGGATGGAAGCGCACCCGCGTGCCGCGACGGTTGTGCACCTCGCCGAGTTCCTCAAGGCCGCCTTGCGGAATGCCGCGCGAGAAGCGCTGACGGTAGAGCTTTCGCCCGCGTGCTACCTCGACTTCGAGAAAATCCGAGAGCGCATTGACGACAGAGACGCCGACGCCGTGGAGGCCGCCCGAGGTCTCATAGGCCTTGCCGTCGAACTTGCCGCCCGCATGCAGCTTGGTCATGATGACTTCGAGCGTCGACTTCCCCGGCACCTGCGGGTGATTTTCCACCGGAATGCCGCGCCCATTGTCGGTGACGGTCAGGAAGCCATCGGCATCGAGATTGACCTCGATGAAGTCAGCATGACCCGCCACTGCCTCGTCCATCGAGTTGTCGATGACTTCGGCGAAGAGGTGGTGCAGCGCCTTTTCATCTGTGCCGCCGATATACATGCCGGGGCGCAGGCGCACGGGCTCGAGGCCCTCGAGCACCCGGATGGCCGAGGCATTGTACTCGTCATTGTCGGCGCGCGGAGCCGGCGCAGGCGCCGCTTTCAATGGCACGGCAACAGCCGCAGCCGCCTTCGGGCTGGCCGTCGACTGGCGTTCACGCGCATTGCTGACAACCTGCGAGAAAAGATCGTTACTGTCGTCCATGTGGTGCGACCGGCCCCGTTTCTAGTCGTTCAGTGAAAGTCCGAATCATCCGGATAGTGCCATGCTTTGCCGCCAAAGGACAAAGGTTCACCATACGTTCCCCGCTTTTGCCGGGCAAATCCTGGATTTTTTGAGGCTTCAATGCGGCAGAATGGAAGCAAAAGTCAAATGTGCCGCGCCGGTCGGGCGATAAAGGACCATGGCGAAGCCTCTAGCAATGGCGTAAGGATTGGCCTTTATCCTCGTTCGCGTTGAGGCCCCCCATGCAGCAAAAGACGGAAAATCCCGCCATGCAGCCCCATGTCAAGGGCATGATCGTCATGGCGAGCGCGATGTTGTTCCTGCCGCTGCTCGACGCCATCGGCAAATGGCTCTCCACCATGGACAGCGTGCCGCCGGCGACCGTTTCCTTTTCCCGCTTTTTCATCCAGGCGCTGCTGACGGTCGCGATCCTCTTGGCGATGGGCGGCTGGCGCGGGCTGGCGACGCGCAATCTCGGCGGCAATCTCATCCGCGGCGCCCTGATGGGCGTCGGCAGCCTCTGTTTCTTCACGGCGGTCAAATACATGCCGCTCGCCGACGCCATCGCCATCTTCTTCGTCGAGCCGCTGCTGCTGACGCTGTCCTCGGCCGTGGTGCTGAAGGAGCAGGTGGGCTGGCGGCGCTTGACCGCCGTCGCCGTGGGTTTCATCGGCACGCTGATCGTGGTGCAGCCGAGCTTCGAAATCTTCGGCTGGGTGTCGCTGCTGCCCTTGGGAACCGCGACATGCTTCGCAACCTATCTCACTATGAACCGCAAATATGGCGTCTCCGACAGCCCGATGGTGATGCAGTTCTATGCCGGGGCCGGCGGTGTGCTGTTCACCGCGCCGGTGATTCTCATCGGCGAACTGATCGGTCACCCGGATATGGGCTTCGGCCTTGCCACGCTGCCGCTTTCCTGGGGCCTGCTGGCGGCGATGGGTGTGATCGCCACCATAGGCCATCTGTTGGTGGTGCAGGCCTTCCGCCTCGCACCGGCTTCGATGCTCGCGCCGTTCCAATATCTGGAGATCGTTATGGCGGTGCTGGTGGGGCTTTTGGTCTTCGGCGAGTTCCCGACGCCATCGAAATGGCTGGGCATCCTCATCATCGCGGGCTCAGGTATTTACGTCTTCATGCGCGAGCGCCGCCTGAAGGAAGGGGCGGGGGAAGCCGCCATCGCCTAATTTCAGCGTCTGATTGGCCCAAACACACTTTCGAATCCCCGCGCGAGCGCCAGATCGACATCCTCCATCGTCACCGGCAGACCAAGATCGACGAGGCTGGTGACGCCATGCTCGGTGACGCCGCAGGGCACGATGCCGCCGAAATTGGCAAGCTCCGGTTCCACATTGATGGCGATGCCGTGGAAGCTGACCCAGCGGCGCAGCCGGATGCCGATGGCGGCGATCTTGTCTTCCGCCAGCGATCCATCGGCAAGGCGCGGCTTCTCCGGCCGCGTCACCCAGACGCCGACCCGGTCCTCCCGCCGCTCGCCCTTGACGTTGAATTCCGCCAGCGTGCGAATGAGCCATTCCTCGAGCGCGGTGACGAAGGCGCGCACATCCTCGCGGCGGCGCTTCAAATCCAGCATCACATAGGCCACGCGCTGGCCGGGGCCGTGATAGGTATATTCCCCGCCACGCCCGGTCTCGAAGACGGGAAAACGGTCCGGCGCAAGCAGGTCGCTTGGCCGGGCGCTCGTGCCGGCAGTGTAGAGCGGCGGGTGCTCCACCAGCCAGACCAGCTCCGGCGCGGTCCCCTCGCGAATAGCAGCCACCCGCGCGTCCATGAAGGCGAGGGCGGCAGGATAATCGGTAAGCCCCTCCGCCACGAGCCACTCGACCGGCGGCGAGCCCTCGGCGGGGAAAAAGCTGGCGGGGAGGGCGGAGCGCTCCTTGCGCTGCACGATCTGGGGGCCACCTGAATCGGAAAGACTATCTATCGTCATGATCGATCCATATGGACCTTTTGGGATGAAAGTTCCAGCGTCAGGGCGGGTTAGATCAAAATCCAAACCGGGCTTCCCCTGAATTGGTGCGAACCGCAAGCGTGTTGTAAAATACCGGCGGATTCGCACCTGACACAGCTCTTTGAAATCGTGGGTCTTTTTGAAACACCCCTGCGCTCGCCTCACGCCGACGGCAGCAGACTGCACATCCTCGCGCCAACATCCGCCTATTCCGTTGTCGAACAAAAGGTTAGAGATAGGCAGTCGCTCTCCTCGCGGGAGCGTGGATCGAAACGGTGCTCATCCAGAGCGGTTTATCCTGCCCCGGGGTGTCGCTCTCCTCGCGGGAGCGTGGATCGAAACTGGAAGCCATGCCCGAAGAGCTGCGCATTCGCCTTGTCGCTCTCCTCGCGGGAGCGTGGATCGAAACTGCAACAGCGTGTCCATGCTGGCGCGTCCGGCGAGTCGCTCTCCTCGCGGGAGCGTGGATCGAAACACGCTCCCACGCCACCGTCACCAGCCCCTTGTCGTCGCTCTCCTCGCGGGAGCGTGGATCGAAACACGGTTTACAAGAAGCTGGCAGACGAGCTGGACCTTGTCGCTCTCCTCGCGGGAGCGTGGATCGAAACGGGGGTCTCGTGAAGCGGCGGAAGAAGCCAAAGAGTCGCTCTCCTCGCGGGAGCGTGGATCGAAACCCGGCGTGGCTGGAGACCAACTCCGACCGTGGCGTCGCTCTCCTCGCGGGAGCGTGGATCGAAACTCGATTACTACGAAGCGCAGGGACAGCCGCTTTCGGCGTCGCTCTCCTCGCGGGAGCGTGGATCGAAACGTATAAGTCCCGGTCACGGTGACACCGGTCAGCGTCGCTCTCCTCGCGGGAGCGTGGATCGAAACTCCGAGCTTGTTGCGAGCGCCCTTTGGCCGTCCAGGTCGCTCTCCTCGCGGGAGCGTGGATCGAAACCCTTGCGCACGATCTCCTGAAAAATCGGCAAGTCAGTCGCTCTCCTCGCGGGAGCGTGGATCGAAACGTCTTGCCCCTTGGTTTGACGATATGGGCGCTCGGTCGCTCTCCTCGCGGGAGCGTGGATCGAAACGCCCAACACAACAGTCGTCGTCACTGCGCCCTCCCAGTCGCTCTCCTCGCGGGAGCGTGGATCGAAACGCTGTCTTTTCCGCATGGCAAACGCGGCAGATGAGTCGCTCTCCTCGCGGGAGCGAGGATCGAAACGGGCAGGCGGTCAAGGGATTTAAGTAATGGCGAGGTCGCTCTCCTCGCGGGAGCGTGGATCGAAACCCCTTGTATCAACCGAACCGCCCAAGCGGAACGCGGTCGCTCTCCTCGCGGGAGCGTGGATCGAAACTCTGATGCGGAGCAGAAAACGGATGCCGCCATCGGTCGCTCTCCTCGCGGGAGCGTGGATCGAAACGTGCCATAACCGAATCATGCCTTTCCCATGCGCACGGTCGCTCTCCTCGCGGGAGCGTGGATCGAAACTGGTCATACAGTATGCGGTTCCAGCGCGCTACCCGGTCGCTCTCCTCGCGGGAGCGTGGATCGAAACCGGCGCAATGGCGCTAAACATTCGTGGTCTACAGGTCGCTCTCCTCGCGGGAGCGTGGATCGAAACCCCGGTGGATCGCAAACATACCGGCTGGCGTGAGGGCCGCTCTCCTCGCGGGAGCGTGGATCGAAACCACGCACCAGAAACAAAACTTTTCCACAGGCTCTGTCGCTCTCCTCGCGGGAGCGTGGATCGAAACAGCAACATTTCGCTGGACGACTTGCGCGAAGAAGGCGTCGCTCTCCTCGCGGGAGCGTGGATCGAAACTACTTCGACAAGGCGGAAACGCTGCGCGAGTTCGGTCGCTCTCCTCGCGGGAGCGTGGATCGAACATTCGGGGAGCGGATACCGGCCCCAACCTCTTCGTCGCTCTCCTCGCGAGAGCGTGGATCGAAACTCGTTCGGCAAGCTCGCGGGCTTTATCCTCTGTCAGGTCGCTCTCCTCGCGGGGGGCGTGGATCGAAACATCGTGGGGCGGGTGCTAAGGCGATTTGGGATTGTCGCTCTCCTCGCGGGGGGGGGCGTGGATCGAAACGGACATCAATGGCAAGCGCCGGCTGAAAACCTTCGTCGCTCTCCTCGCGGGGGCCTGGATCGAAACTTCGCTTCGGTCGAGCAGGCCGTAGCGCCTCACCTGTCGCTCTCCTCGTGGGAGCGTGGATCGAAACTATGCCGGGGGGCTTTGGCTATGGCTCTCAATCCGTCGCTCTCTCGGGGGAGTGCGGATCGAAACACCTTATCGTCCGGGGGGCCTGTGACGCAATGTCCAGGTTGCTCTCTCGCGAGCGTGGATCGAAACTGGACGAAAATCGCCCAATCCTTGAGCGTGAAGCTGTCGCTCTCCTCGCGGTGCGTGGATCGAAACAACGCTGCCTGTGTCTATCAGGACAAGCACATTGGTCGCTCCCTTGGCGGGAGCGTGGATCGAAACATCATGTCGATGAATGACAGGCCACAGTTCGCTGGTCGGTCTCTTCAAGCGTGCTCCACGAAACGGCGGTATGCACGCGCAACACTGTCCCACGCATACCCGTAATGTGGGACACCTGTTTCCATAGTCATTTGATCTAAAAGGAAAATCCAGCCTGCCAAGCTGGTGAATGGTGCGGTCGAGAAGACTCGAACTTCCACGGGTTGCCCCACAGCGACCTCAACGCTGCGCGTCTACCAATTCCGCCACGACCGCTCCGTGGTAGGGCCGAACTCATCGGCTCGCGGCATGTAGCAAATCGGGGTGGGGGCCGCAAGCCCAATATCGGATCATTTCGATCTTTTTTCACAGGGGCTAAAAAACAGCCGGGAAACCGGCTTTGGGAGGCGTGTTTTCCACAAGCCTTCAGACCAGAACCTTCTGCAAGCGCTTGATATCGTTGAGATGCTTCATCGTTTCCTCATAGCCGATGGCGATGGCTTCGTCGGCGCGGTGGAATTCGGTCAGGCCGATATGCCCGACCGTCGGCAGGAGCGAGATGTCGGCGGGGTCGCCGGCCATCCGGGCGCGGGAAATGCGGTCCTGGATGATGTTGAAGGCTTCCATCATTACGCCTGTAATGCCGAGGCGCGCCTCCGCTGCAGTCGCCCGGCCGCCCCCGGTTTCGGCGCTCAGCATCTGCTCCTGCTGCTGATTGATGAGCTTCACCACCGCCGCCCGGCCGAACTGGTCGTAATGCAGGTTGACGGCCAGCACGAGCGGCTGTTCGTTCGCGCGGCATACGGAGACGGGGACAGGATTGACCAGCGCGCCATCGACCAGCATCCGGCTGCCCAGGCGCACCGGTTCGAAAATGCCGGGGAGGGCGTAGGAGGCGCGCATCGCCATCACCAGCGAGCCATTCGCTAGCCAGATCTCATGGCCCGTCCGCAATTCGGTGCAGACGGCGGTGAAGGGCTTCGGCAGATCGGCGAAGGTGACGCCGTCCAGATGCTCGCGCAAGCGATTGTCCAGCTTCATGCCGCCGAACAGGCCGCTGCCGCGCAGCGTTATGTCGAGAAGATTGAACATGCGCCGCCGCGTCAGGCTGCGGGCGAATTCTTCCAGTTCGTTGAGCTTGCCTGCGAGATAGCAGCCGCCCACCAGCGCGCCGATGGAGGTGCCGGCGATCATGGATATCTCTATCCCGGCTTCGTCGAGGGCGCGAAGCACGCCGATATGCGTCCATCCGCGCGCCGCGCCTCCGCCCAGCGCCAGCGCAATCGGCGTCTTGCGCTCCTCCTGGGGCATGGTGACGGGCGCTTCCGGCAAGCCGGATGCATTCTTCGACTCACCGTTTTCGGCGTTGCCGTTCGCCTGGCGGTTCTTCCGCGAAACCCATTCGAGCACGCCACAGTCTCCTCAATCAAACCGGCTGGATTTTATAAGGAATAAGGTATCGAATGACTAAATGCCGCAGAAAAATGCCTGCTCACCCCGGCAACACGGGGTTTTGATGGTCAATCCTCGCGCATGCCGAGCTGCGCCCGGCCGTTTTCCATCGAAATAACCCGGTAAAAGCAGGAGCGGCGACCGGTGTGGCAGGTGGGGCCATCGCCTGCGACGCGGACCTTGAGCCAGAGGGCGTCCTGGTCGCAATCGGTGCGCATTTCCACGACCGTCTGCAGATTGCCTGACGTTTCGCCCTTTTTCCAGAGCTTGCCGCGCGAGCGGGACCAGTAATGCGCAATGCCGGTTTCCAGCGTCAGGCGCAGCGCCTCCGCGTTCATATGCGCGACCATGAGCAGCGTGCCGTCCCGCGCATCGGTGACGACTGCGGTGATGAGGCCGGCGGCATCGAAACGGGGCGCGAAATCCGCCCCTTCTTCATTTGTGTGCTTGTCTGCTGCGGGCTCGGAAAAGAGGGAAGCCGTCATCCTCAAGCCCGCACCATCATCATGAAGCGGGCCTGCGCGTTGGCATCGTCGCTATAAGCGCCGCGGAAGGTGGTGGTGATGGTGGTCGAGCCCTGCTTGCGCACGCCGCGCATCGACATGCACAGATGCTCGGCCTCGATCATGACCGCCACGCCGCGCGGGCGCAGAATCGTATCCATCGCATCGGCGATCTGCGCGGTGATGCTCTCCTGCGTCTGCAGGCGGCGGGCGAAGACGTCGACGAGACGGCCGATCTTGGAGAGGCCGACCACCCGGTCGTCGGGGAGATAGGCGACATGCGCCTTGCCGATGACGGGGACCATGTGATGCTCGCAATGCGAATAGAACGGGATATCCTTCACGAGAACCGGATCGGTATATCCCGAAACCTCTTCGAAAGTGGTGCCGAGCACGTCCTCGGGCGACTCGCCATAGCCGGAGAAAATTTCCTTATAGGAGTTCACGACCCGCTTGGGCGTGTCGAGCAGCCCCTCGCGATCAGGATTATCGCCGGCCCACAAAAGCAGGGTCCGGACGGCGGCTTCGGCTTCCTCGCGGCTGGGGCGCGTCAGGGCCTTTTCCCCCTGGCGCGCGGCATTTTCGCGGAGGTTCAAGATAGCGTCCATCAGTATCTCCCGTAGTCTCCTTCGCGGAGGAGACGAGTTAAACGGACAATACAACGATGCGCTTTAACGAGCGGGACGGTGTATTGATGCGAACGGGCCGTGTAGGGCATCCGTCCTGGGTTCCAGCGCCGGTCATGGTGAGCCACCCTTGGCGCTTGCGGAACGTATATTATATAGAACGAAAATCGTACAATCAAAGAGCGCCGCTGCGACATGTTTAACGGAGTTTTGAACGCGATTGCGCGGATGTTGGGGAAGGGGCTCCTGGCATGATCGATGAAATCTACAATGCGCGCATTCTGGAATTCGCCGGAAATATCCCGCTTCTGGGCCGTCTCGAATCGCCTGATGCCTCTGCCACGGTTCATTCCAAGCTGTGCGGATCGACGGTGACGGTCGACCTGACGATGCAGGATGGCGTGGTGACCGGCTTTGCCCATGATGTGAAGGCCTGCGCGCTCGGCCAAGCCTCGTCCTCCATCATGGCGCGCCATGTGATCGGCGCGACGGCGGACGAGTTGAAGGCGCTGCGCGAGACGATGCTGAAAATGCTTAAGGAGAATGGCGTGCCGCCGGAGGGCCGATTCGCCGATTGCCGGTTTCTCGAGCCGATCCGCGATTACAAGGCACGCCATGCCTCCACCATGCTGACCTTCGACGCGGTCGCCGCCTGCATCGCTGAGATCGAAGCCAAGGGCGAGGCGGCCTGATCCCATGTGCCGCTCGCATGGCGCCGTTCCCAGAAAGCACTATAGCCGCAATTTCGACGGTCCCTGGCGCAAGACGCCGGACCGCCTGTTCGGTGTCGCCCTGGTGCGGCTCTACCAGCTGACGCTATCGGGCTTTATCGGCAATTCCTGCCGCCATCTGCCGACCTGTTCGGAATATGCCTATGAGGCAATCGCCCGCCATGGGCTCTGGGCCGGGGGCTGGATGGGGCTGTTCCGCGTCGTGCGGTGCGGCCCCGGCGGAACGCATGGGCTCGATCCGGTGCCGGAGACGCTGGGAAGTCCTTTTGCCTGGTATATGCCCTGGCGTTATTGGCGCTGTTCGGCGTCCAAGAAGTGAGCCGTTTTGCGCTTTTTACGGGTCGCTAAAATTCTTTTAACTATATCAACGTTTGATGAGCTTCGGAATTAAAGGCAGGACTGTGGCCTTTTTCGAGCCGCAATTAGCCTGCATTCCTCCCGCGCATTCACGTTCCCGCGAGTCATCATGCTGAAATTTTCGTCCCGCGTATCGCGCATTGCCGCATCTTTTGCCCTTGGAGCCGGTCTCCTTTGTTCCACCGCCGCGATGGCAAACACCTCTTGGGTGGTGTTCGACGCCGATAATGGGCAGATTCTCGGCCAGGACGATGCGAATGTGCAGCGGGCGCCGGCCTCGCTGGCGAAGATGATGACGCTTTATCTCGCCTTCGAAGCCCTGAAGACCGGCAGGCTCCATTGGGACGACGAGATGCCGGTTTCGAAAAATGCGGCCGCCAAGGTTCGCATGAAGCTTTATCTGAAGCCCGGCAGCACGATCACGGTTCGCGATGCCATCAATGGCATGATCGTGGTTTCCGCCAATGACGCCGCTACGGTTCTGGGGGAATATATGGCGGGCTCGGAAGCGGCGTTCGGCCGCCTGATGACGGCGCGCGCCCGTCAGCTCGGCATGAAAAGCACATTCTTCGTCAATCCCTCGGGGCTGACGGCGAAGATGACGCAGCTCACCACCGCCCGCGACATGGCGGTGCTGGGCATGTCGCTGCGCCGTGACTTCCCGGAACAATATGCGCTGTTCTCGCAGCGTTCGTTCACCTACCGGGGGCGGGTGTTCAACGGCCACAACAATCTGATGTACCGCTATCAGGGCGTCGACGGCATCAAGACCGGCTATACGGATGTATCGGGTTACAACCTCGTTTCGTCTGCCATCATCAACGATAAGCATCTGGTCGGCGTGGTGCTCGGCGCCGGGTCGGCCCGGCAGCGGGACGATCAGATGGCGAAGCTGCTGACCCGTTATGGCGGGGAGGGCGAGGCCGCTCCGCAGCAAATCATGGCTGCCGCAAAACCCCAATCCGCCGCCAAGCAGAATGCGGCGGCCGCGCCGAAGGCCGATGTCGTCGCCGGCCTCATCGACGATTCCCGCGTGGAGCAGGGCGATGGCGGTGCTTTGGCTTCGGCTTGGACGATCCAGCTCGGCGCGCCGCCGACGCTTAAAGGCGCGCAACAGCTTCAGGCAAAGCTGCGTCCCGTCGTGGACAAGATTGCGCCAGGCCTGAAGCCGGTCATTGCAACCGCCGAAAAGCGCCGCAAGGCCTATCAGGTGCGCTTCGCCGGGTTCAAGGATTCGGCTTCGGCTGAAAAAGCTTGCAAGCAGCTGAAGCGCCAGAAAATCGACTGTCTGCCGATTCAGAATTAGAGGTCGGAAGCCGGTGCGGCACTGTCTGCCCGCCGCGGCGCTGACCGCCTCGCCTTTACTGGCCCGGCAAAAGGGGTTAGAAGCCAAGCTTCATTTTATACGTTGAACGGCAACCACCCGCATTCGTTGGCGGGACTGGATAGGATAATTCCGATGAGCAACCTCGTTTCCCTCGAATTTCCCGATGGCTCGAAGCGCGAATATGATGCCGCGATAACCGGCGCGCAGCTGGCCGAATCCATCTCCAAATCGCTCGCCAAGAAGGCCGTGGCCTATGCGCTCGACGGCGCGGTGCGCGACCTCTCGGACCCGCTGGCAACCTCCGGCAAGGTGGAGATCATCACCCGCGACGACCCGCGCGCGCTGGAACTCATCCGCCATGACGCGGCGCATGTGCTGGCCGAAGCCGTGCAGGAGCTCTGGCCGGGAACGCAGGTGACCATCGGTCCTGTCATCGAGAACGGCTTCTATTACGACTTCGCCAAGAACGAGCCCTTCACACCCGATGATCTGCCGATCATCGAGAAGAAGATGCGCGAGATCATCGCGCGCAACAAGCCGTTCACCAAGGAAGTCTGGTCGCGCGAGAAGGCCAAGCAGGTCTTTGCCGGCAAGGGCGAGAGCTATAAGGTCGAGCTGGTGGATGCGATCCCCGAGGGGCAGGACCTCAAGATCTATCACCAAGGCGACTGGTTCGATCTTTGCCGCGGGCCGCATATGGCTTCCACCGGGCAGATCGGCAATTCGTTCAAACTGATGAAGGTGGCGGGCGCCTATTGGCGTGGCGATTCCAGCAACCCGATGCTGTCGCGCATCTATGGCACCGCCTTCGCCAATGACAACGACCTGAACGCCTATCTCCATATGCTGGAGGAGGCGGAGAAGCGCGATCACCGCCGCCTGGGCCGCGAGATGGACCTGTTCCACTTCCAGGAAGAGGGGCCGGGCGTCGTGTTCTGGCACTCCAAGGGCTGGCGCATGTTCCAGAACCTCGTCTCCTATATGCGCCGCCGCCTCGACGGCACCTATGAGGAGGTAAACGCGCCGCAGGTGCTCGATTCCTCACTTTGGCAGACCTCGGGTCACTGGGGCTGGTACAAAGAGAACATGTTCAAGGTCGAGTGCGCGGATGCCGAGGCGGAGGACCAGCGCGTCTTTGCGCTGAAGCCGATGAACTGCCCCGGCCATGTGCAGATCTTCAAGCACGGCCTCAAATCCTATCGCGATCTGCCGATCCGGCTTGCCGAATTCGGCACGGTGCATCGCTACGAGCCCTCGGGCGCGCTGCACGGGCTGATGCGCGTGCGCGGCTTCACGCAGGACGACGCGCACATCTTCTGCACCGAAGAGCAGCTTGCCGAGGAATGCCTGAAGATCAATGATTTGATTCTCTCCACCTATGAGGATTTCGGCTTCAAGGAAGTGGTGGTGAAGCTATCCACCCGTCCGGAAAAGCGCGTCGGTTCCGACGAGCTCTGGGACCGCGCCGAGAGCATCATGATGGATGTGCTGAAGCTCATCGAAGAGCAGTCGGGCGGCCGCATCAAGACCGGCATCCTGCCGGGCGAGGGCGCATTCTACGGCCCGAAATTCGAATATACGCTGCGTGACGCCATCGGCCGCGAGTGGCAATGCGGCACGACGCAGGTCGATTTCAACCTGCCGGAACGGTTCGGCGCCTTCTATATCGACAAGGATTCGGAGAAGAAGCAGCCGGTCATGGTGCATCGCGCCATCTGCGGCTCGATGGAGCGCTTCCTCGGCATCCTCATTGAGAACTATGCCGGCCACTTCCCGCTCTGGCTCGCGCCGGTGCAAGTCGTCGTCGCCACCATCACCTCCGACGCGGATGAGTACGCGAAGGACGTGGTGCGCCGCCTGAAAGCTGCCGGGCTCGTCGCAGAAGCCGATCTGCGCAACGAGAAGATCAACTACAAGGTCCGCGAGCACTCGCTCGCCAAGGTGCCGGTCATCCTCGTCTGCGGCAAGCGCGAGGCGGAGGAGAAGACGGTCAACATGCGCCGCCTCGGCTCGCAAAACCAGGAATCGCTATCGCTCGATGCCGCGATTGCGCAGTTGGTAGATGAAGCCACCCCGCCGGATATCAGGCGGGCGAGGGAAGCGGCGCTCGCTTAGAATTTTTGAGCGTAAACAGAACGCCGGCGGGATTTCTTGTTGCACCTCATCTGGAGGTGCAACAAGAAATCCCGCCGGACTTTTCGTCCTTCGTTATTGGCGATTGCCATGCCCCTATTGCGGGGACTCGCGGACAGCGGTGCGATTTTCGGTCCTTCCAATTGTTTCAGAGTCAATCCGGCAATTATCCGCGCATCTGCGAAACTGTGAATCCATGTGAATCATGGTATAGCTTCCCGCTCTCCCTTGAATTGGTTTGAGTCGCGCATTGCCCTTGCGGGCATTCCGGCGCTAGCTCGGTGAGAGAGAACAGGGGTGCTTGAGAATCATGGCAGAAGCGGCGGTACGCAAGATCGATGAGGCGCGAGGCGGCGGCGGTGGACGCGGCGCGCTCTATCGCGAGGCGCCGAACAATATCGAGGCGGAGCAGGCGCTCCTCGGCGCTATTCTCGTCAACAATGATGCGTTCTATCGGGTATCGGACTTCCTGAAGCCCGCGCATTTCTACGAGCCCTTGCATCGCAAGATTTTTGAAGTCTCCTCCGATCTGATCCGCATGGGTAAGGCGGCCAATCCCATCACCATGAAGACCTTCCTCCCGGCGGATGAGAAGGTCGGCGAGATGACGGTCTTCCAGTACGTGGCGCGGCTTGCCACGGAAGCCGTGACCATCATCAACGCGGAAGATTATGGCCGGGCGATCTACGACCTTGCCACGCGCCGCGCGCTCATCGGCATCGGCGAGGACATGGTCAACATCGCCTATGACGCGCCTGTTGATGTCGCCCCGCAGGCGCAGATCGAGGATGCGGAACGCCGCCTGTTCGAACTGGCCGAGACGGGCCGTTATGATGGCGGCTTCCAATCGTTCAACGATGCGGTCAAGACCGCCGTGGATATGGCCAACGCCGCCTTCATGCGCGACGGGCATCTCTCCGGCATCTCCACGGGCATTCACACGCTCGATGCCCGCATGGGCGGCTTGCAGCCCTCGGACTTGATTATCCTCGCCGGACGTCCCGGCATGGGCAAGACCTCGCTTGCCACCAACATCGCCTTCAACATCGCCGCCGCCTATCAGGGAGAGCAGCAGGCGGATGGCTCGGTCAAGGCGGTCAATGGCGGCGTGGTCGGCTTCTTCTCGCTCGAAATGTCGTCCGAACAGCTCGCAACCCGTATCATCTCCGAGCAGACGGAGATTTCATCCTCCAAGATCCGTCGAGGCGAGATCACCGAGACGGATTTCGAAAAGCTGGTCGCATGCTCGCATATGATGCAGAAGATCCCGCTCTATATCGACCAGACCGGCGGCATCTCCATCGCCCAGCTTGCCGCCCGCGCGCGGCGGCTGAAGCGTCAGCGCGGCCTAGACGTGCTGGTCATCGACTATGTGCAGCTTATGACCGGCTCGTCCAAGGCTTCGTCGCAGAACCGCGTGCAGGAAATCACCGAGATCACCACCGGCCTCAAGGCGCTCGGCAAGGAGCTGAATGTGCCCATCATAGCCCTGTCGCAGCTCTCCCGTCAGGTGGAAAGCCGCGACGACAAGCGCCCGCAATTGTCGGACTTGCGTGAATCGGGCTCCATCGAGCAGGATGCCGACGTGGTGCTGTTTGTGTTCCGCGAGGAATACTATATCAAGAACCGAGAGCCAAAACCGGGGACGGAAGAGTATTTCAAATGGCAGGCGGAGATGGAGGACGTGCGCGGCAAGGCGGAGGTGATCATCGCCAAGCAACGTCACGGACCGACAGGCACCGTCAAGCTGGCCTTCCAGGCGGAGTACACGCGCTTCACGGACCTCGCCGAGGAATCCCACCTGCCGGAGCGCTATGAATAAGCCGATCACTCTTCCTGTCGAGCCGCCGGTGCTGGTCACCGGCGCGGACCGGCTTCTGGCCGGCGGCAGGCTCACTATCGATCTCAACGCGATCGTGGATAATTGGCGCGTCCTTGACGCGCGTTCCCGGCCCGGACGAGCAGCGGCGGTAGTCAAGGCGGATGCCTATGGATGCGGCATCGCTGAAGTCGTCCCCGCGCTGGTTCGCGCGGGCTGCGACACCTTCTTCGTCGCGCTGCCGGAGGAGGGGCTGCGCGTTCGCCATTCCGCGCCGCGCGCCCGCATCTTCGTGCTGAATGGCCTCTTCGACGATGCCGCCCCGGCCTTCACCGATGCCGACCTTATCCCCGTGCTTGGCTCCGGCCATGAAATCACGATCTGGGCCCGGTATGGGCGCAGAAAGCCCTGCGCCATTCATGTCGACACCGGCATGAATCGGCTGGGCCTTACGCCGGACGAAGCCATTGCCTTTGCGGGGCAGGCGAAATCGGTGCGCCCGGTGCTGCTGATGAGCCATCTGGCCTGCGGCGACAGCCCCTCGCACGAATTGAACCGCCGCCAGCTGGAGGTCTTCAAAGCCGTTCGTGCGGCATTCGGCAGCATCGAAACGAGCCTCGCCAATTCGGCGGGCGTGTTCATGGGCGGCGATTTTCTGTTCGATCTCACCCGGCCCGGCATAGCGCTCTATGGCGGCGAGGCGGTCAATGAGGTGGCCAATCCGATGAAACCTGTTGCCACCGCCGAGGCGCGAATCGTGCAGATACGCCGTGCCCGGCAAGGCGAGCCGGTCGGCTACGGCGCGTCCGCGATATTGGCCCGCGATACGCGCATCGCAATCGTCTCAACCGGCTATGCCGACGGCTATCTGCGTTCAGCGTCCGGCTCAGGCGTTCCACTGCGATCTTCCGGTTCTGAGGGCGCGTATGGTTTCGCCGCGGGGAGGCGCGTGCCGGTCATCGGCCGCGTCACCATGGATTTGACCTCGTTCGATGTGACGGACGTGCCGGAAGACGAAATCAGGATCGGCGATTACATCGAGCTTTTCGGGGCGAATGTCCCGCTCGATGATGTAGCCCGCGCCGCAGGCACCATTGGCTATGAGCTTCTGACGGGGCTCGGACGGCGCTATCATAGGCAGTATGTGGGTGGCGGGAAGGCGGCGTTTTGATTTTTGTGGTCGCGCTTGCCAGCACCCCCCTCTGTCCTGCCGGGCATCTCCCCCTCAAGGGGGGAGATTGGCTGGCACGACGGTCACTGTCCATTCTGCAACGTTTGCGATTGACGCCAAACATCGATGAAGGCGTAATCTCCCCCCTTGAGGGGGAGATGCCCGGCAGGGCAGAGGGGGGTGTCGTGGGGCGCCTCCATTTTAGAAAGTGCCCCCATGGCTAAATCCCGCGTTCAGTTCATCTGCCAGAACTGCGGAACCGTGCATGCCCGCTGGGCAGGCAAGTGCGATGCCTGCGGCGAGTGGAACACGCTGATCGAAGAAGGCACCTCCGGCGGTATTGGCGGCGGGCCGGGCAAGACGCCGCGCAAAGGCCGCGCGGTGGCGCTAACGACGCTTTCGGGCGATATCGAGGACGCGCCGCGTATCCAGTCCGGCATTGCGGAACTCGACCGGGTGACGGGCGGCGGCTTCGTGCGCGGTTCGGCGCTGCTTGTCGGCGGCGATCCTGGTATCGGCAAATCGACCCTTCTGACACAGGCCGCCGCAGCGCTGGCGCGGCGCGGCAATCGCATCGTCTATGTCTCGGGCGAGGAGGCGGTGGCGCAGATTCGCCTGCGGGCGCAGCGCCTGAAGGCCGCCGATACATCGGTGGAGCTCGCCGCCGAAACCAATGTCGAGGACATTCTGGCGACGATTTCGGAAAATCGCCGGCCCGATCTCGTCATCATCGATTCCATCCAGACGCTCTGGACGGACATGGCCGATTCCGCCCCCGGCACGGTCACGCAGGTGCGCGCCGGGGCGCAGGCGATGATCCGCTTCGCCAAGCAGACCGGCGCGGCGGTCGTCCTCGTCGGCCATGTCACCAAGGAAGGGCAGATCGCCGGTCCCCGCGTCGTCGAGCACATGGTCGATGCGGTCCTTTATTTCGAAGGCGAGGGCGGACACCATTACCGCATCCTCCGTACGGTCAAGAACCGTTTCGGCCCGACCGACGAGATCGGCGTGTTCGAAATGTCCGATGTCGGCTTGCGCGAAGTCTCCAATCCGTCCGAACTCTTCCTGGGCGAGCGCAACGAGAAAGCGCCCGGCGCGGCCGTCTTCGCGGGCATGGAAGGCACACGGCCAGTGCTGGTGGAAATCCAGGCGCTCGTCGCTCCTTCGACCCTCGGCACGCCACGCCGCGCGGTCGTCGGCTGGGATGGCAACCGTCTTTCCATGATCCTCGCCGTGCTGGAAGCCCATTGCGGCGTTCGCTTTGGCCAACATGATGTTTATCTGAACGTCGCCGGCGGCTACCGCATCAGCGAGCCTGCCGCCGACATCGCCGTCGCCGCGGCGCTGGTCTCCTCCATCGCCGGCCTCCCGCTTCCTGCCGATTGCGTCTATTTCGGCGAAGCCAGCCTCTCCGGCGCCATCCGCCCCGTCGCCCATGCCGTGCAGCGGCTGAAAGAAGCGGAAAAGCTCGGCTTCCGCCAGGCGGTGCTGCCGGGCGGAAGCGGCGAGCTTTCCAAAGGGCTGAATTTCCGCCTGACCGAAACGCAATCCCTTCCGGACCTCGTCGCGCGCATCGCCGCGTCCGGGCCTGCAAAGCGGGGGCGGGATTAGGGAAACTACTTCCGCTCGGGACGCAAGGATGTCGCTAAAACTGTTTCCGCTCTTGCCTCAACCGGTGCTTTGCACTAGCGAATAGGGACTTGGAATCCATTGATGTGACGAAGCAGCATGACCATTATCGATACGCGTACGCCTGAGCCTAAACGTCTCATTTCCGGTGCAACCGGCGAATGGGAGGTGATCGTTGGCATGGAAGTCCATGCGCAGGTGACGTCGAATTCGAAATTGTTCTCCGGCGCCTCGACCTCCTTCGGCGCGGAGCCCAATTCCAATGTCTCGCTGGTGGATGCGGCCATGCCCGGCATGCTGCCCGTCATCAATATGGAATGCGTCAGGCAGGCGGTGCGCACCGGCCTTGGCCTCAAGGCGCAGATCAATCTGAAATCGGTGTTCGACCGGAAGAACTATTTCTATCCCGATCTGCCGCAGGGCTATCAGATTTCGCAGTTCAAGCAGCCGATTGTCGGCGAAGGCACCGTCACGGTCTCGGTCGGGCCTGATTCCAAGGGCCAGTTCGAGGATATCGAAGTGGGTATCGAGCGGCTGCATCTGGAGCAGGATGCGGGCAAGTCGATGCATGACCAGCATCCGACCATGTCCTATGTCGATTTGAACCGCTCCGGCGTGGCGCTGATGGAGATCGTCTCCAAGCCTGACATCCGCTCGTCGGAAGAGGCGAGGGCGTATCTGACGAAGCTGCGAACCATCCTGCGCTATCTCGGCACCTGCGACGGCAATATGGACGAGGGCTCGATGCGTGCGGACGTCAACGTCTCTGTGCGCCGTCCCGGCGAGCCGTTCGGCACGCGCTGCGAGATCAAGAACGTCAACTCCATCCGCTTCGTCGGCCAGGCCATCGAATATGAAGCGCGGCGACAGATCGCCATTTTGGAAGATGGCGGCAAGATCGATCAGGAGACGCGCCTGTTCGATCCGGTCAAGGGCGAGACAAGGTCCATGCGATCCAAGGAAGAGGCGCATGACTACCGCTATTTCCCCGATCCCGACTTGCTGCCGCTGGAGTTCGATCAGGCTTTCGTGGATGCGCTCGCCGCCGAGCTGCCCGAACTGCCTGACGACAAGAAGGCAAGGCTGATCCGCGAGCAGGGCCTCTCTGCTTATGACGCTTCGATCCTCGTCACCGAAAAGGCCATTGCCGACTATTATGAGGCCGTCGCCAAGGGGCGCGACGGCAAGGCGGCGGCGAACTGGGTGATCAACGATCTCCTGGGCGCGCTCAACAAGGCGGGCAAGGATATCGAGGAATCGCCGGTATCGCCGGATCAGTTGGGCGGCATCATCGATCTCATCAAGGAAGGCACTATTTCCGGCAAGATCGCCAAGGATCTGTTTGAGATCGTCTGGAACGAGGGCGGCGACCCGAGGGCGCTGGTGGAAGCGCGTGGGCTCAAGCAGGTCACCGACACCGGCGCCATCGAAAAGGCCGTGGACGAGGTGATCGCCGCCAACCCGGACAAGGTGGAGCAAGCCAAGGCCAAGCCGACGCTTGCCGGCTGGTTCGTCGGGCAGGTGATGAAGGCGACCGGCGGCAAGGCCAACCCGCAGGCGGTCAACGATCTCGTAAAGGCCAAGCTGGGCATCGAATAAGGCGCTGATTGAGATGTGGCTAAGGACCGCGACGAAGGACGACATTCCCGCCGTTCGGGAACTACTGGTCGAGACATGGCATGCGACCTTCGATGACGTCTTCGGCGTCGAGACGGTCAATGCGATCACGAATAAGTGGCATTCGGACGAGGCGCTGAAGAAGCAGCTGTCCAAGCCCTATTCGGAATTCATCCTCGCCGATGACGGGTCCGATCTCTACGGCATGGCCTTCGCCAGCCAGAGCGACCAGACCTTCGCCAGCCTGCACCAGCTCTATGTGCGCCCCGATCGCCAGCAGCAAGGCGTTGGCGGCCTTCTGCTGGTCGAGATCGAGAGCGCGTTCCCCAATGTCCGCAAGCTTCGGCTCGAGGTGATCGAGAAGAACACGAAGGCGCTGCGCTTCTATGAGGCCAAGGGCTATACCAGGACTGGCAGCGTCATTGAAAATTGGGGCGAGCCGAACTCGGGGATTACCGTGTTGACCATGGAAAAGGCGCTTGCCGACTGGTCGCTTTAATTTTCGCACTTCATAGTGCAATTAATTTCACTCTTGCCTTGGCCGGGCGATGGGGCCATAACCGGCTCAATTCTTTCATCGGTCTCTCCGGCTAGCGAGGGACAATGGACTTAGGAATGCCATGAAGACCCTTCTGCTTCAGATTTTCACATGGTGGAACAGCCAGACCATCGGCACGCGCCTTCATACCTGGCGCAAGGGCCAGCGTGTCGGTGAGGATGAGTTCGGCAATGTCTATTATCAGGGCGGAACCGACTCGGAAGGCCGTACGCGCCGCTGGGTGATCTACAAGGGCTACACCGAGGCATCCGCAATTCCTGCTGGCTGGCATGGCTGGATTCATCATCGCGTCGATACGCCGCCGTCGGAGGAGAATTACAAGCCCTGGGACTGGCAGAAGCCGTTTCAACCTAATCTGACCGGCACACCCTATGCCTATCGCCCCAAGGGCTCCATCGCCAGCCTGGGCGAGCGTCCGCGCGTGACCGGCGATTACGACGCCTGGACACCCGGCAGCTGATTTTCAGCGGATTGCCAGAGATTTATTGGCCGGTGGCCTTGAACAACCACATTCCCTGGGTATGAATTGTACCCCCGGGGATGGGGAGTTGTTCCATATCGTTCATGCGGAAACCGAATTTGACAATGCACCGCCATACGACGCGACGTTTCCCTCGGGTTTTCGCAAGGCCGCTGGCAGGCGAATCGCTTCACGCGTCCCCGAAGATCGCCTTGGCGCTCTGCCTTCTGGCCGCCGCCGCCGTTCCCGCCTCCGCCGAGCGCATCGCCAATCCCATCGCCGAGTTCTCCGGCCTTGACAAGATCACCGGCCGCATCACCACTTTCGACGTCTATATGAACGAGACGGTGCAGTTCGGCGCGCTGCAGGTAACGCCGCGCGTATGCTATTCGCGTACGGATAACGAAGCGCCGAAAACCGACAGCTTCATCGAGGTCGATGAAATTACGCTCAACCGGAAGATCCAGCGCATCTTCTCCGGCTGGGTGTTCAAGGACAGCCCCGGCCTCAACGCCATCGAGCATCCGGTCTATGATATCTGGCTGAAAGACTGCAAACAGAAGTCGGAAGTGCCAGCGCCGGAAGGGGCGAATTAAAGGTTGCCAGTCATTCTCGGGCTTGTCCCGAGAATCTACAACGGTATGATCCGTCGGTATGATAATCGCTTTATCGTCACCTTATGGTAGATTCTCGGGACAAGCCCGAGAATGACGATCAGGGACTACACCGCCATCCCGTGCAGATCGTAGGCATCGCTCGCCTCGACCTTCACCGTCACGATATCACCCACCCGCAGCGGCCTGCGCGATTGTATATGAACAGCGCCGTCGATCTCCGGCGCGTCATAGCGGGTGCGGCCTTTGGCGACCGTACCGTTCGCCTCGTCGATGATGACGGGGAGACGCTTGCCGACCTTTTTCTTCAGGAGATTGGCCGAAATCTGCTGTTGTTTTGCCATGAAGCGGTGCCAGCGGGCTTCCTTCACCTCTTCCGGGACGATCGGCAGGCCCAGATCATTGGCCTTCGCGCCTTTCACCGGCTCATATTTGAAGCAGCCGGCGCGGTCGATTTTGGCTTCTTCCAGCCAGTCGAGCAGCATCTCGAAATCCTCCTCCGTCTCGCCGGGGAAGCCGACGATGAAGGTGGAGCGGACGGCGAGGTCCGGGCAGGTCTCACGCCATTGCTGTATCCGGCGCGAGGTCTTTTCCTGATGCGCGGGACGGCGCATGGATTTCAGCACTTGGGGGGAGGCGTGCTGGAAGGGAATGTCGAGATAGGGCAGGATCTTGCCTTCAGCCATCAAGGGAATGACTTCATCCACATGCGGGTAGGGGTAGACATAGTGCATTCGCACCCACGCGCCCATCTCCCCCAGCTCCCGCGCCAGGTCGATGAATTTCGCGCGCACCTGACGGTCCTGCCAGACACTCTCTTGATATTTCAGGTCCACGCCATAGGCGCTCGTATCCTGCGAGATAACGAGGATTTCCTTGACGCCCGCCTTCACCAGCCGCTCCGCCTCGCGCAGCACGTCGGCCGCGGGGCGGGAGACCAGATCGCCGCGCAGGGCCGGAATGATGCAGAAGGAGCAGCGGTTTGAGCAGCCTTCGGAAATTTTCAAATAGGCATAATGGCGCGGCGTCAGCTTGACGCCCTGCGGCGGCACCAGATCGACGAACGGATCGTGCGCCGGCGGGGCGGCCTCATGCACCGCCGCCATGACGCTTTCATAGGCCTGCGGGCCGGTGATGGCGAGCACCTTGGGGTGCTTCTGCCGGATCACCTCCGGCTCTGCGCCAAGACAGCCGGTGACGATGACCTTGCCGTTCTCATTGAGCGCCTGGCCGATGGCCTGCAGCGACTCGTCGCGCGCCGAATCGAGAAAGCCGCACGTATTGACGATCACAAGATCCGCGCCGTCATGCTTGCGCGAAATCTCATAGCCTTCCGAGCGGAGGCTGGTGATGATGCGTTCGGAATCGACCAGTGCCTTCGGGCAGCCGAGAGAGACGAAGCTGACGCGCGGAGCGTTCATGAATTGGGTCCTGATTTCAGAAAACGGCGCGCATTAGCACAAAGGGGGGTGTTTCGTAAATGCCTGTAGAGGCGCAGGCCGGGCTCGCGCCTTCCCTCCCCCTTGCGGGGAGGGTGGCCCGACGGGTCGGGTGGGGATGGTGACGCGCGCGCTACGTTCTTCAACAAAAGCGCAACGTCGCCACCCCATCCGCCCGCTACCGCGAGTTTCGTCGCTGGAAAAGCCAAATCATTGGCTTTTCCTCGGCCTTGGGCCGAACGCTCCTCAATCCCCGCAAGGGGGAAGGAGGGGCGAACTTACTCCGCCGAATCCGCCGGTGCCGCATTGAGCAGGCCGTAGCGCTCCTCGCCGATCTTGGCGAGCAGTTCGAGCTGGGTTTCGAGGAAGTCGATATGGCCTTCCTCGTCCTTCAGCAGCTCGTCGAAAAGCTGCTTGGTCACGTAATCGCCAAGCTGGTCGCAAATCTCGCGGGACTTCTTGTAGGAGGTGCGGGCGTCGTATTCGCCGGCGAGATCGGCCTCGAGCACTTCCTTCACGTTCTGGCCGATGCGCAGAGGCGCGACGGTCTGTAGGTTCGGATGGCCTTCGAGGAAAATGATGCGCTCGATGATGCGGTCGGCGTGGTGCATTTCCTCGATGGATTCGGCACGCTCCTTGTTGGCGAGGCGCTTGTAGCCCCAGTCTTCGAGAAGGCGGTAGTGCACCCAATACTGGTTTACGGCGCCCAGTTCGAGGAACAGTGCCTCGTTAAGCCGCTCGATGACCTTTATGTCGCCTTTCATGCTGCATGCTCCCGTACGTTTGTCGTAGCGAACGAACACGATCGATGAACGATATGACTTTGCTGTCGTTCTGGTCGTGCCGAAGATGATACTCTTCGGTCACCCTTATGATCGTTTCGACGACGTTTGGGAAGCATCCGCAGCAGCGGCCGCGCTTGCTCATGGCATGATAGACCTTGGCCGGCACTATAAGCTGCCAGCAATCTTCATCGAGAAGCGAGATGATCGTCTCCTCGATTTCTTTCTGAGTAATAATATTGCAATGGCAAACAAGCATCAGAGAGCAAAGCCTCCGATGTTGTTGAAATGATTGGAAGAATTATCGCCGGTGCAGCAAGTATCCGATATCGGGGCGCCCTTATAAAAGCGAGCCGCCGACGCGGAACGTCCTAAACTATTCCAGAAAACGGGTGCCGCAATAGTGTGCGGCCATGCTGAACCGGTCACAGGTTCCTCCAATCGAAAGGGTTAAAGGCCCAGACATCAAAGGTGCTTGATCAACAAGCGCACCCTCATATGGGGGAGAACCGGCGGAGATGTCAAATGACATGTTCTTAAATGACACCGGAAATCAATAAGTTAGAAGAATTCTAAACTTGAGCGAAGCGCCCAGCTTTAAAGAGAAATTTGCCCTGGACCGCACCGGGGAGGGCAAAATCCGCCCGGTGCGGCAAATCATCACAATTTCGCGATTGGCGCCCTGGGCTGGCGCTAGATGCCAAATCGCACTGACGATTTGGACTCCGTCTTCAGCTGCTTGATGCAGGCATCGGCGGCCACGCCTTCGCCCGTGCATTCCGTCGCATCGTTGATGAGAATACGGCTGATGGCGTCGCATTTGATATTGGCGAGGTCGAAGCGGCGCACTTTGGTCTTGCCCGCGGGCAGTGTCTTGAAATCAAGGAGGGTAAGGCGCTCGACCCGCTGTTCGGCGTTGAACAGCACCATCTCGTACGTCACCTTGTCCAACTGCACGTTCAGCCCGTTGGTGGCGACAAAGGTCAACCGGCAACCCTTTTCGGACGGATCGAGCGCATTGAGCTCCAGATTGAGCCCGGGCGCTGAATTTTGGGCAGGCGCCGGGGCCGTATCCTCGGCCAGCGCCTGCCCGGCAGCACCAAAAGAAAAAGCCAAAACCGCGGTCAGAAGTCGGCCTGTCTTCATCGGGTGCTGCATCTCTATCCCCCTGTCAAAACCCTTGGATACCGAAAAGCTAATTCAAAGCTGTTTGAGCCGCAACAATTATCTTGACGAAAAAAATCATATTTTGTACGTCGGCTTCACATAGCCAGCCCAAGGCCGTTGCGCCTGCGCCAGCCAACATCATTTTCGTGATTTTCATGCGGGTGGGGCTATGCACAAGCTTTCAAAGAAATTCTGGCTCGGTTGCGCGGCATTGGGCGCGCTCAACGCCTCGATGGCGGTGGCACAAGAGGCGAAAGACAAGGATGCGGTCGAGCTGAAGCCGATTGTCGTGGAAGGCAAGGCGAAGAAGACCGCTATCGACGCGCCCACCGTGCTGACCGAGCGGGTGACGGCGAAAGAGATGCAGGAGCGCCAGGTCGACCGCATCGACGATATCGCCCGCCTCGATCCCGGCATTAATTACAACCGCACCAGCGACAGCATCAACATTCGCGGTCTCGGCGACAACCGCGTGCTGACGACGGTGGACGGCATCCGCATTCCCTGGCTCGATGATGGCGCGCGCGGCGTGAAGGGCGGCTTGTCCACCGTCGATTTCGACACCCTCTCGACGCTCGATATTATCCAGGGTGCGGATTCCAGCCTGTTCGGCTCCGGCGCGCTGGGCGGCGTCGTCGCGCTACGGACGCTGAACCCCGAGGACCTCATCACCGAGGGCAAGAACTGGGGCAGCATCACCAAGGGTTCCTTTGACAGTTCCGACCGGAGCTGGAGCGTCAACCAGGCCTTCGCCGCGCGGGCGAACAACACCTATGTCCTGTTCCAGGGCGGCTACCGCGCCGGCAAGGAACGCGAGAACATGGGCGATATCGGCGGTTTCGGCACGACCCGCACCGAGAAGAACCCGGCCGAGTACGACCAGAACAATCTACTGTTCAAGTTGAACCAGCACGTCGACGGCGGGCATCGGTTCGGGATAGCTGCGGAACGGTTTTATCAGGATGAGGATATTCATCAGCTCACGGCTTCGCCCACCTATGAGCCCGGGACGTTCTGGGAAAACAACACCCGCAAGCGCGAGCGCATATCCGCCACCTATGATTATGACGGCACGGGCGATGCGTGGCTCGACCAAGCGTCGGCGATCCTCTACTGGCAGCGACAGGAATTGGGAGACGATACGCGCGCTATACGAAGGTCCGCGCCCGTCGGCAATTACAGTCGCGACAACACCATCCAGGAAACCGATTTGGGCATCAACCTGATCGGCCAGAAGGAAGTGGAACTCCGCGGCTACACCCACACCTTCAAGTTTGGCATGGATGGCTATCTAAGCACGGTCAAGCAGGCGGCGTTCGGTGAGGACAATTGCGATGCCACCCCCAGGCCGCCATTCGGCTGCGCGTTTCTGCATACCAATCAGGCTGATATGCCTGAAGTGGACGGCGGCACCCTCGGCCTGTTCGTGGAAGACCAGATCGCGCTTTACGACAACCGGCTGCGCATCACGCCGGGGCTGCGCTTCGACTGGTATGAGCGGGAGCCGCAGGAAACGCCGCTTTATGAAAAGAACCCAAGTTTCACAGGGTATCCGGCCGATTCAAGCGACTCGAAATTTTCTCCCAAGCTGCGGGCCGAATGGGACGCGGCGGAGAACGTCACGCTCTATGCGCAATGGGCGCAGGCCTTCCGCGCGCCGTCTTCGACGGAGCTCTATATGAGCTATGGCGCTCCCGGCACCTATCTCAACATTGGCAATCCGGACTTGAAACCTGAAACGAGCAATGGTTTTGAAATCGGCGCGAAGCTTGGCGACGACCAGATCGGCGGATCGGTCAGCATCTACAACAATTACTATAAGAATTTCATCGATACCGTCAGCATGACTGCCTCCGAGGCAGGCGTGCCTCCCGGCATGTTCCCGATGGGCATTACCAAATATGTCAACCGCGCCCATGTGCAGATTTACGGTATCGAAGCCAAGGGCCATTACGCCTTCGGCAATGGCTGGAAGACTTGGGGCGGAATTGCCTTCGCGCAGGGCAAAGATACAGACGAGGATGTATATCTGAACTCCGTTCCGGCGCTCAAGGGCGTGGTCGGTCTCGGCTATGCGACCGACAACTGGGGCACCGACATCGCGCTGACAGCAGTTGCCAAGCGGGACAAGGTTGAGAACCCTGAGTCCGACTATAACAAGACCCCTGGTTACGCGACCGTCGATGTTACCGGCTGGTGGGAGCCGAAGGAGTTCAAGGGTCTCCGGGTGCAGGCGGGTGTCTACAATCTCTTCGACAAGAAGTACTGGAACGCACTCGACATACCGGACAGCACCACTTTAGCGAAGGATTACTACACCGAGCCCGGCCGCACCTTCAAAATCTCCCTGACGCAGCGGTTCTAAGGCACCCTTGCCCTCCCCCTTGCGGGGAGGGTGGCCCGAAGGGTCGGGTGCCTGTGCTGATAAGTTGAGTATCATACTCCGCTATTGCACGGCGCTAAAAACATGATAATTTCTATCAAGAATAGGCTCGGCGCGGGGGTATTGTGCCGAGCCTTCCGGAAATAGGGGACGCGAGAATGAACAGCCGCAGTTTCATCGACATGAAGGCACCGCAAGGGGCAGGGGCGTCCGCCGGATCGCCCGGCGCGTCTTCCGGCCGCAAACCGCTGCATCCCCTGAAAACCTATGGCAGCAGCGAGCTTTTCGAAGGCTCCACCGAGGTGGGGATCGAGCACGCCGGCTCTCTCTACCGGCTCAAGATCACCCGGCAAGGCAAACTCATCCTGAATAAATAGGCAATCGACATGACCGAAAATTCTCAGCCTTCTACCCACACGAAGCCTTCTCCCGAGGAGATTCTGCGCGCCCGCGCCGAGAACCCGAAGATGCGCGAACGCGATTTCGCCCAGCTGCTCAACATTTCCGAGGCGGACTATGTGGCCGCGCAATGCGGCGACGGCGTCATTCGCCTTCGCGCCGATGTCGATGCGCTGCTTTCCGGCATCGAGGCGGTCGGCGAGGTGATGGCGCTGACGCGCAATGAGAGCGCGGTGCATGAAAAGATCGGCGTCTATGAAAATATCCATCGCGGCGAGCATGCTGCGCTGACGCTCGGCAAGGATATCGACCTGCGTATCTTCCCGAAGGTGTGGGCGCATGGCTTCGCGGTCGAGAAGCGCGATGGCGAGGACGTGCGCCGCAGCCTGCAATTCTTCGATAAATCCGGCGAGGCGGTTCACAAAATCCATCTGCGCCCGGCCTCCGACCTCAATGCCTATTTTGCGCTGGTTGAATCCATGCGTTCCGACGACCAGTCGCGCAGCATCGAGACGGTGGCCTATGGCGCGAAGGAATATGCCAATGTCGAAGAGCTCAATCGCGACGACTTCCGCAGCCGCTGGAGCCAGATGACCGATGTGCATCAGTTCGTCGGCATCCTCAAGGATTTCAAGCTGAACCGGCATCAGGCGGTAAAGGTGGTCGGCGAGGACTATGCCTGGGAACTCGGGACCGAGGCCGTCGCCGAGATGATGGGCAAGGCCGCCGAAAGCGGACAGCCGATCATGTGCTTTGTAGGCAATCGCGGCTGCATTCAGATCCATTCCGGGCCGATCCATGAGTTGAAGCCCATGGGACCGTGGCTCAATGTGATGGACCCGACCTTCCACTTGCACCTGCGCACCGACCATATTCATGAGGTCTGGGGCGTGCGCAAGCCGACCAAGGACGGTCATGTCACGTCGCTCGAGGCCTATGACGTGAACGGCGAACTGATTATCCAGTTCTTCGGCCAGCGGCACGAGGGCGAAGCCGAGCGAACCGATTGGCGCACGCTCATCGAGAGCCTGCCGCGCGTGGCGCAATCGACGGCGGCGTGAGGAAACCAGCATGACCAAGGCGTTGCGCCGCTTCTTCGCCATTCTCCTTGTTGCGTCCTCTTCGGCTGGCGGCCCCGCGCTGGCCGAGGAGCAGGCAAGCTTCGCCGACATCTCCCGGATCGTCTCCATCGGCGGGGCACTGACCGAGATCGTCTATGCGCTGGGCGAGGAAAAGCGCCTCGTCGCGCGCGATTCCACCAGCCTTTATCCGGAGGAGGCGCTGAAACTGCCCGATGTCGGCTATATGCGTGCGCTCTCGCCGGAAGGCGTCCTTTCGGTCAACCCGACCGGCATTCTCATGATCGAGGGTAGCGGGCCGCGCGAGGCGCTGGATGTGTTGAAAAAGGCATCCGTACCGCTGGTGACCGTACCGGACCGCTATACGCATGAAGGCGTGGTCGAAAAGATCAAGGCCGTCGGCAGGGCGCTTAATGTCGAGGAGAAGGCGGACAAGCTCGCCGTCTCGGTGGACAGGGAACTGGCGGCGGCGGAAAAGAACGCTTCCGGCATCAAGGAACGCAAGCGCGTGCTCTTCATCCTGTCGATGCAGGGCGACCGTATTCTGGCAGCGGGCAAGAACACCGCCGCCGACGGCATCATCAAGCTCGCCGGCGGCGTGAATGCCGTCGAGGGTTTCGAGGGGTACAAGCAGTTGAACGACGAGGCGGTCGGCAAGGCGGCGCCCGATGTGGTCTTGATGATGGACCGCACCGGCAACCACGCCGCCGGCGACGATGAGGTTTTCGCCAGTCCCGCCTTCGCCGGCACTCCAGCGGCGGCAAACCGGAAGCTCATCCGCATGGAGGCGCTTTATCTCCTGGGCTTCGGTCCGCGTACCGCCAAGGCGGCGCATGATCTGTCGGTCGCGCTTTACGGCGACGCTGCGGCGCATTGAAGCATTGCGTGAAAATGAAAATGCTCAGCCCAGATACCCCCCTCTGCCCTGCCGGGCATCTCCATCTCAAGGGGGGAGATTACGCCTCCACGAATGCCTGGCACCCATCGCAATCGTTGCAGGGTAGACACCGCCAGCGTTGTCGGCCCATCTCCCCCCTTGAGGGGGAGATGCCCGGCAGGGCAGAGGAGGGTACTGTCCCGCCATGCTGAAAAGAACGGAATTTACCGGGACATATGTCTATGAAGCAGAGCGTGGGCATGGCGACCGCTCTCACACCGCCCGCGTCGGCATCGTCCTGCTCACCATTCTGCTCGTCGCCACCATGCTGTTCAGCCTCACCGCCGGCGCGTCCGACGCATCGGCGTGGAGCGTGGTGACGCACTGGCTCTCCGCACAGGAAATCCCGCAGCGCGACCGCATCATTGTGCTCGACATCCGCCTGCCGCGCATTCTCATGGGTGTGCTGATCGGTTCAGCCCTGGCCGTTTCCGGGGCGGTCATGCAGGGGCTTTTCCGCAATCCGCTGGCCGACCCCGGCCTCGTCGGGGTTTCCTCGGGCGCAAGCGTCGGAGCCATAGCCAGCATCATTTTCGGCGGCACGGTTCTCGCCCCCGTCGCAGCGGTTCTGGGCATTTATACGCTGCCACTGATGGCATTCCTCAGCAGCCTGGTCACCACCTTCCTCCTTTACGGCATCGCCACACGCCGTGGCCAGACATCCGTCGCTACCATGCTGCTGGCCGGAATTGCCTTGGCTGCGCTGGGGGTGGCGCTGAGCGGCGCGCTCATCTACATCGCCGACGACCGGCAATTGCGTGATATCACCTTCTGGCAGATGGGTTCGCTGGCCGGTGCGACCTGGACCAAGATCGCGGCCTCCGGCCCGATCATCGCATTGTCGCTTATTGCAGCACCATTTCTGGCGCGCGGCCTCAACGGGCTGGCGCTGGGCGAGGCTTCGGCCCACCATCTGGGCATTCCCGTGCAACGGCTGAAGAATGTCGCCATCGTCACCGTTGCTGCCGCGGTCGGCGCGGCCGTCGCGGTGAGCGGGGGCATCGGTTTCGTCGGCATTATCGTGCCGCATCTGCTGCGTCTGGTCATCGGCCCCGATCACCGCTACCTGCTTGCCGCATCTGCGCTGCTGGGCGCGATTCTGCTGCTCCTTGCCGATGCGGTGAGCCGTACCATCGTCGCCCCGGCGGAGCTGCCGATCGGCATCGTCACCGCGCTGGCCGGCGCTCCCTTCTTCCTCTGGATTCTGCTGCGCCGGCGCGGAATCGTCGATCTCTGAGGCAGCCATGATCGAAGCCAAAAGTCTCTGCGTCGCCATCGGTCGCAAGCGGATCATCGAGAATGTCGATTTTCAAGCGCGCCCCGGCGAACTGACCGCCATTGTCGGGCCGAACGGATCGGGCAAGACAACGCTGCTGCGCGCGCTCTCCGGCGATCTGCCATTCACCGGAAACGCCTCCATCAACGGCAAGCCGTTTGGGACGCTGAAACCCTGGCAGATGGCGAGCATGCGCGCCGTGCTGCCACAGGCGACCTCGCTCTCCTTTCCCTATACGGTGCGCGAGATCGTCCGCCTCGGCCTCACCAGCGGCTATTCCGGGGCGAGCACACACGACATCGAAGCCCTGCCGGACCGCGCGCTCGCCCTGGTCGATCTGGAGGGTTTTTCCGGACGGTTTTATCAGGAGCTTTCGGGCGGGGAACAGCAGCGCGTGCAGCTTGCCCGTGTCCTCTGCCAGATATGGGAACCGGTCCTGAACGGCGAGCCGCGCTATCTCTTTCTTGACGAGCCTGTGTCGAGCCTCGACATCAAGCACCAGCTCATCATCATGCGCATCGCCAAAAGCTTCGCAGAGCGAGGCGGGGGCGTCATCGCTATCCTGCACGACCTGAACTTGACCGCGATGTTCGCGGACAAGGTGGTCATGATGCATCGCGGGAAGGTGGACGGGGCAGGGAGCGCGAGAGATATGCTCTGCGACGACCGCATCCTGCGCGTTTATGAATGCGCGTTGCGGGTTGGCGTCAGTCCTTCGGGTGGCACACCATTCGTGCTGCCGCAATCGGCCGCTTAGAGGGCTGGGGAGAACGACGCGCTTCGTTCTGCCGTCATTCTCGGGCTTGTCCTGAGAATCTGCCGAGGCATAATCTGTCAGGACGGTGGTGGTTTACCCTGTTTTTATGGCAGATTCTCGGGACAAGCCCGAGAATGACGGCCCGCGGGATGCCTATTGGCCAAATCATCCCGCCGCCAGCTGCTGCAATTCCTCCAGCCCCAGCAAGGACCGAACATTCGGCCGCGCCTTTACCAGATCGGCGATCGAATATTTCGCCAGCACCTCGAAGAACGCCCCAAGCGCTTCGCGCAGCGCCGAGTTGAGCGCGCAGCTATCGACCAGCGGGCATTCCGCGCCGCCATCGACTTCGAAGCATTCGGCCATGGCGAAGCTCTCCTCCGTCACGCGCACCACGTCGAAAATCGTGATCGTATTGGCCGGACGCCCAAGCCGCACGCCGCCATTGCGGCCGCGCACCGTCTCGACCAGGCCGTTTTCCACGAGCGGCTGCAGAATCTTGAAAAGGAACAGCTCAGAGACCGAATAGGCCCTGGCGATGTCGGGTACACGACTCAGCCGGCCCTCATTGGCCGCGCAGTACATCAGCATCCGGATCGCATAATTGGTCTGGCGGGTGAGGCGCATGGCGTGAATTCCTTGTTCTTGCGGGCCTGCGGCGAACCGCCGAACCGGACCTAGTTTAGAACTCTTCTGAAAAACATATATATGAAACTTTCTCTCATCTTTAAAGCAGAAAATGCAGCCTCTCGCGAGGTGTCGCCCCTCCCGATTGTTCACAAAACTGCAAAATTGCGGTTGTCTGACTGTCACATAAAACCGATACTGCCCTCAAGCCGGCGCGATCAGACGCGGGCATGACAGGGAGAACTACTCATGAAAGCCAAGGGATTTTCCATCGGCCTCGCCGCCGCTGTGACTCTGATGTCCACGACATCCTCCTTCGCCGTCACCGAAATCAGCTGGTGGCACGCCATGACCGGCGCCAACAACGAAGTGGTCGAGACGCTTTCGAAGGAATTCAACGAAAGCCAGAGCGAATATAAGGTCGTCCCGTCCTTCAAGGGCACCTATCCGGAAACGCTCAATGCCGGCATTGCCGCGTTCCGCGCTAAACAGGCGCCGGATATCATCCAGATTTTCGATGCCGGAACCGGCGTCATGATGGGCGCAGAGGGCGCGATCAAGCCCGTGGCGGAAGTGCTTGCGGAAGGCGGCGGCACCTTCGACAAGAGCCAGTACCTGCCTGGTATCGTCGCCTATTATTCGAAGCCTGATGGCACCATGCTGTCTTTTCCCTATAACAGCTCCTCGCCGATCCTCTATTACAACAAGGACATATTCCAGAAGGCCGGGCTCGACGTGAACAACCCGCCCAAGACCTGGAACGAGGTCTGGGAAGCGGCGCGCAAGATAAAGACCTCGGGCGCTGCGCCCTGCGGTTACACCTCGACCTGGCTCACCTGGATTCATCTCGAAAATTTCGCCGCCTGGAACAATGTTCCCTATGGCACTAAGGAGAATGGGGTTGCCGGGCTCGATGTTGAGCTTGAGATCAACAAGCCCATCTTCGTGAAGCACTTTCAGGCAATCGCCGACCTCGCCAAGGATGGCGTGTTCCGCTATGGCGGCCGCGTTTCGGAAGCCAAGCAGATATTCCTCGCCGGTGAGTGCGGCATCCTGACCGAGTCCTCGGGCGGCCTCGGCGATATCGTCAAGTCGGGCATGAATTACGGCATCGGCCAGCTGCCCTATGATTCGGACGCTCAGGGCGCGCCGCAGAACACCATTCCGGGCGGCGCGAGCCTCTGGGTCTTCGCCGGAAAATCGGACGAGAAGTACAAGGGCGTCGCCGCTTTCTTCCAATTCCTCTCCAAGCCGGAAATCCAGGCGCGCCTGCATCAGGTCTCGGGCTATCTGCCGGTGACGATGACGGCCTATGAGGAAACCAAGAAGTCCGGCTTCTACGAGAAGAACCCCGGCCGCGAAACGCCGATCCTCCAGATGATGGGCAAGGCGCCGACCGAGAACTCCAAGGGCGTCCGCCTCGTCAACCTGCCGCAGGTGCGCGACATCGAGAACGAAGAGTTCGAAAAGATGCTCGCTGGCCAGCAGACCGCGCAGCAGGCGCTGGACAATGCGGTTTCGCGCGGGAATGCCGCGATCAAGCAGGCGCTGGGGAAGTAATGCGATAGCCTGTGTGAGCGCCTTCCCTCCCCCTTGCGGGGAGGGTGGCCGAAGGGTCGGGTGGGGTGGAGACGTTTGCGCGACGGTCTTCAAAGCAAGCGCATCCGTCACCACCCCCATCCGCTCGCTAACGCGGGCACCTTCCCCGCAAGGGGGAAGGAGAAGATAACCGTCGAGGACCATGAATGCCCCGCGCGATCTTTCCCAACAAACTCCTGCCATACCTTCTGCTCGCGCCGCAGCTTGCGATAACCGCTATCTTCTTCTATTGGCCAGCATTGCAGGCGATGTATCAGTCTGTGCTGCGGGAAGACCCGTTCGGGCTTTCGACGCAGTTTGTCGGGTTTGCCAATTTCGAGCGGGTTCTCTCCGACCCAAATTATCTTCACGCCCTTCAAGTTACAGTCATCTTTTCCGTCGCCACCGCGGCGCTGGCGATGATCCCGGCGCTCTACCTCGCCGTCATGGCCGATAAGGTGGTGCGCGGGCGCGGGCTTTATCGCACGCTCCTGATCTGGCCCTATGCGGTCGCGCCGGCCATAGCCGGAATGCTGTTCCTTTTCCTGTTCAATCCGTCCATCGGCACCATCGCCGTGATGCTGCGCAAGCTCGGACTCGATTGGGACCCGTTACTCAACGGTCCGCAGGCGATGATCCTCGTCGTCGCAGCGGCGGCGTGGAAGCAGATCAGCTATAATTTCCTGTTCTTCGTGGCTGGGCTCCAGGCGATCCCGAGATCACTGACCGAGGCGGCGGCCATTGACGGGGCAGGGGAGACGAAGCGCTTCTGGACCATCGTCTTTCCGCTGCTGGCGCCGACGAGTTTCTTCCTCCTCGTCATCAACACCGTCTACGCCTTTTTCGACACGTTCGGCATCATCCATGCGGTGACCGGCGGCGGGCCGGGCAAGGCGACCGAAACGCTGGTTTACAAGGTCTATAATGACGGCTTCGTCAATCTGATCCTGGGCGACTCTGCCGCGCAGTCGGTGATCCTGATGGTCATCGTCATCGGGCTGACGGCCATCCAGTTCCGCTATGTCGAACGCCGCGTGCATTATGGGTGAGGGAAACCAGATGATCGAAAACCGCACCTCACGCCGCATCCTCGCCCATGCCGTCCTGCTCATCGGCGTCTTTGTCGTCGCCTTTCCGATCTACTACACCTTCGTCGCTTCGACCCATTCGCTGCAGACCATCCTGCGCCCACCGCTGCCGCTGCTGCCGGGCGGCGAGTTTCTGAAAAACTATACGGACGCGCTCTTCGGCGGTTCCATCCGCATGGGCGGCGTCGGCGTGTGGCAGATGCTCTGGAACAGCACAGTCGTCGCCGTGCTCATCGCCGTCGGCAAGATTGTCATCTCCATTCTGTCGGCCTATGCGGTGGTGTTTTTCCGCTTTCCGCTGCGCATGACCTTCTTCTGGCTCATCTTCATCACGCTGATGCTGCCGGTCGAGGTGCGCATCCTGCCGACCTATAAGGTGATGGTCGATTTCGGCCTGATCGATACCTATGCCGGGCTGACCCTGCCGCTGATGGCCTCGGCCACGGCGACGCTGCTCTTCCGGCAGTTCTTCATGACCATTCCGGGCGAGCTTGTCGAGGCGGCGCGGGTGGATGGGGCAGGGCCGTGGCGCTTCCTTAGGGATATCCTGCTGCCGCTGTCGAAAACCAATATCGCCGCGCTGTTCGTCATCCAGTTCATCTATGGCTGGACGCAATATCTCTGGCCGTTGCTCGTCACCAACCGCAACGACATGAACACCATCGTCATCGGCCTCAGGAAGATGATTTCCTTCGCCGATGCCGATACGCAATGGCATCTGGTGATGGCGACATCGATCCTCGCCATCCTGCCGCCGATCCTCGTCGTCCTGCTCATGCAGCGCTGGTTCGTTCGCGGCCTCGTCGAAATGGAGAAATAAATGGCGCCCGTCGATCTGAGACAAGTCCGCAAGATCTATGCCGGCGGCGTGGAAGCCGTGAAAAACGTCAACCTCGCGATTGAGGACGGCGCGCTCTGTGTGCTCGTCGGACCGTCCGGCTGCGGCAAGTCCACGCTTCTGCGCATGATCGCCGGGCTCGAATCCATCACCGAAGGCGAAATCGCCATCGATGGGCGCAAGGTCAACGATCTCGGCCCGGCCGAGCGCGACATCGCCATGGTGTTCCAGAACTACGCGCTCTATCCGCATATGAGCGTCTATGACAACATGGCCTATGGCCTGCGCAATCGACGCATGGCGAAGCCGGAGATTGACCGCCGGGTGCGTGAGGCGGCAGCGACGCTGGAATTGGCGCACCTGCTGCAGCGCCGCCCGCGCGAGCTCTCGGGCGGCCAGCGCCAGCGCGTCGCCATGGGCCGCGCCATCGTGCGCAATCCGAAAGTATTCCTGTTCGACGAGCCGCTGTCCAATCTTGACGCCAAGCTGCGCGGCCAGATGCGCGTGGAGATCCGCAATCTGCAACGCTCGCTGGGCGTCACCAGCGTTTATGTCACCCATGACCAATTGGAGGCGATGACGCTCGCCGATATTCTGGTGGTGATGAATGGCGGCCAGATCGAGCAGATCGGCGCGCCGCTCGACGTCTATGAAAAACCGGCGAGCCTGTTCGTCGCCAGCTTCATCGGCGCACCGCCCATGAACCTTCTGCCGCTGAGACGCGGGGAAGGGCAGGCGACACTTGCCAACGGCACGCCGGTGGGCAGTCTGTCCCTACCGGCAAACAGCGTCACGCTCGGCATCCGGCCGGAGAATCTGTTCGTTGTGGATGACGGGAAGCCAGACGTCCTATTCGAAACCACTGTCCGCGCCACCGAGCCCATCGGCGCGGAGAGCTATATCCATGGCGAGACCGGCAAGACACAGCTCGTTATTCGTGTTCCCGGCAAGACGGTGATGCAGCCCGGCGCAAAGATCCGCGTGGGCGCCAGCGCTGCTGACCTCCACCTCTTCGACGAGGCGGGCAGGCGGATCTGATAATGTGTTAAACCGCGCCCGGATGCTTCTGCACCATCCGCCGCCAGAAACTGAAGCGCTTGCGGCGGTGATGGACCGTCAGGTTGAAATCTTCCGAAACCAGATAATTCTGCGGCGCCATTTCCGTGGTGCAGCGTCCGGTAAGGCCGCCAAGAACATCATCGGGCAGGCGCTTATGGCACGTCGCCCTATGGAAATCTTCCTCCGCCTCCCGCTGTGCGCGTGTAAGCGCCGAAACGGCATCGCGCCTGTGCTCTTCATGAAACCGCATGATCGTGCCTCCGCCTTAAAGTAGGTAAATCGCCTATTAACCTGCAAACACGACGGCGGTTGCATGGCGCAAGATCACGTTTTGCGACAGGCAGTCATTAATTCTGTTCTTATTTAACGGCACCCGAGTGTTCAATAAAATTTTTCGCCTAATTGTAATATAGATCGCGCCGCGATCTGCATTCATTGTGCATTCATCAATATCGCATCAGTCTGGCCTGACGGAGATTCGCTTCAATTAGGAGAGGTGTCCATGAAAAGGTTCTTATCGGCAATTTGCAGCGTTATACTCGGGCTTGCCGTCGCCCTCACATCCATCGTTCCCGCAAGCGCGGCGCCGCTTCGGGCGGTAGAGGTCGAGCCGGCTTCGAAAGTTGTTGAGGTTCAGCATCGTGAATGGCGCCACGGCCGGCATCATTGGCGCGACCGCAGGGGTTGGCATGGCCGCCCGGGCTGGCGTCACGGCCCTCGTCCGGGATATCGTCATGGCTGGCATCGGGGATACCGTTCCGGCTATTGGCGCGGCTATCGCGGCTACCGTTATTACCGGCCCGGCTACAGGCGTTATAATGACGGGTGGTGGTATCCGCTCGCGGCCTTCGGCCTCGGCGCAGCCATAGGCGGCGCCATCGCCAACCAGCCGACGCGCGTGGTTCCAAGCTATGCCAATAACCATGTCGCTTGGTGTTCGGCCAGATACCGGTCCTACCGGGCTTATGACAACACCTACCAGCCCTATAACGGCCCTCGGCGCCAATGCTACTCGCCCTATAGCTGACGGGTAGGGATATCAGTGGTGATAAGGCGGCTTCACGGAGCCGCCTTTTCTGCTCGGTCCCTGATCGCCCCGTTTCGATGGCAGACTGCTAATCAGCAGCCACAAATGTTTCCTCTATGGCCGTCGCCGCCAAAAGAGCACTAGACAGCCCTTCGACTGCGGCTGCATTCTCTTGCTCCAACTGCTCGCGCGTGGCGATCGACTGGGCAACCGAGGCTGAGAAATGCGCAAGGCGTTCAGGATCATCGGGAATCGGGACCAACATATTACGAATATGATCCGGTTCTAAATGTTGCTGAACAGCACCGTATTCATTCCGGAGCATCTGGTCCTGAGCGTACTTCGTCTGGAGAAAACCAAACACATAGTGACGTAAACGTTCATCGCCGATTCGGACACGGATTAGATCATCGCTGACGATTGCGCCATCGTATTTCCGGGTGATGTAGCTGATGCGCCCGATAGAGCCAGACCTTGTTATAACAATATCCCCGCGCCTCACTCTTATGGCGCCAATAGTCCTCAGTTGAGACGTGCTAGCTCGTGCAACGTCAATTATCTTCACACTCTCGCTGCGCTCTTGGAGAAGCGCAGATGGGGTATAATAAAATTCCGTTGTCGGCCCTGCTTCATCGACAATAATGTTTTCGCTCTTGAATCTGGGCCCTTTAAAAATTTTAATGTCCGGTTCTAGCTCTCCTATGGTCGAAACTGTCCATCCTTCTTTCCCGTCGAGCGCAGCAACTTTTTCCAACGTTTCATTGAGGTGGGGGAGGAACATCTGCGGATTGATTCGAAGGTGAGTATCTATATCTCCACGCCGAATTGCAAAGTGATAGCCGGAATTCGCCATAGAACCGACCTTAAACTCTTTAAACGCGGTCAAAATCTCATCGAGATCGTGATCAATATCTTCCGTGAGTTTGTTAGCTGCATCTCGCTTGAAAATAGGCACACCTTCACTGTCTTGTCCGATCTTGCGAGAAATTGCCATGAATATCGGATAGTCTTCTAAAACCTCACCCACTTCTTTCTTCCGAAGAACAAGTAGGCACGTTCGAACTCCAGTGTGCGGCTGAAAGGTATTTTTATGGCAATTAATTACGGCAAGTAGCTGACATTCGCGGAAGAGCAATTCTCGTCCGGGCCTGTAGGTTGCTGTGTCTAAGAAGCTCTTCGGCATGACAATGCCGAGATGTCCCCCAGGAGCGAGCCAGTCTACGCAGCGCTCGAAAAACAACAGTTCTGGTGGTGTTCCCTCCGGCGCAAGCTCTTGCGTGGGGACAAACGATCCGTCCTGCTCTACCCAACGCTTTCCGGTTTCAAAGCGCCTAAGCACGTCCGAGTGGGTTACCCTTCCGTCGCCGATACCTGCGAATGGCGGATTGGTTAGAATCACACGGGGCACACCCTTGCCGGCACGCGCTATGATTGTTTTGTCGAAATCGCTATAGTCTCCTAGACTGTTTCCAGCAGTCATACCGGCATGACCATCGCCGTTGAGAATCATCGCTGTTTTGGCGACCTTCACTAGGCGCTTATGAACCTCAACCATGAAAAGGCTATTTCGATGGCGATCGAGCTGACGCTGCTTAGCTGTTGGCGTGCCCTCACCCTCGGCGACTTTCCGCCGCACGTACCGCATCGTCCCGGTTAGGAATCCGCCCGACCCTCCCGCAGGATCCAGGACAACGTCATCATAGGCAGGATCGACCATTGCAACCAAAAGATTTATAATGAACCTATTGGTGAAGAACTGTCCCGCCTGTCTCTTCAAATAAACTGAGGTATATTGCTCATAGGCCTGCCCCATGATGTCCCAATCGTCAGCCGCATTGAAGTCAGCCAGGAGCTGATAGTCCTGCAACTCAACGACGACATCTGCGATCGCTTGAGGCCCAACTGTAATCCGTTCGTGATTTGAAAATATTCCGGGATTGTTCCGCCTGATTTGATCAAACAGTGCTCCGATACGTCCCGCGACGATGTCTCGGCCCTCTGGGCTGTTGTATTCTTCCGGAGTGCAGTAGAACTCAGGAAGGTCAGAGCCCGCTTCCTCGTCTTGTGCTTTGGCCAGGATAATCCGCACCATATCCATGGTAAGGTCTTCTTCCTCGCCGTCATGTCCCATGCCATGCAGTCTGTTATGGCTGCGCCGCAATAATCCCTTTATATCGCGTGGGCGAAGAAGCTCTGACTTCCGCCTACGACCTAGACTATCCCAGCTTTCTCCAAAGCGAGGTATTCCAATCCATGTGCGGAGTTCATTTTGCGGCTGAGAAAACCGTCGATAATAGAGCACCTCGTCCTTATTGCCGGACCCGTTAAACCAAACACAGCCTTCTGCACTCGTATTAAAGGTATAGGAGACGAGTTGATTGTGCCCTTCTGTTTTAGTCGGTGCCTTGCACTCTACGAGAAGCCGTATGCGCCCCTGGTCTCGGTTTGCGCAGGCGTCGGCGTCATAATAAATAGCAATGTCGGCCCGAATGGGGTTGCCGTGCCGATCCAGCATATCTTTGGATCCATGACGGATCGGCAGTTCGCGGCGCATTACATTCTTCGGATAGCGATATTCAAAATGAAGAGTGCGCAGATATCGCTGCCGAACAAACTCCTCAGGTGTAGGCTCAAGCGGCTCGTTGGTCAAAAAGCAATGAATCTTCCCTTCGTCGTTAAGTACGACGTCAAATTCGTCCGTCACTCGCTTCCGAACCCCCGATTATTGGCAGCGCCTTACTATTATTGAGCCGCTTCACGAAGCCCCCGCTCTACGACTATGGCGGAGGGGGTGGGATTCGAACCCACGGTGGACTCGCGCCCACGCCGGTTTTCAAGACCGGTGCCTTAAACCGCTCGGCCACCCCTCCAACTGTCTGTTTCGCTAGCTTTCAGGAATTCGAGCGTTCGGCATTCCGCCGATTGCAACCGTTCTTGCTACCGAATAATTGGTCTTTAGCGTGCTGCGGAAGGCGCCGTCAACAGCCTCCTGGCTTGGATAAGCCAAACCGGGAGGCTTGTTGACGATGATCTCACGCTTCTTGCGTGGAACGGCCTTCTTGGATTTTATTTATATACGACGCAACTGACCGCGCATTTAAACAAACTCGGTTCATAAATTTGAATTAAAAAGCACAATAATCCGTGAAATCGAATTATTTCAATGGTTTGGGGAAAGTGTTCGTATCGGGGTCTTGCCAAGGCGGCGCGGGTCAGACAAGACTATGCCCAGTGGTTCATGTCGCTGTTTCGTCACCGCAGGGCCACATTCTTTTAATGTCGTGTCAACGAATCGATGGCAAGAGTTTCGGGTGGGACTGGTTGTGACCACCGATTGCCGCGTCAGTCGCAGCGTTGCGTAGAAACGCGGGTCATTGCAATGGGTTGGAAGACGGGGACGGCCAATTGACGGCTGAGAATAATTTATCGAGCGGATACCGGAAGGGGCGCAATCATTTGCGCGTGGCTGGTGTCTTCATTCTGGGCGCCTGCCTTGCCGCCTGCGCCTCGCCGGAACCGAAGCCGAAAAAACACCGCCCGAAGGAATTTTTCGCCGAATCCGAATATGGCGTGAAGGCAAGTCCGCGCATCATCTCCAATTTCGTCTCCAGGATGCCGCGTGGCGGCGGGCGTGATCAGATCGGCAAGCCCTATCAGGTGCGGGGCAAGTGGTATTATCCTAAGGAGGAGCCGGGCTATACGCGAACCGGCAAGGCTTCCTGGTATGGTTCCGCCTTTCATGGCCGGCTGACGGCCAATGGCGAAGTCTATGACATGAACCATCTCTCCGCCGCGCATCCGACCATGCCTTTGCCGAGCTATGCGCGCGTCACAAACCTCGCCAATGGCAATTCCGTCATCGTCCGCGTCAATGATCGCGGTCCCTATGCGAGCGACCGGGTGATCGACCTGTCGCAGCGCGCCGCGGATATGCTCGATTACAAGCATCACGGCACCGCTGACGTGAAGGTGGAGTATGTCGGCCGCGCGCCGCTGGAAGGCCGCGACGACGAATTCCTGCTGGCATCGTTCCGCAGCGGCTCCGATCCCATCGGCCAGCCGGCGAGCGGCGTGATGATCGCCATGGCGGGCCCGACGCCGACCGCGCCGCTGCCCGGCGCCCGTCCCATGCCGGACATGATGACGAATCCGGCAATGCCGCAGCCGGCGGTCTGGGAGGCCGGGCCGAGCGGGAGCAGTCTGCAGCCGCCTGTGCCGCAAATGCCTGGTGCCGTGGGCGAGGGCGATCCGGTGCTTCCGGCCATCGGACCGATCGTAACCGAGAAGCCGGCCATTCTCTTCGGCATCGCCCACGCGCGCGGTCTCAATGGAAATGCGGCGCTTGCCGGCTATGCCGATGAGCGCGTTGCCACCGCCAACAGCGTCGAAGCCCATGCGTATGCGAGTGTGCTCACGCCTTCGGCAGTCTCGGACGCCTGGAAGAAGCTGGGTGTCGAGACGAGCGCCTCCGGGGGCGCGGAATATATCGACGCCGGTTTCTTCAACAATAAGGCCGAAGCCGACCGCATTGCCGCCGCGCTTGTTCCTTATGGCAAGGTCGAGCGCACGAAGGTGCCGACCGAAAATGGCGAGCTCTACGGCATAACGATTGCCGGAAGCAGCGACGCCTTGCTCAAGGCCGCCTGGGCCGCGGGCGCGACGGATGCTTTCGTGGTGCGGCCGGAATAGAGGCTGATCTGCGGTTGCTCAAGGCGGGGCTGACATGCCGTTGGAGCATTTCAAATTGAAATGGAAGCGCTGGCGGGACAGTACCCCCCTCTGTCCTGCCGGACATCTCCCCCTCAAGGGGGGAGATTGGCCTTCATCCATGAAGGCGCTTAATTCTGCGGCGTTGGCGATTAGCGAAAGCGAAACTCCCATCCAATCTCCCCCCATGAGGGGGAGATGCCCGGCAGGGCAGAGGGGGGTATCTGAACGCAAGCGTGGAAGAATTGCTCCCGTCAAGTACACATTGGTTCTTCTGATCGGAGCGATAGCCGCACCGCCGGCTTCTTTCGCAGCCGCCATCGAAACCAAGGCGCCGCAGGCCCTGCTGATCGACGACAAGACCGGCACGGTCCTTCTATCCAAAAACCCCGACGCGCTCATTCCGCCAGCCTCGCTGGCGAAGCTGATGACGATGGAAGTCGTCTTCGACGCGCTGTCCAAGGGACAATTGTCGCTAGAGCAAACCTTCCCCGTCAGCGAATATGCCTGGCGCACGGGCGGCGCGCCGTCGGGCACGTCCACCATGTTCGCCAAGATCAAATCGACGCCAAGGGTGGAGGATCTGATCCAGGGCGTCATCGTCCAGTCGGCCAATGATGGCTGCATCGTGCTGGCGGAGGGGATGGCGGGAAGCGAAGAGCAGTTTGCCAAACGTATGACGGAGCGGGCGAGGGCGCTGGGCCTGCAAAAATCGACCTTCGTTAATTCGACGGGCCTGCCTGCGCCGGGGCAGACGGTTTCCATCGCCGAGCTGGTGACGCTCGCCCGCCATATCCACCGCACTTATCCGCAATTCTATAAATATTATCAGCAGGAAAGCTTCACCTGGAACAACATCACCCAGCGTAACCGCAATCCGCTGCTGCGGCTCGATATCGGCGCGGATGGGCTTGGCACGGGCTATACGCAAGGCTCCGGCTATGCGCTGATCGCATCGGCGGAGCGCAACGGACGCAGGCTGTTTCTGGGCATGAGCGGCCTTGCCAGTGACAGGGAGCGCGCCGAGGAGGCCCGCAAGCTCGTTGAATGGGGGATGAGCAATTTTGAGGATGTGCTGCTCTTCCCGGCCAACGATCCCTTGGGCGAGGCAAGTGTTTACGGCGGCGTGCGCTCCTCGGTCAAACTGCGCACGGGAGAGGCGATCGAGCTTCTCCTGCCCTCGAAGGATCGTCCGCCGCTCAAGGCCCGCGTGGTCTATAACGGCCCGCTGAAGGCGCCCATCGAGGCGGGCAAAGAGGTGGGTACGCTGAAAATCTGGATGGGCGAGACGCTGCTTCAGGAAAGGCCCGTCTTCGCCGCCGAAACCGTGCCGGAAGGCAGCATCAGCAAAAAGGCGCTCGACGCGGCGGTCGAACTCGCGACCGGGTGGATCAGGCGGTTTCTCTGAAAAAGTTGAAGAGTGAAGGGTGAATAGCGAATGGAAATGTCCTATTCACCATTCACCAATCATCATTCACCGGAAACGCGCGTGGCAGGACTGTTCATCACATTCGAAGGCGGGGAAGGGGCGGGGAAATCCACCCAGATCAGGCGTCTCGCCGCCCATCTTGCCGATGAGGGCATTGAGACGCTCGTCACCCGCGAGCCCGGCGGTTCCGCTGGCGCGGAGGCGGTGCGGCATGTCATCTTGAGCGGCGCGGCCGAGGCGTTCGGCCCGGCCATGGAGGCGGTGCTGTTCGCCGCCGCGCGCAATGACCATGTGGAGCAGGTGATCCGCCCCGCGCTCGAAGCCGGCAGGACGGTGCTCTGCGACCGTTTCATCGATTCGGGCCGTGTCTATCAGGGCGTGACCGGCGATCTCGATCCTGATCTTATCGGCATGCTGGAACGCGTGGCCATCGACGGCGCCATGCCTGACCTTACGCTGATCCTCGATTTGCCGGCTAAGGATGGGCTCGCCCGCGCCATGAAAAGGCGGGGGGAGGAGACTGCGGACCGCTTCGAAAAGGAGACGCTCGAACGTCATGAGGCGCGGCGCGAGGCTTTTCTCGCCATCGCGGCGGCGGAACCGGAGCGCTGCAGGATCATCGACGCCGCGCGACCTGAAGATGAGGTGAGCGCGGAGATCATCGCCATCGTCGACAGGCTGATTGCCAGCCGGGGGCAGGGCGCATGATCGGCGAGATCAACGCGCAGGAAACGCATGACGCCATCGACGGCGTGCCCGCGCCGGCAGCGAACGGCTTTCTCGTCGGGCATGAGGACATCAGCGCCTTTCTCGCCCGCACCTATCGCAGCGGCAGGATGCACCATGCACTGCTGTTCGAGGGGCCGCGCGGGGTAGGCAAAGCGACGCTGGCCTTTCACCTCGCCGGGCATATGCTGAAATATCCCGTCAGCGCCGAAGCCCCGGAGGAGATCGCCGCGCCGGATTTTTCAAGTCCGCTCTATCGGCAGATCGCCGGAGGCATGCATCCCGCAATCCTCCATATCGACCGCCCGCTCGACCAGAAGACCGGCAAATTCAAGACAGGCATCACCATCGAGGAAATTCGCCGGGTGGCGCATTTCCTTGGCCGCACCTCCCATGACGGCGCGTGGCGGATCGTCATCGTCGATCCCGCCGATGACATGAACCGCAATGCGGCGAACGCGCTTTTGAAAACGCTCGAGGAGCCGCCCGCCCGCGCGCTGTTCATCCTGATTTCTCATTCCGCCGGACGTCTGCTGCCCACCATCCGCTCCCGCTGCCAGACGCTGCAGTTCAAGCCGCTGGACGATACGTCGATGGAAAAGGCCCTCGCCGCCATCGGGCCGGGCATCGGTTTCGATGCAGCGCAGGGGCTATCCGCCCTCGTCGAGCGCTCGGAGGGGAGCGTACGCAAGGCGGCGCTGCTCATCGCCCATGGCGGCCTCGAAATCGCCGGCACTGCGGACGCAATTCTTGGCAAAAAACAGTTCGACCTGCCGCAGGCGCAGGCGCTGGCCGGCGCTTTGAGCGGGCGCGAGGCGGAAATCCAGTACGATCTCTTCCTCGATCACCTAATGGAACGCATCGCCTTGGAAGCCCGCCGTCACGCGGAGGAGGGGGCAGTCCGGCCCGCTAATGCCTGGTCCGCCTTCTGGGACCGCATACGCCGCGAGATCACCGAAACGCAGGCCTTCAACCTCGACCGCAAGCAGGCCGTGCTGATCCTCCTGGAAAAGACCCACCGGGCGTTTCAAAATGGGGTGCCGGAATAGGAAAAGGGGGGCGATCCCCCTCTTCCAGAATACCTATTCCGACATACCATAACACAGTTTCGATCCACGCCCTCAGGTGAAAGGCGACGACTTCCTTTATCGCGATCTGCCTCCTACGTCAAAATCCTGTTCTGTGTAATGGCGAGTTCAGTATCAGTTAATTGATAACATTATGATTTCGACCGAAACCGTAGCATTCTTCGCCGACATGCGTTATTCCAACCGCACTCATCAGAAAATATGTCAGTCAGGTCACGCATGAGCCGCGAGAAATTCTATATCACCACTGCGATTTCCTACCCGAACGGCAAGCCGCATATCGGCCATGCGTATGAGCTGATCGCCACCGATGCGCTTGCCCGGTTTCAGCGGCTGGACGGCAAGGATGTGCATTTCCTCACCGGCACCGACGAGCATGGCATCAAGATGCTCCAGACGGCCAAGAAGGAAGGCATTACCCCCCGTGAACTGGCGGACCGCAATGCGGGCGAATTCCAGCGCATGGCGCAGGCGCTGAACGCCTCCAATGATGATTTCATCCGCACCACCGAAAAACGTCACCACGCCGCCTCGCAGGCGATCTGGAAGGCGATGGAAGCAAGTGGCGACATCTACAAGGACAGCTATTCCGGCTGGTACTCCGTGCGCGACGAAGCCTATTACGGCGAAGAAGAAACTACCGTCCGCGAGGATGGCGTGCGTTACGGCCCGCAGGGTACGCCGGTCGAATGGGTGGAGGAGGAGAGCTATTTCTTCCGCCTTTCCGCATATCAGGACAAGCTTCTGGCGCTCTATGAAAGCCAGCCGGATTTTGTCGGGCCGTCCGAGCGGCGCAATGAGGTGGTGTCCTTCGTCAAATCCGGCCTGAAGGATCTGTCGATATCGCGCACCACCTTCGACTGGGGCATTCCGGTTCCCGGCGATGAAAAGCACGTGATGTATGTGTGGGTGGACGCGCTCACCAACTATCTGACCGCCATCGGTTATCCCGACACCAAGGCGGAGAAATTCGGCTTCTGGCCTGCCGTTCACATCATCGGCAAGGATATCGTCCGCTTCCACGCCGTCTACTGGCCGGCCTTCCTGATGTCGGCGGGCGTCGAGCTGCCGCGTCGCGTCTTCGCCCATGGCTTCCTCTTTAACCGCGGTGAGAAGATGTCGAAGTCGGTCGGCAATGTGATCGACCCCTTCACCATGGTCGAGCATTACGGCCTCGATGCGGTGCGCTATTTCTTCCTGCGCGAGGTGCCGTTCGGGCAGGATGGCAGCTACAGCCATGAGGCCATCGTCAACCGCACCAATGCCGATCTCGCCAATGATCTCGGCAATCTGGCGCAGCGCTCGCTCTCCATGATCGCCAAGAATTGCGAGGGCAAGGTGCCGGAGCCGGGCGCATTCACCGACGCGGACAAGGCGATACTGGACCAGGCCAATGCGGCGCTGGAAACCGCGCGCAAAGCCATGGGCGAGCAGGCCCCGCATCAAGCGCTCGCGGCGATCTTCGCCGTCGTCGCCGAAGCGAACCGCTATTTCGCGGCGCAGGAGCCCTGGGCGCTGCGCAAGACCGATCCCGCCCGCATGGCAACCGTACTCTACGTTACGGCGGAAGTGCTGCGCCGTGTCGCTATCCTGACGCAGCCCTTTATTCCGGGATCCGCGGCAAAGCTGCTCGACATCCTGGCCGTGTCCGAGGATAAGCGCAATTTCGCCGATATCGAAAGCGGCGCGCTTGTCGGCGGTTCACCGCTGCCCGCGCCGCAGCCTGTCTTCCCGCGCTATGTGGAACCCGACAAGCAGGACTGAGGCGAATGCTCATTGACAGCCATTGCCATCTGGATTTTCCTGACTTTGCCGAGGAGCGCGATGCGATCATCCAGCGCGCCCTCGATGCCGGCGTGGGCCGCATGGTGACGATCTCCACCCGTGTCAGGCGCTTCGACCAGATCCGCGCCATCGCCGAGCAATATGACGAAGTCTATTGCTCCATCGGCACGCACCCCAACAATGCGCATGAAGAACCCGATGTTATGGCTGACGAGCTGATTCAATTCGCGCAGCATCCGAAGGTGGTGGCGATAGGAGAGGCGGGGCTCGACTATCACTATGATTACGCGCCGCCCGAGATACAGGCCAAGAGCTTCCGCGCCCATATCGAGGCGGCCCGGCAGACGGGATTACCGCTCGTCATCCACGCGCGCAGCGCCGACGAGGACATGGCTGATATCCTGACGGAGGAAACAGGGAAGGGGGCATTTCCCTTCATCCTGCATTGCTTCTCATCGGGCAGGGCGCTTGCCGAAACCGGGCTCGAACTCGGCGGCTATATCTCCTTCTCCGGCATCCTGACCTTCAAGAACTCCGAGGAATTGCGGGACATCGCCCGCATCGTGCCGCGTGACCGTCTGCTAGTGGAAACCGACGCGCCCTATCTCGCGCCCGTACCGCATCGCGGCAAGCGCAACGAGCCGTCCTTCGTCCGCCACACGGCGGCGGTATTGGCTGAGACCATTGGCGTAGACGAAGCGGAACTGGCGCGGATTACAACCGGAAACGTGTTCCGCTTATTCTCGAAAATGCCGAAGCCCACGGAAGGCGAATATGCCTGACCGGCTGCGCTTCACCATTCTTGGCTGCGGCTCTTCGCCCGGCGTGCCGCGCATCAATGGCGACTGGGGCAATTGCGATCCAACCAACCCAAAAAACCGCCGCCGCCGCACGGCCATGCTGGTGGAACGCATCGCCGAAAGCGATGCGGTGACGACAATCGTCATCGATACCGGACCGGATTTCCGCGCGCAGATGATCGATGCCGGGGCAGGGCCGCTCGATGCGGTCGTCTATACCCATGGGCATGCCGACCATATCCACGGCATCGACGATCTCAGAACCTACGCCTTCTTCAAGGGCCAACTCATGGACATCTATGCCGACCGCGCGACCTTGAACCGCCTCGATGAAGCCTTTGGCTATTGCTTCGAAACGCCGCCCGGCTCGAAATATCCGCCGATCCTGAAGGCACACCAGATCGACGAGGACACGCCCTTCGAGATCGAAGGCGCAGGCGGCGCGATCCGGTTCCAGCCGCTGCCGCAGGTGCATGGCGATATCATGTCCATCGGCTACCGCATCGGCGACGTCGCTTATTGCCCGGATGTAAGCGCGTTTCCGGAGCGAACCGTCGAGCGCCTGCAAGGGCTCGACATACTCATCATCGACGCCCTGCAATACCGCACGCACCCCAGCCATTTCTCACTGGGCGAAGCGCTGGAATGGATCGACCGCCTCAAGCCCAAACACGCGATCCTGACGCATATGCACGTGCCGCTCGACTATGAAACGGTGATGCGCGAAACGCCCGATCATGTCGAACCAGCCTATGACGGGCTGCAGTTCGAGGCGGAGGCGTAATCGGTGGAGATTGCGGGAGGAGCTACGCCAGATTTTCCGTCACAGGCCGAAAAAGCGCTTTTCGTCGATCTCTCTTGCCGGCTTTGGGAGCGGATGCAGGAACGGGGGGTGATCAGTCATGGAGAGTTCTCCGGCCTTTATTATCATGACGGGATAAATTCACACCACAAAGCGCTTTGGGGTCTGGAGCAGGCAGGATTATTTCGCCGAGCGTATCCGGAAAGAACCATGCTCGCCCTCGATGTGAGAGAGACGGATATTCCAAATGTACTACGGCGACACGCAGAAGAGCTCACGCCAGCGCTGCTGGAGGGCGCTATAGAAGCGTATATCGATCTGTTTACGGAGTTTCCAAATGATCGTTATCCGGAAGTGCCGGTAACTCGTCGCCCGTTTGAAATTCCAGAAATATACGTGTCTACATTCCAGCTTCTGGAAAGTTGCGGTTATGTGATGACAACGGCAGAAGGCACGGTCTGGGCGGACAGGATGATACCGATTATGATGCGCATCGGCGGCGGCTTATGGTCGAAAGACGGGATATGTTATTTCGATGAACCGTGCGACTGATGGATTGGCCTAATCTCCCGGTTAGTGGCAGCTGCTATACGACAAAATCAGATAAGATAGATTATGGAACGAGGCGTATTCAGCCATACCCACAATGCCTACCATATTCACTTCGCCCGAAGCGCTACGAATGCCTCGCCGCCGCGTCTGTCGTGCATGAAGATGAATTTGGCGCCCTTGATCTGGGCGGTAAACGGAACGTTTGTGCCGCTCACCGGCGCGCCGGCGGACTTCGACACCGCTTCAATAAACTCAGCGCGCAGTGCCGTTCCGTCTCCGGTGTAGTTTGGCGTGGTGACGGCGCATTCATGGTTCGGCTCGACCTGCACCGATACCGAATTGTCGGCATTCGAGCCGATTTGCGCCTTGCCAAGCGGCAAATATTTCACAATGCCGCGCTGCTTGGCGGCCGCTATCGCTCCGTCGAATGACGGCGCCGTCGCAAGGCATACATTCCTGAATGTTTCTATCCCGGCATAGGCAGCCGAAACCGCTTTTGCTGGCGTTTGGACGTCCTTGTTCGACGAAGACGTGCTGCAGCCGCTCAACAAGACCAGGCTGACCGACAATGCGATGCCGGCCTTCATAAATGTCTGTTCCATAATATCCCCCCTGAAGTCTTGTGACTTATTTCGGCGTGAGCCAGGTCTTGACGTGCTTGACGAAATCCGTCGCGAGCTTTTCCGCCAGCCCCTCCTGGCTTTTGGTCATCGCCGCATTGATGGCCATTGCGACCAGGTGGCCGCCCAGATCGCCGCCCTTCACGCCGCGGTTCTCGCCATAAATGCGTGGATTCTGCGCAATCAGCCGTCCGCTGCCCACGTCTTCCAGGCGAACCGTACCAGTGATCGAGCTATTGCTTCCCATCAGCACGCGGCCTTGGGCCGAGGCAAGGTCGGCGCGCTGCAAGGTGATGACCAGACGTGCCGGGGTTGAGCCACCGGGATACCCTCTCAGCTCACGGGTGGCGACTGTGCGCAGCGCGTTTTCGACGATAACCACCTGTTCTTCCGGCGTCTTGCCGTTGATCATAGGCAAACCTGTCGCGACATCAGGCGTGGATTCCACCTGAATCTCGGCGACCCGAATCCCTTTCAAGGCTTCGACAAGACGAGGATCGCGCGTCATGCACCCCGTCAAAATGAAAGCACCGACGACCACGGCAAGAACCGCCCTGATCCATCCCCGTTGCTGGAGATTGCCAGAAAACATACCCCACTCCTTTTCCGCTCCCCCAGAGCGGCATGTCGCGGTCACCAGCCCCTGCCGGTGATCCGTGGCGGCTTTCAAGGCCGCCTTCCCTCACCCGCTCAATGGCCGAAAACGGCGCGCGAACCAATCCCCCAAAATTGGGAAGGCGGAAATAAATCTATGGAATAAAAAGCGGCTACCCGAACCGCCTGACGGCGTCGACCGCAAGCCCGAGACCCACCGATCCGAACTGGTCGGATTGCGCGATGCGGGCATCCTGGAAACGGGCCTCGACGGCGGTCCGCACCAGCGGGACGAGGGCGCCGCCGCCGGTCATGATCACGGTGTCGATCGCCTCTGCCGCCACCCCTGCCCTTTGCAGCGCCTCCGCAATCGCGCCGCCGATCTTCACCGCCAACTCCCCGCATGCGGCATCGAATGCCTCGCGCGTCACCGGCAGCGCCAGCGAAAGGCCCGGCTCGTCGAAGCGGATGGCGGTTTCCTGCACATCCGTCAATTCGATCTTGGCGCGCTCCACCTGCGCCGCCAGCCTGTGGCCGGAGCGATAGGTCAACAGATGCTCGAAGCGGGCGAGTTTTTCCGGTTCCGCCGCCTCGCGGGCCAGGGACTGAATGTCGCGCAGGGTCTTCGCCGTGTAGAGCTGGTTGATCCGGTGCCAGGTCGCCATGTCGTTGAAATACCAGACCGGCAGATGACGCTTGCCGTCGCTGGTTTTGCTGCCCAGCCCCATATGCGGCATGACCTCGGAGATATTGAGCATGCGGTCGAAATCGGTGCCGCCGACATGCACGCCCGAAGTGCTCAATATGTCGCCGCGCCGGTCCGGCGCCGCTGCGCGTTCGGGCGAAAGACGCAGCACCGAGAAATCCGACGTACCGCCGCCGATATCGACCACCAGTACCAGCGATTCCGCATTGAGCGTGCGCTCGAAATGAAGCGCCGCTGCGACAGGCTCGAACTGGAATTCTATGTTGCGGAACCCTTCCGCACGCGCCGCGGCCTCGAGCTGGTCCTGCGCGGCGCGGTCGGCGGTCTCATCGTGATCGACGAAGAAGACCGGCCGGCCCAGCACCACCGCATCCGGCATTTCGCCGGCGTGCTCTTCAAGGCGAAGCTTCAGATGGCGGAGGAAGCGGCCGATCAGCTGCTGGAAGGTCATGCGCTCGCGCCCCACCAGCGTCGTTTCCTTCATGAGGCTGGTGCCGAGAACCGATTTCAGCGCCCGCATGAAGCGCCCTTCCGCGCCCTCCATATACTCATGCACGGCGGAGCGTCCGAAATGCACGCTGCCATCCTCCAGGCTGAAGAACAGCGCAGATGGAATGGTGATGTGATCGCCTTCGACAGGAATTAAGAAGGGATCGCCGCTCTTCTGGCAAAGACCGACAGTGGAATTGGTGGTGCCGAAATCGACGCCACAATAAAAACGGCTCATGATAAGGCTCGCGGAAACAGCTATAAAGCGCGAGGGCGCCGGATGTTCGGGAGGCGCGTCTCTAGCCCATCGCGAGGCTGATGGAAACCCCTCGCAGATCCCCCTCGCCTGCGGCGCCGTCACAAATGCTTGGTCATCTGGATGCAGTTCGCCGCGATACCCCTCAGTTCGGACGGATCCCAGCTCGCCCGCCGCCATCCTGTCTTTTCATAATAGCCGACCGCATCGGGCGCGGCGTTGACTTGCAATATCCTCACACCCCGCCGTTTCGCCGCGTCAGTAACCAGTGCCTCCAGCATGCGTCCATGGCCCCTGCCCTGTTCTTCTGCCGTGATAGCGACCAGCCGGACTGTCGCGACCTCTCCCCTATAATCGAGCCGGACAACGCCGATAGGACGCTCATCGAGCAGCAGCAGATACGGCACATTACCCGCTGCGCGGTCATCAGGATGGTTCTCGTCATAGGCAATCGAAAGGCGCCCCGGAGCGAAAAGAACGGCGCGACGGATCGCATGCATATGCCGCCAGTCTTCGGCGGACGTGACGGGGCGCAGTTCGTAGGGCATTTCAACTCCCAACTATTTTAGCCGAACGCTAATTTATAGCAGACATATGTTTAGGCACCAGCTCGCCCGCGCCGATCCGTTAGTACAACTTTAGATATTATTCATTAACCAGATACACCTATTATGGTTGCAGGTATCGCAACTTTGCTCCATGATGCTTTTTCGCATTGATTATATATTGAAAACAATAACTTGGAGGATAAAGTGTATAAGCTTTCTAAAGTCTTTTTGCTGGCATTGTCGATGAATGCAGCGTCGTTCGCCGTGGCGGAGGAAGGCAGCCAATCGACGACGGCCCTCAATCCCGGACGAGCGATCGTAAATGGGCACGACGCCAGGAACATATTCCCGACATACACATATATAGAGCCGATTATAAATAATAAGACATTTATTTGCGGAGCTACCCTGATTGCGCCAAGGTGGCTCGTGACGGCGGCTCACTGCCTGATAGACTTTGACTCGGTTCCCCTCACACAAGCCTCTGGCTTTTCTACGATTGAAGTAGGGCGCTGGAAAACGGGCGTTTATAAATATAAGGCCAATTCTGACAAGTTTTTCTTATTTTCACCGTTGGATGATTATTGGAAAGGGCTCGATGGTAGGGACATTGCGTTAGTTCACCTTACCACCCCTATCGATCCAAGCATTAAGGGATTGAGCCTCGTACCATTGAGCATAAAGCGGCCGGCAGTCGGAGAGAAAGTAACTGCCGTTGGATTTGGGAGGACAAAAGACAAACCCACTCCTCCAATTCTCCAGGAGGGACAAATAGAGATCGTGGATAATTATCAATATTGCCACAACGAGGCGACTTTTACTGAAGTTTGCGTCGGCAATCCAGGGCAAATAACTGATTTCACCTATACGGCAAAAGGAGATTCAGGAGGCCCCACCTTTGTAATGTCCGGTCCCACGGGCGAGGATGCTCCGGCCTTCCAACGCGGCGTTATATCTAGGTTTGTAGATCCAACCAATCCTAAATATGGCATAGACACGGACGTGTCAGCCCCGGAGAACCTGGAATGGATTCAGCGTATCGTTGAAACATTTGCCAGTGAACCCGCCGAACAAAATGCGAAGGTCACTTATACCTGTTATTTTCAAGAATTGTATGCCGGGGAAACCTATAACCTGACCAATTGCGAGGCCGATGGCGAATGGGGCACAATCGCGCCCTATCTGGCCGCGACATCCGAGCGCAACGGAGGATACAAGGGGACTTGCTATTATTCCCCCCTTTATCTGTCGATGAAAAATGGATTCCTTTGTACCGACCCGAAGACCCCGATATATCACTATTGGAGCTATTTCAGCCGGCCTGAAGACATAGGTGGCGGAAAATATCGTACGAAAGCCACCATTCCATTGACCAAGCTCGGAACCACCCGCTGAGCCTTTTCCGGCGATCAGGCTGGCCGCCTGATCGCCAGCATGAGATGTCCCGGCACCGGCTTGCCCTGTTCCGCCCTCACGGTAATATCGAGGCATTCGGCACAGTCCATGCCGTTTGCCTCGAGCATCTCTAGCACATAGGCTTGCGAATGGGCGAAGCGCTGGTGCGGGCCGACCATGAAGGCCCTGCCCTCCAGCACCGCGTCCGGCAGCGTCTCGCTTGAAAAGGCGAAGGTACCGCCGGGGGTGAGATGACGGCTAACGCCTGCGAAGAAGGCATCGAGCGCGCCCATATAGGGCAGCACGTCGGTGGCCACGATCAAATCCCAGGCCTGGTCTTGCGTCTGGTCGAGGAAATTCACCACCTCGCCGACGAACAGCGCGTCATAATCGCCTTTCTCATGGGCGATCTCGACCATGTTCTCTGAAATATCGACGCCGGTCTTGTGCTCGGCCATGTCGTGGAGCGCGTCGGCGGAAAGGCCGGTGCCGCAGCCCAGATCCAGCATACGGGAGAACTGCGCCTCGGGATCGCGCTCTAGCAGCATGTCGCGTAACTGCAGCGGCACGTCATAGCCCAGCTCATCGACGAGGATGGTATCGAACATCTCGGCATGCTGGTCGAACAGCGTCGCCACATAGGCGTCGGGCGCCTTGGGCGGCGTCTCGCCCCGGCCGATACTGGCGAGCCTGACCGCGGCGCCGCCATGATCGTCAGGGTCAAGCATCAGCACCTCGGCATAGGCGCGCGCCGCCGCGTCGAAATCGCCGGCCTTTTCCAGCGCCAGGGCGCGGTTATAGGCTTCCGCCAGCGCTTCTTCGTCAAATCCGCTCATGCCTTGCCTTCCGCCGCTTCGAGTTTCAGTTTTCTGTCCGCATATCTGCGCGCCAGCATGGCGCAGACCATGAGCTGTATCTGGTGGAACAGCATCAGCGGCAGGACGATGCCGCCGACATTCTGCCCGGCGAACAGCACATTCGCCATGGGCGCGCCGCTGGCGAGGCTCTTCTTCGAGCCGCAGAACATGATAGTGATGCGGTCCTCCAGCCCGAAGCCCAGCCATTTGCTGCCATAGGCGGTCATGACAAGCACGAGAGCCAGCAGCACCATATCGACGCCGACCATCATGGCGAGGTCGTGCCAGGACACGCTGTGCCAGAGCCCGGCCACCACCGCCTCGCTGAAGGCGAGATAGACGACCATCAGGATCGAACCCTTGTCGACCAGCCCGAGCGCCTTGTTATGCCTGCGCATGAAATCGCCGATGAAGGGCTGCAGCAATTGCCCGAGCACGAAGGGCGCGAGCAATTGCATGAGGATTTCCTCGAGCGCATGGAACGACATGCCATGGCCCTGCACGGTGAAAAGCAGGCCGACCAGGAGCGGCGTCAGGAACATGCCGAGCAGGTTCGACGCGGAGGCCGAGACGACCGCCGCCGAGACATTGCCGCCGGCAATCGCGGTGAAGGCGATGGAGGATTGCACTGTCGAAGGCAGCACGCAGAGGAAGAGGATGCCGGTGTAAAAGGCAGACGCCTTGAGGCCCGGCACGAGCCACCCTGCCATCAGCCCCAGAATCGGGAAGAGGATGAAGGAGGCTGACAGCACCACCAGATGCAGCCGCCAATGCACCAGCCCCGCCACCACCGCCGCCCGCGACAGCCGCGCGCCATGGAGGAAGAACAAAAGCCCCACCGCGATCTTGGTCGCCAGCGCAAACCATTCGGCGAATTCTCCCCGGACAGGCAGGAAGGAGGCGAGGATGATCGCGCAAATGAGACTGAGGATGAATTTGTCGGGGAGGAACCGCATGGAGAACGATGCCTACTCATACCCATCAGGGTTCTTCACCTGCCAGTTCCACATATCCTGGCACATCTGGCGCAGATCCTTCGTCGCCGACCAGCCGAGGAAATCCCGTGCATGGGAGGGATCGGCATAGCAGGCGGCGACGTCACCGGCGCGGCGGGGGGCGATTTCATGAGGGATGTGGCGGTTCGAAACGTGCTCGAAGGCTTTGATCACCTCCATCACGCTATAGCCCTGCCCCGTGCCCAGGTTGACGGCGAAGCATTGCGGCTCGTCGAGTTTCTCGAGCGCCTTCAGATGCCCGCGCGCCAGGTCCACCACATGGATGTAATCGCGGATGCCCGTGCCATCAGGCGTCGGATAATCATTGCCCCAGACATGCAGCTTCTCGCGCCGCCCGCCCGCGACCTGCGCGATGATGGGCATCAGATTGTTGGGGATGCCCTTCGGGTCCTCGCCGATGAGCCCGCTCTCATGCGCGCCGACCGGGTTGAAATAGCGCAGGATGCCGATATGCCAGGAGGGATCGCTGCGATGGAGGTCGCGCAGCATTTCCTCGATCATCAGCTTCGTCCGGCCATAGGGGTTGGTGGCGGAGAGCGGGTGGCCCTCTTCGAGCGGCAGCTTCTGCGGCTCGCCATAGACGGTGGCGGAGGAGCTGAAGACGAGCTTCTTCGCCCCGGTAGCTCCCATTGCCTCCAGCAGGCGCAGCGTGCCGACGAGATTGTAATCGTAATAGAGAAGCGGCTTCTCGCCAGATTCGCCAACGGCCTTCAGCCCGGCGAAATGGATCACCGCCGTGCAGCCATAGCGGCGAAGCACGTTCTCGAGAAAGGCGCGGTCGCGGATGTCGCCGGTTTCGTGCGCCGGGGCTTTTCCCGTAATCTGTTCGATGCGGCTCAGAGCTTCGGGATGGCTGTTGTCGAAATTGTCGACGACAACCACATCATGTCCCGCCTGCAAAAGCTCGACGCAGGTGTGGGAGCCGATATAGCCGGCGCCGCCGGTCACGAGAATTGTCATTGCGATCCGCCTTTTCGCCGCGATAGAAGGGGTTCAGTCTGACAGGATGAGACTGGAGCTCAGTTAGGCTCTAGGCAAAATGTCCCCTCCCCGCAAGCCCGCCCGCGTCACATCTGGGTCAACGAACGATTTCCGCTTAAGCCCCAAGGATTTTGCCATGAAACCCTCCCGCGATATCGACCGCCTGATCGAGATCATGGCTGCGCTCCGCACGCCGGTCACCGGCTGCCCCTGGGATCTGGAGCAGAATTTCCGCTCCATCGCGCCCTATACGCTCGAAGAAGCGTTCGAAGTGATTGACGCGATCGAGCGCGGTGATCTCGACGATCTTCGCGAGGAACTGGGCGACCTGCTGCTTCAGGTCGTTTTCCATGCCCGCATGGCGGAAGAAGAAGGCGCTTTCGACTTCGGCGCGGTTGTCGAAGCCATCACCACCAAGATGATCCGTCGCCATCCACATGTCTTCGGGGATGAAAAAGCGCGCGAGGCAGGCATGGCCAAGGGCGCATGGAACCGCATCAAGACGGAGGAAAAGGCCGAGCGCGCCAAACGCCGGGCCGACCTGGGCCTCGATTCGGGCGAACTGACCGGCTTCCTGGATGACGTGCCCCAAGCCCTCCCCGCGCTGATGCGGGCGCTGAAGCTGCAGCAGAAGGCCGCGAAGGTGGGCTTCGATTGGTCCGAGGCTGAGCCGATCCTCGACAAGATCTCAGAGGAAACGGCGGAATTGCGCGAGGCGATGCAGAGCAGGAAGAAAGCCGAGATTGCGGAAGAATATGGCGACCTCCTCTTCGCCCTCGTCAATCTCGGCCGCCATCTCGACATCGAGCCGGAAAGCGCCCTGCGCGCCACGAACGAAAAATTCCGCTCCCGTTTTCACTTCATCGAGGAATCGTTGAAGGCGCAGGAGCGTTCGCTGGACGACGCCTCGCTCGAGGAGATGGAGGCGCTGTGGCAGGCGGCGAAAAAGCCGAAGGAATAGCGGCTGCTAGAGCAACTGCCTTATGACGGAATCTACTGCCTGCCAATTTGTCATTGTTGTAGTGGATAGGGAGAGGAATGGATCCCAGTGACAAGCACTGGGATGACGGGTGGATTGGATGTTCTCGATAACCTCCAACCGTTCCGCATGCCACAATGGTTGTCTAGCAGGGCGAATACCTCACCGCCTCGTCATCCCAGTGCTTGTCACTGGGATCCATTCCTCGACGGTAAAGTTTCCAGTCACGACGAAGATCAAGCTTCTTTGCTTCCGTCTAAAAACAAATTGTTCTATTTCCCGCCCGTCATCCGCTCCCGCAATGTCTTGCGCGCCGTGGCGGTCATGTCGGCCTCGATCCGGATGGAGCCGTCCTCCATATCCTCGCGCTGGATATTGCTGCCATTGCGGTAGATCCAGTCGGCCAGATGCAGTTTATCGGGCGCGAGGGTGAGTTCGACATGCTCCAGCACACCCGATATCCGGCTTTCTATGACGGAGAGGAGGTGACCGACGCCCTCACCCGTCGCGGCGGAGATAGGGATGGGCCGGGCGTCCTCTGGAGCCGCTGCGCTCAGGCGCAGAGCCGCCTCACGCGCAGCTTCATCGAGGAGGTCGATTTTGTTCCAGACCTCCTGAATGCGCCTGTTGTCACCCCGCTCGATGCCGAGGCTTGCCAGGATGTTCTCGACGTCTTCCGCCTGCGCCGCATTATCAGGGTCGGATATATCGCGCACATGGAGGATGAGGTCTGCTTCCACCACCTCTTCCAGCGTGGCCCGGAAAGCGGCGACGAGGTGGGTCGGCAGGTTGGAAATGAAGCCCACTGTATCGGAAAGAATCACCGTTTCGCCATGCGGAAGACGAATGCGGCGCAGCGTCGGATCGAGCGTAGCGAACAGCATGTCCTCCGCCAGCACCTCAGCGCCGGTCAGCCGGTTGAACAGCGTCGATTTTCCGGCGTTGGTATAGCCAACGAGGGCGACGATGGGATGCGGCACCTTCTTGCGCTTCTGGCGATGCAGGGTGCGGGTGCGGACCACCGTTTCCAGTTCGCGGCGGATGCGCAGGATCTTCTCTTGCAGAATACGCCGGTCGGCCTCGATCTGCGTTTCGCCCGGCCCGCCCAGGAAGCCGCCGCCGCCACGCTGGCGTTCCAAGTGGGTCCAGCTGCGGACGAGGCGGCCCTTCTGATAATTCAGATGCGCCAGTTCGACCTGTAGCGCGCCTTCCTTCGTCTGCGCCCGGCGGCCGAAGATTTCGAGGATGAGCCCGGTCCGGTCGATGACCTTGGCGTGCCATTCCTTTTCGAGATTACGCTGCTGCACGGGCGTCAGCGCATGATCGACGATGACGAGCTCGGCCTCTTTTTCCTTGATGGCCCCCGCAACCGCTTCGACCTTGCCGGTTCCCAAGAGGGTTGCCGGGCGCGGATTGCTCACGGTGACGATTTCGGAATGGACGATGTCGAGGTCTATGGCCCGCGCCAGTCCCTCCGCTTCCTCCAGCCGCGCCTCATTGCTGCGGCGGAATTGCGGGCGGTTGGAATCATCCCCCTGCCCGCTATCTTGCATGCGCTCCGGCAGCACGGGCACGACGACGATGGCGCGCGTGGGGCCTTTCGCGGAGGCATCGAATCCGAACTCCGCGTCGCCCCCCTGTGGCGTGCGCCCTTTTGATTTGCTCAATGGTCAGTCCTTGGAGCATTTGCAGCCAGGCAGAAGCGCCTAGCGTTGCAGAAATGCTTCTAACATAGCGAGGGAATTATTGCCCGTCATCGCCTTCGAACATCTGCACCGGCTGGCTCGGCATGATGGTCGAGATCGCATGCTTGTAAACGAGCTGCGAATGGCCATCCCGCCGCAGAAGCACACAGAAATTATCGAATGACGTGACGATTCCGGTCAGTTTGACGCCGTTGATGAGAAAGATCGTCAACGAAATCTTCTGTTTCCGTACGGAATTGAGGAAGAGATCTTGAAGATTTTGCGATCGCTCAGCCATTGTTTTTATCCTTTAATTCGATCAGCAACTGACTCACACGCGTATATGGCACAGGCTCGCTTGCCCCAGGAATCCAAGCAGCCCAAGGCCAACCGAGCCGACAGTGGCAGGCAATGCGAAACGCCAAATCCACCCCTCATTGTTTGGGTAACAGGATGACGTTTTTTCTGCAATCCGAAAAGTGTTTTGTACAGTGAAAGTCCCGCTGGAACGTGTTGGGACAATAGATTGGCCAGCTTAACTCATGCGGCAAGCGGCAGCAGCTGTACCGCAACGCGCTTTATCGCCCAGTCGTAGAAACTTCCCTCCCTCGCGATGAGTACGGACGGCTCTTTCCTGTGAATATGGAAGCCTATGACATCAGGATGATGGATCGGCTCCAGCCCATGGGCCGGGTCGAATATCCTGAGCGTTTCCCTTCCGGTCCAATAATAAAAGTTTTCCTTGGGCGCGGCATCATGGAAGAAGCCGTATTTCCTCGCCAGGCGCGAGATACCGTCATTGCCGAATACGGTGATGCCGATTTTTGCCGGGGTTACCTCCTGCCCGGTCAGCCGAAACCATGCCGGCCGCAACATTCCGCGCCGTATGCCCAGCCATGATGGCAGTAAGGAGGTTCCTCCGATATAGGCTTCGAATTCCGCGATAACGGGATTATCGGGAGGAAGATAGAGCGCGGAGACGCCGACGCGGCTCCGGTTTTCCCGGGCAAGGTAAGGGCGATCCGCCGCAGGATGAAACTGCTTCAGAAGATAGACATCCGTATCGAGCCATACTCCCTGACCATGCTTCATCAGCATGATGCGGAACAGGTCGCTGAATTGCACGATCGTGCGGCGCGATTTGAAATTGGGGTAATTCGGATCGAGGCGGCGGAATACGGATTGCGGCAGGATGGGTTCAGCGTCGTGGAGCTCCACTCCCGGAGGAATATTATCGACCGGGCCGTAACTGAACAGCTTAACCCGCTGCCCGGTTGCCACCATTGAAGCGAGGCAGACTCTGTCCACCTCGCGCAATAATGGTCCGTACCAGAATGTGCAGATATCCATCGCCCCAACCCACTATTGGCACGCGGGACCTAAGTCACGCGGTTGCGTTCCGCCATGAACGCTTATCCTTATTTAAGATATTTCACGCCTAAGTGGAAGTGAATAAATAATATTCTCGTATTCAACCAATGTGTAAGGTTAAAAGGCAACGCCCACAGGTCCTCCAATAAGAGCCGATCCTCCTCTAGCGTTTCCGAATTGTTCGCCGGGGTGGCGATGAACGTCACACCCCCAGCGACTTCAGTTTCCGGTGTAAGGCCGACCGCTCCATTCCCACAAATTCGGCGGTGCGCGAGATGTTTCCGCCGAAACGGTTGATCTGCGCGATCAGATATTCCTTCTCGAACAGTTCCCGCGCCTCGCGCAAGGGCAGCGCCATGATGTGCTGGTCGGATTCGGTCGGCGCGCGGGGCAGCGTGTCGCCGATTTCCGAGGGCAGAAGGTCCGCCGTGATGACAGCGTCCGGATCGTCGCCGCGCGCCAGGATCATCAGCCGCTCCACATTGTTGCGCAGCTGGCGCACATTGCCCGGCCAGCTATGCGCCTGCAGAACGGCCATCGCGTCCGGTCCGATCTTGCGCGGCTTGATGCCGGACTGCTCGGCGATCTGCTTCATGAAGAACTCGACCAGTGCTGGAATATCTTCGCGCCGCGAGGCAAGCCCCGGCACCATGACGGGCACGACGGCGAGACGGTGGAAGAGATCTTCGCGGAAGCGCCCTTCGGCGATCATGGCTTCGAGGTTCTGGGCCGTGGACGAAATGATGCGCACATCGACCTTGACGCGCTTCGTGCCGCCGACGCGCTCGAACTGCTGGTCCACCAGGACACGCAGGATCTTGTTCTGTGTCTCGCGCGGCATATCGGCGACTTCGTCGAGATAGAGAATGCCGCCATGCGCCTCCTCCAGCGCGCCGACTTTGCGCTCGCCGCCATCCATCTCGGTGCCGAAGAGCTCGATCTCCATGCGCTCCGGCGTAATCGTCGCCGCATTCAGCGTGACGAAGGGCCCGCGCGCACGGCTTGAAAGCGCGTGAATGGATCGCGCCACCAGTTCCTTGCCCGAGCCGGAGGGCCCCATGATCATGATGCGGCTATTGGTGGGCGCGACGCGCTCTATGGTCTGGCGCAGATGGTTCATCGCGAGCGAATTGCCGTGCAGTTCGAGGCTGTCGCCGCTGCGCTTGCGCAAATCAGAGACTTCGCGCTTCAGCTTTGAGGTTTCCAGCGCCCTTTCTGCGATCAGAATCAGCCGGTCCGCCTTGAACGGCTTTTCGATGAAATCATAGGCGCCGCGGCGGATGGCAGAGACGGCGGTTTCGATATTGCCGTGACCTGAAATCATCACCACGGGAAGGTCGGGATGCCGGCTCTTGATCTCGTCGAGCAGCGCCATGCCGTCCAGCCGGCTGCCCTGCATCCAGATGTCGAGGAACACCAGCCGCGGCACCCGGTCGCCGATTGCCGCCAGAGCGCTGTCGGCGTCGTGCGCGACGCGTGTTTCATGCCCCTCGTCGCTCAGGATACCAGCTACGAGATCACGGATATCCGCTTCGTCATCCACAACAAGAATATCAGCCGCCATCAGTTCACCTGCCTGCCTTCGCCTTCATTAGGGATTGCTCCCCACCCTCTTCCTTCGCGGGGAAGACCATGCGTATCATCGCGCCTTTGCCGCCATGGAAATCCGCGGGCGCGTCATGCAACTCCATGTGCCCGCCATGTTCCTCGACGATTTTCTTGACGATGGCGAGGCCGAGCCCCGTGCCTTTCTCGCGCGTCGTCATATAGGGCTCCAGCAGCCGCTGCCGGTTCTCGCCCGGCAGGCCCTTGCCATTGTCGATCACCTCCACGACGAGCGAATCGTTTTCGCGGTAGGCGCGAATGAGGATATGGCCCTCGCCCCGCTCTTCCTTCGGCACCGCGTCGATCGCCTCGCTGGCGTTCTTGATGACGTTGCCGAAGGCCTGTCCAAGCAGCCGGCTGTCGAAATCGCCGACCAGCGGCTCGCCATTGAAGGCGTGCTCGAAGGAAATATCGTTGCGGCTGACCTCGATCAGGAATGCAGCCTCGCGCAGCGCCTCGCGCAGATCCATCGGCTTGATTTCCGGCTTCGGCATCCGCGCGAAAGCAGAAAACTCGTCAACCATGCGGCCTATGTCGCCCACCTGCCGGATGATTGTGTCCGTGCATTGGTCGAACACCTCGCGGTCCTCTGTGATGACCTTGCCATAGCGGCGACGGATTCGTTCAGCGGAAAGCTGGATCGGCGTTAGCGGGTTCTTGATCTCATGCGCGATGCGGCGCGCGACATCCGCCCAGGCGGAGGAGCGCTGCGCCTGAACGAGATCGGTGATGTCATCCACCGTCACCACATAGGAGTGCTCGTCCGATTGGGCGTCTTCCACCGTCACCTGTACGTTGAAGGTCCGCGCCGCTCCTCCCCGCGTCATGGTGACTTGCTCGCGGTGAACAGGGCGTCTTGCCGAGCGCGCGATTTCGAAGACCTGGCCGATCTCAGGCGCAATGCCCGACAGGCTCTTGCCGATGGCCTTGCTCGCCTTGATGCCGAACATATGCTCCGCCGAGCGGTTGACGATGCTGATGAGCCCATCCGTATCGATGCCGATGACACCGGCGGTGACGCCTGATAGCACCGCTTCGGAGAAGCGCCGCCGCTCGTCGATCTGGTCTTTTGCGGCGATCAGCTCGTTGCGCTGGCTCTTCAGCTCCGCCACCATGTTGTTGAACGTGCCGGACAAGGCGCCCACGTCGCCATCGGAACTCCTCACCGGCACGGACACGTCGAGATTGCCCGACGCCACGTCGTCGGCAGCGCCGATCAGGAGGCGGATGGGGCGCACGAGCCGGTCGGCGACGGCGATGCCCGTCCAGATAGCCGAGAGCAGCACGACCAGCGTCAGGCCGAAATAAAGCAGCGCGAAGGCGATCTGCGTCGGAACGCGGTTCGCTTCCATCGCCTGGTAGCGCTCCCTGTTCGCCTCCATCAGGCGCATCGAATCGAGGATCTGCGGCTCGACCTGACGGATCGTATAGAGATAGGCATTCGGTATCTGGCGCATCTTGATGACCGCGCCGACATAATGGGTGGTGCCCGGCGGGATCATCACGGCCATGCCGTCTTGGGCGATGTCCAGCGTCCCGGGCGGCGGAGGCGGCAGCATCTTCTCGGAGCCGAGATCGCTTTTCAGGATGACGTCGCCATTCTCGCGCAGCAGGAAAGCGCCGAGCATGCCGCGTCCGCGCGCCTGCAACGACATCAGCTTGATGAAGCCGCCGCGGTCGAGGCTATAGAGCGTGCGCTGCGAATCGAGGTCCTGCACCATCGAATAGGTCGTGCCCTGCAGGTTGCGGGCGGTTTCGTTGATATAGGCCTCCGCGAGATTGCGCGAGGATTCGACGATCTGCTTGGTGTTCGTCTCGAACCAGCGGTCGAGGCCGAGATTGAGCGTCACAGAGGCGACGATCGCCACGATGATCGCCGGGATCGCGGCGATGAGGCAGAACAGCGCGACGATGCGCACATGCAGCCGCGCCGCCGCCCTGCCATGCCGCCTTGCATGGACGATGCGGTAGATTTCGCGGCAGATGAGCAGAATGAGCGCCAGGATCAGCGCCACATTGATCGTGGTCAGCGCCAGCGTCACGGTTCGGTCAGGGTTGATCGGCGTCAAGCCAATCAGGATGACGAAGGACACCGCCGCCGTCACCAGCGCCGTGACGACGGTGATGATGCCGGGCAGCGCAAGCAGCTTGCGCCCCTCGCCATTGCGGGAGGATGCGGTCAGCTGCTTCAGAAGACTCAACCGGTTCAATTTCGCCATGACGTCCAAGCTAAACCAATGCGTTGCATCAGTGCAACGCATTGTGGCGAAATTGCAACGCTTTTGGCGATGCTGCGGCGAAAATTGTGAAAACCCTCAAACACGCACCGCGCTTGGCGAAAGTTGCAGAGTTTTCCCGCAAGCTGTAACGAATTCTCTCCGATTGAGCCGCCACACTTACCCCGAGGATTTCGCGTCTTGAAGAGCCTTCGTTCGCTGATTCCCGGCGGCCCGGTCATACGCCATCTGAAATATGCTGCGATACGCGCGGGGCTCGAGGCGGTTGCGCTTCCGCGACTGGGAAGGCTCTTTCCGTCAGCGGGCGGACGCGGCGTGATCTTCACGCTGCACCATGTCCGCCCGGACGCGGAAACCGGCTTTGCGCCCAATGCCCATCTTTCGGTGACGCCGGAATTCCTGGAAGAGGCCATCGAGACGGCGCTCGCCCATGGGCTCCTGCCCGTTCACCTTCACGACCTGCCGGCGCTGACCGCCAACCCCGGCGACGAGCGGAAATTCGTAGCCTTCACGCTCGATGACGGATACCGGAACAATACCCAGTTCGCCGCGCCGGTCTTCCGGAAATTCAATACCCCCTATACGATCTTCGTCACTTCAGGATTTGTCGAGCGAACCCGCACCATCTGGTGGGAGACGGCGGCGGCAGCGATAAAGACAGCCTCCACGATCCGCTTCGATTTCGGCGGTGGGCCGGAAGCGATCGAAACGGCGACGGTGAACCAGAAGTTCGCGGTCTTCGAGCGCCTCGCCGCCTTCGTCCACGCGACCGACGAAGACGAAGCGGTGCGCAAGATCGATGACATGGCGAAAGCGCACGGGATCGATCCGCTGGCCATTGTCGACGATCTCGTCATGAACGAGCAGGAATTGCGGCAACTGGCTGAGGACCTGCTGGTCCATTTCGGCGCGCATACCATCACCCATGTGAACCTTCGCCGGGTGAATGCGGAGCGCGTTATCAGGGAAATGCGGGGCTCGACGGATGCGATAGAGCGCTATGTCGGCGCCCGCCCCCGTTCGTTCTCCTACCCCTACGGCTTCCCCTCCGCTGCCGGGGACCGTGAATTCCGCGCGGCTGTTGAAGCGGGCTTTTCGGCGGCTGTCACGACGCAGCCCGGCGTCCTCAGCCGCGCGAGCCTCGCCACGCCGACCGGATTGCCGCGCGTGTCGCTGAATGGGCATTTTCAGAAAAAGCGCTATGTCGAGGCGCTGATATCGGGGCTGCTGTTTCGCATAATGAGATGAATTGGTGTGATTTTTCGGGACGTCCGCGGCTGCGCGCCCTCCTTCCCCCTTGCGGGGAAGGTGCCCGCGTTAGCGGGCGGATGGGGGTGGTGACGTTTGCGCTTGCTTCGAAGAATGCAGCGTACGCGTCACCACCCCCACCCGACCCTTCGGGCCACCCTCCCCGCAAGGGGGAGGGAAGGCGCGAGCTGGAATGCCCTACCCCTTCGCCCCCCGATAAATATTTACCCCCAGCTCCCTGATCTTTTTCCGCAGCGTATTGCGGTTGAGTCCCAGCAGATCCGCCGCCTTGATCTGGTTGCCGCGCGTGGCGGTGAGGCAGGCTAAGATGAGCGGGTATTCCACTTCCGCCAGCACACGCTGGTAGAGGCCGGGCGGCGGCAGGTCGGAGCCGAAGGAGGCGAAATAGCGCTGCATGTTGACCTCCACCGCCTGGGCGATGGTCATATCATCAGATACGAGCGCTCCGGCGGCCGGTTCCGGCCTATGCACGTCGGATTTCAGCTCCGCCTCGATGACCTCGGGCGCAATCTCCTCCTGCGGATAGAGCGCCGCGAGACGCCGCACCAGGTTTTCGAGTTCGCGAACATTGCCCGGCCATGGGTAGCGGCGCATGAGCTCAAGTCCCGCCGCGGTGATGTGCTTTTCCGGCAGGCCATCCTTCACCGCCTGCTTGAAGAAATGCCGCACGAGATCGGGAATATCTTCGCTGCGCTCGCGCAAGGGCGGCAGGCGGAGCGGCACCACATTCAGGCGGTAATAGAGGTCCTCGCGGAAGAGGCCCTGATTGATGAGGATGCGCAGATCCTTGTTGGTCGCCGCGACGATGCGCACATCAGTCTTGATCGGCGTGCGCCCGCCCACCGTCATATATTCGCCCTGCTGGAGCACGCGCAAAAGCCGCGTCTGCGCCTCCATCGGCATGTCGCCGATTTCGTCGAGGAACAGCGTGCCGCCATCGGCCTGCTCGAAACGTCCGCTGGAGCGGTTCTGCGCACCGGTGAAGGCGCCCTTTTCATGGCCGAACAGTTCCGATTCGATCAGGTCGCGCGGGATCGCGGCCATATTGATAGCCACGAACGGTCCCTTGCGGCGGCGGCCATATTCATGCAGCGCACGGGCGACCAGCTCCTTGCCCGTGCCCGACTCCCCTGATATCATGACCGTCAGATCGGTTTGCATCATCCGCGCGAGCACGCGGTAGATATCCTGCATCGCCGCCGAGCGGCCGACGAGCGGCATATTCTCGCCCTGCTCCTCCGCCCCCTTCGCGTCAGGCTTTTTCTTCGGCTCCGAAAGCGCCCTGCCGACGATGCTGACGAGTTCCGTCAAGTCGAAGGGTTTGGGCAGATATTCGTAGGCCCCCGCCTCCGAAGCCTTGATGGCTGTCATGAAGGTGTTCTGCGCGCTCATGACCAGCACGGGCAAATCGGGCCGGGATTTCTTGATGCGCGGCAGGAGATCGAAGGCATTCTCGTCCGGCATCACCACATCGGTGATGACGAGATCGCCATCGCCGCCGGAAATCCAGCGCCAGAGCGTGGCGGCGTTGGAGGTGACGCGGACGTCGTAACCAGCGCGCGACAGTGCCTGGTTCAAAACGGTGCGGATCGCGGCATCGTCATCGGCGATGAGTATGCTGCCCAGGCTCATGCGTCGGTTCCTGTCATCTGGTGGCTGTTGGTTTCCGTCTCTTCGCCTTTCCAGGCGGGCATGAGAATGCGGAATGTGGTGCGCTTGCCTTGGCTGTCGCATTCGATCACGCCGCCATGGTCGCCGACGATCTTGGCGACAAGGGCAAGCCCGAGGCCGGAGCCATTCGGCTTGGTGGTGACGAATGGGTCGAAGAGGTGCGGCAGCAAATCCGGTGGCACGCCCGGCCCGGTGTCGTGGACGCAGAACTCCAGCGGCAGCGCCACACGGTCGCGCACGCCGGGAACGGAAAGCCGGATGCCGGGGCGGTAGGCGGTCGAGAGCGTGATCTCGCCCGGCTCGTCATGGCCGATGGCTTCGGCGGCGTTTTTCACGAGATTGAGGAATATTTGCACCAGCTGGTCGCGGTTGGCATAGACCGGCGGCAGCGACGGGTCGTAATCCTCGATGAACTTGATGTGGCTGGCAAAGCCGTTGCGGGCGATGGCCTTCACATGGTCGAGCACCACATGAATGTTGACCGCCTCGCGGTCGATGGGCCGCTCATCGGAGAACACCTCCATGCGGTCGACCAGCGAGACGATCCTGTCCGTCTCGTCGGTGATGAGCCGGGTCAGCGAGCGGTCTTCGTCGCTAACCACGCTTTCGAGCAGCTGCGCCGCGCCGCGAATGCCCGACAGCGGATTCTTGATCTCATGCGCCAGCATCGAGGCAAGGCCCGTAACTGAGCGCGCTGCGCCGCGATGGGTCATCTGCCGGTCGAGCTTCTCCGCCATCGACTTTTCCTTGAAGAGGATGACGACGGAGCCGGGGAATTCGCTGACGGGGGTGACATAAATATCCACCACGCGGTCATTGCCGAGACGCGGCGAGGAGATATCGACGCGATATTCATTGACAGGCGAAGGATGCGCCCTCACCTGCTCGACCAGCGCCATCAGCGGGCTGCCGAAGGGCAGGAAGGCATCGAGCTTGTTGCGTGCCAGGATGTTCGAGCTGGAACGGAAGAATTGCTCCGCATCCGCATTGGCGAAGGTGATATAGCCTTCCGCATCGACCATGATGACGGGATGGCTGATCGTATTGAGCACGATCGAGGCCATCGCCTCGGTCGCCGATTTCTCGCGCGCATTCATCACGCCACCTTCTTCATTTCGATTGGCTGGGAAAAGGCCTGGGTAAGTTTCCGGATAACGGAGGCGGGGTCGGTCTCCGTCATGATCGCCGCGCGGTCAGCCGCAGGCAGGCCGGAGGCGTGGCGGTCGAGATACCAGCCCAGATGCTTGCGCGCATGGCGGGTTCCGGTGGCAGGGCCGTAATGATCAAGCATCGCCTCGTAATGGGCGATGACATAATGAAGGATATCGCCCGGCTTTGCCGGCGTTCCGCTGGCAATCTCACCCGCCAGCCAGGGCTGACCGTAGCATCCGCGTCCGATCATCACCGCATCGGCGCCGGAGCGGACAAGTATCTGCTGCGCATCCGCCGCCGAGAGCACATCGCCATTGGCGACGAGCGGAATCCTGATCGCTTCGCGCACCGCGCGGATGGCGTCCCAGTCGGCCTTGCCCTCATAGAACTGGCAGCGGGTGCGGCCATGCACCGTTACCATCCGCACGCCCGCCTCTTCGGCGCGGCGGGCAAGTTCCGGGGCGTTGATGCTGTTTTCATCCCAGCCGAGCCGCATCTTGAGCGTCACCGGCACGCTGACCGCCTTTACCGTCGCCTCGACCAAAGTCATCGCATGATCGAGATCGCGCATCAGCGCCGAGCCGGAATAGCCGCCCGTCACTTTCTTGGCCGGACAGCCCATATTGATGTCGATGATGTCGGCGCCCTCGCCTTCCGCAATACGCGCCGCTTCTCCCATCCAGCGCGCCTCACGGCCCGCAAGCTGCACGACATGGGTGCTAAGGCCCTCGCCCATCATACGGGTCATGCTTTCGCGGTCGCGCGAGCAGAGCTCCGCGCTCGCCACCATCTCGGAGACGACCATGCCCGCACCCGCCGCCCAGGCGAGCTTGCGGAAAGGCAGGTCCGATACGCCCGACATCGGCGCCAGAAATACCCGGTTGCGCAACCTGATATCGCCTACGTATAAAGCCTCACCGAGATTGATCACGCCGCCACTGCCTGTTTCATGTGCATTGCTCTTGGTCAGCCTAGTCATTAGACAGGAAGAAGAATTTCCGCAAGGAAAAGCAGTGCTTGGCAACAATGCATTGATTCCCGTCTGGTATTTCCCCACAGCAGGCATTAATCGGACGTCAGAGCAGAAAATAAGGCATAAGAAGGCAGGAATCCCATTAAAGTCGCAGCCGTCATTGTCGCAGCCGGCCGTGGAGAGCGGGCCGGCCAGAGCACCGAAGGGCCGAAGCAATACCGGCGTATCGGCGGCGAAGCCGTGCTGGCACACACGCTGCGCGCCTTTTTCGACTGCCCGCAGATCGCCCATGTCGTCAGCGTGATTCACCCCGACGACCATCAACTCTATGCGCAGACGACCGGGGACCTCGGCGCGCGCGCGATCGTCGTCACCGGCGGCCCGACGCGGCAGGAATCGACCCGGCTCGGGCTGCTGGCGCTTGTCGCGCATCAGCCTGACTACGTGCTGATTCATGACGGCGTGCGTCCCTTCATCGCGCAGGATCTTCTCCAGCGCATTGTCCGCACGCTGCACCCGGCCATCGGCGTGCTGCCCGCGCTTGCCGTTTCCGATACGCTGAAACAGGCGGGGCCGGACGCGCATGTCAAGACGACGGTGCCGCGCGCGGGCCTCTACGCCGCGCAGACGCCGCAGGCCTTTCCTTTCGGCCCGATCCTCGACGCCCATGAGGCCGCTTGGCGCGTCGGCCGCACGGATTTCACCGACGATTCCGCCATCGCCGAATGGCACGGGCTTGCGGTGCGCGTGGTGGAAGGCTCCGCCGACAACACGAAACTCACCTGGGCGAAGGATATCGAAATGGCCGACAAGCGCTTCGCGCAATCGCGCGGAATATTCCCCGACGTTCGAACGGGAAATGGCTATGACGTCCACGCCTTCGAGCCGGGTGACCATGTGACGCTGTGCGGCGTGGAAATTCCTCACACGCAAAAACTCTCCGGCCATTCGGATGCCGATGTCGGCCTTCATGCCCTCACCGATGCCCTGCTCGCCACCCAGGGCGCAGGGGATATCGGCACGCATTTCCCTCCCTCCGACCCGCAATGGAAGGGGGCCGCCTCCCGCATTTTCGTCGAGCACGCGGTCAAGCTGGTGCGGGAAAAGGGCGGGCGGATCGCCAATGCGGATATCACGCTCATCTGCGAGGCGCCAAAGGTCGGCCCGCATCGCGAGCGCATGACCGCCGCCCTCGCCGATATGCTCGGCATTGCGCCGGATCGCATCTCGATCAAGGCAACCACCAATGAGAAATTAGGGTTTATAGGGCGAGGCGAAGGCATCGCCGCCATCGCCACCGCAACTGTCATTTACCCCGGAGAGGTGCCCGAATGAAAGACAAGGCCGTCGAAGAAAAAGCCAAAGCCGTGCTCGCCGCCTGCCGCAAGGCGGGAATGATGCTCGCAACCGCCGAATCCTGCACGGGCGGCCAGATCATATCGGCGCTGACCGAAATCGCCGGCTGTTCCCATGTGGTGGATCGCGGCTTCATCACCTATTCCAATGAGGCGAAGCAGGAGATGCTCGGCGTCCCCGCCGCACTCATCGAGCAGGTCGGCGCGGTATCCAGGGAAGTCGCCCTCGCCATGGTGGAAGGCGCCCTCGCCCATTCCCATGCCGGCGTAGCAGTCGCCGTCACCGGCATTGCCGGTCCGGATGGCGGCTCGGAGGAAAAGCCCGTGGGCCTCGTCCACATTGCCGCCATGCGCAGAGACGGCAAACCGGTTCACCGCGAATGCCGGTTTGGCGATCTTGGGCGGGATGGTGTGCGTCGGGCTACGGTGCTATCAGCGCTCGGGCTAGTGGCGGAGGTGTTAGGCTAACAGGGGAGCAGGAAACAAGCCAACTCTGGCCTATCAGTGTATATGCTTCGCGTAATAAAGGCCTGCGGCAGCGATAAGGAGACCACCGACCGGCGCAATGAGAAGGCCTAGAATCTGCATCGTAGTCATGGTTCCAACCTCCTGAGAACGTTGCTCGCAGCATAATGTAGCGCGAATGACACCAGAATACAAACCAGGCTGATGAAGATAAGGACCGGCGTCGGCCCGTTTGGGCTGTAAAGGCTTGAAATTACAGGGGCAAACCCGCCTACGGCAAAAACGGCGATGCCAATACCGTTAAAATATGTCGCCAGCAGCTTGATGCGCTCGTTATGAATCAAGGTCATGCCACCCCTCCCCCAAGTGATATGACTCACCCATATATCTCATCCGCCCTTCGCTCAAACGCTTCCGTAAACTTGCGGAACGCGATGTCGAACATCGTGCCCATCAGCAGTCCCAGCGTGCGGCTTTTGAATTCATAATCGATGAAGAACTCGATCTCGCAGGACGATCCGTCGCCCACGGGCCGGAAGGACCAGCGGTTGTTCAGATAACGGAACGGTCCGTCGATATAGTTCACGTCGATGATGTTTTCCGACGGGTTCAGGAACACCTGGCTGGTGAAGGTTTCGCGGATCAGCTTGTAACCCACCGTCATGTCCGCGACCAGCAGGGTGCGGTCGTCGCGTTCTTTTCGTGAGCGGATCGTCAGCGCCTCGCACATCGGCAGGAACTGCGGATATTTTTCGACATCGGCGACAAGCGCGAACATCTCTTCAGCCCGATGCCGCACCTGCCGTATCGTGGTGAATTGAGGCATTTACCCTTAAGCCCGTCCTGCCGTTTGTGCTTCGCGCGCAGCCTTGAGCCTTGCGAAATCCTCGCCCGCATGATGCGAGGAGCGCGTCAGCGGGCTCGAGGCCACAAGCAGGAAACCCTTGGTCCGCCCGATGGTTTCATAGGATTTGAATTCTTCCGGCGTCACGAAGCGGATGACCGGGTGATGCTTGCGCGAGGGCTGGAGATATTGGCCGATGGTCAGGAAATCCACCTCCGCCGAGCGCAGATCGTCCATGAGCTGGAGCACTTCGTTGCGCTCCTCGCCAAGGCCCACCATGATGCCGGACTTGGTGAAGATCGTCGGGTCGAGTTCCTTGACCCGTTGCAGCAGCCGGATCGAGTGGAAATAGCGCGCGCCGGGGCGAACCTTGAGATAGTTCGAGGGCACGGTTTCGAGATTGTGGTTGAAGACGTCAGGTTTCGCCTTGACCACGATTTCGAGCGCGCCGTCCTTACGCAGGAAATCCGGCGTCAGGATTTCGATGGTGGTTGCCGGCGACGTGGCGCGGATGGCGTGGATGACGTCGGCGAAATGCTGCGCGCCGCCATCGTCGAGATCGTCGCGATCAACAGACGTGATGACCACATGAGTAAGGCCCATCTGCTGGACGGCGTTTGCCACATTCTGCGGCTCGTTCGGGTCGAGCGCGGTCGGAATGCCGGTCGCGACATTGCAGAAGGCGCAGGCGCGGGTGCAGATCTCGCCCATGATCATGAAGGTGGCGTGCTTCTTGTCCCAGCACTCACCGATATTGGGACAGCCCGCCTCCTCGCACACGGTCACCAGCTTGTTCGAGCGGACGATCTCGCGCGTCTCGTTATAGCCTTTTGATACCGGCGCCTTCACGCGGATCCAGTCCGGCTTCTTGAGAATCTCCGAGTCCGGTCGATGCGCCTTTTCCGGGTGACGTAGACGCTTTTCATTCGAAAGGTTCGTCCTGTCGAGAATGGTGACCATCGAAAACCTGCTTTCCACCCAATGGCATGACCCCGAAACGGATCAGGGTCATGCGATTAAACGCCTCTCGTCAATTCCTGACGATTTTGGCGATAAACAGCAAAATGCAGGAGCCGACGAAGCCCTGCACCAGATAGCCGAGCCATCCTGCCGCGATATGGATATTCGTGGCGTCAAAAATGGCATTGGCCAGCACCGCGCCGATAATGCCGATCACGATGTTCATGAACACGCCGAAGCGAAGACCCATGACGATCCCGGCAAGCCAGCCTGCCAGGCCGCCGATGATGATCGCTGCAATCCAACCCACACCCATTTGAATTCCCTCCTGAAAATGGCCCCCATGATATGGGCGGTTATTCGTCCTTATGCAACTAAGCGTTCAACACCCTTCCATATGCATCCAGCACACTCTCCTTCATCGCCTCCGACAGCGTCGGGTGCGGGAAGATCGTGTGGATCAGCTCTTCCTCGGTCGTCTCCAGAGTCATGGCGATGACGAAGCCCTGAATGAGTTCGGTCACTTCCGGGCCCACCAGATGCGCGCCGATGAGCTCACCGGTCTTCTTGTCGAATATCGTCTTGACCATGCCGTAGTCTTCGCCCAGCGCCACAGCCTTGCCATTGGCGGTGAACGGGAACCGGCCGACGCGGATGTCGCGGCCCTGCTCCTTCGCCTTGGCTTCGGTCAGGCCCACGGAGGCGACTTGCGGGGTGCAATAAGTGCAGCCGGGGATTTTCAGCTTGTCCATCGGGTGAACATTCGGCAGGCCCGCGATCTTCTCGACGCAGATGACCGCCTCATGCTCCGCCTTGTGCGCCAGCAGCGGCGGTCCGGCCACGTCGCCGATGGCGTAGATGCCGGGCACATTGGTCTTGCCATAGCCATCGATAACGATGAAGCCGCGATCCGTCTTCACGCCAACCGTCTCAAGGCCTATGCCCTCGATATTGGCCTGCACGCCCACGGCGGAAATCATCCGGTCGGCGGTGATGGTTTCCTTCGAGCCGTCCTTCTTCTCGATGGTCGCGGTGATGGAATCCGCGCCCTTCTCCACCTTGGCGACCTTTGCCTCCAGATGGATCTTCATGCCCTGCTTTTCGAACTGCTTCTTGGCGATGCCGGAGATTTCGGCGTCTTCCACCGGCATGACCTGGCTCATGATCTCGACGACCGTGACGTCGACGCCCATGGCGCGGTAGAAGCTGGCGAATTCGATGCCTATGGCGCCCGAGCCCATGACGAGTAGGGATTTCGGCAGCGCTTCCGGCTTCATCGCCTCGAAATAGGTCCAGATCAGCTTGCCATCAGGCTCGATGCCCGGCAGCGCGCGCGGGCGGGCGCCGGTGGCGATGATGATGTGTTTGGCGGTATAGGTGCCCTCGCCCAGCGTGTTCTTCGGTACCGGGCCGACCGGCTCCACCGGCTTCTTGGAAGGCTTGGTGACGGCGATTTCACCGGGCTTGGTGATCTTCGCCTCGCCCCAAATGATATCGATCTTGTTCTTCTTGAACAGGAAGCCGACGCCATTGTTCATCCGGTGCGCAATGCCGCGCGAACGGGTGACGATGGCCTTGATGTCGGGCTTGATGGTGCCGTCGAGCGTCAGGCCATATTCCTTGCCGTGCTGCGCGGTGGTCAGCACATCGGCGGAACGCAGGAGCGCCTTGGTCGGGATGCAGCCCCAGTTGGAGCAGATACCGGCCAGATGCTCGCGCTCCACCACCGCCACCTTCATGCCCAATTGAGCGGCGCGAATGGCGGCGATATAGCCTCCCGGACCGGAACCGATTACGATGACGTCGTAGTTGTTGGCCATACTACCCTGCCTTGTTTTTGATCGCTTGATCCAGAGATCATGCTCTAGTTCACTTCACGGGTGAGCAGCACCCAGTCGTGCTTTCTATCCTGCCCGATGCGCTCCAGCGCTTCGAGCCGTTCAATTTCCGTGAAACCCTGCGCCGCGTAAAGCGAAAGCGCCACTGCATTATGGCTTTCGGTAATGAGACTGATGGCAGGATTGCCATTCCGCTTCGCCATCTCGATCTCATGCACCATCAGCGCCCGGCCAATGCCCCTGCCCCGAAACGCCCGGTATACCCCGACGCTATCGACAAAGCGATGGCCGATGACTTTCCGCTGCATTTCGATCAGCTGATCCAGCACCGGATGCTGCGGCGGGATATCGTTAATGCTCGCATCCAGCGTATAGCCGATGGAAAGACCGGCGATCTCGCCATCCCATTCGGCAATGGTGGTGCTCTTCCAGCCTTCCGCCTCATCGGAGGCCATCTTTTGCCGTCCCCGCTCCATCGCCGTCTCGGTGCGGCCGTCAAGCACGGCGCTATACCAGAGCCAGGACGCAAAGCCATGCGCCGAGATATCCACCAGAATGGCGATTTCGGCAGCTTCACGGCGTTCCGCCGGGCGGAGATGGAGGTGTCCAACCATTTGAATTTACTTTTAGCCGCAACTCCATCCGAGATCTTTGCAAAGGGATGATACGGAGCCAAAAAGCTGAAAGACAAAACCCGCCACGATCAACCCAAACCCCAGATAATCAAGCACGCGCGGCACCTTATCTTTCTTCTCGATAGCCCTGATACCGCCGCCTTGGCCTCTCTCGTTATTCTCGTAGATTGAAAACCCGTCCAATCTATTGAAATTTCTTGTGAAATTCCCATTATAGAACAAGATTACAAACCCAAGAATATCAAGCAAAAGGCCAAGGCTAGAGAGCATCTCAGACCAACATCCCCATCGGGTTCTCGATATACCGCTTGAACGCTGAAGCGAGTTCCGCTCCCAGCGCCCCGTCGATAACGCGGTGGTCGAAGGCGAAGGTGGCTGTCATGACGGTGCCGACCTTGAGCTCGCCATTCTTCACCACCGGCTTTTCGATCCCCGCACCGATGGACACGATCGAGGCATGCGGCGGGTTGATGATCGAGGTGAAGTTCGACACGCCGAACATGCCGAGATTCGAAACCGCCGTCGTGCCGCCCTGATACTCGGCCGGCTTCAGCTTCTTGTCGCGGGCGCGCTTGGCGAGGTCCTTCATCTCGTTGGAGATGACCGACAGCGTCTTGGTCTCCGCCTTGCGAATGATCGGCGTGATCAGCCCGTCGGGGATCGCCACGGCGACACCGACGTCGGAGTGCTTGTGCAGCACACGGGCCGTCGAGGTCCAGGAAGCATTCGCCATAGGCACGTCGCGCAGCGCGAGCGCCATCGCCTTGATGATGAAATCATTGACCGAGAGCTTGAAGGCCGGGACCTCGCCCTTCTCCGTCTTCGTCACCGGAGCGGATTTGTTGATCTCGGCGCGCAGCTTCAGGAGCGCGTCGATCTCGCAATCCATCGAGACGAAATAGGACGGAACGGTCTGATGCGATTCGGTGAGACGCGCCGCGATGGTCTTGCGCATGCCGTCATGCGGCAGAAGCTCGTAGGAGCCTTCCTCGAAGAGCTTGAGCACCGCATCGTCCGATGGGCCCTTGGCCATGGCAGCCGCAGCCTGCGGCGCTGCCCCTGCAGGAGCCGCCTTCGCACCGCCGGAAGCAGCCGCCTTCTCCACATCCGCCTTCACGACACGGCCATGCGGGCCGGAGCCTGAAATGGCCGATATATCGAGCCCGGCTTCCTTCGCCAGACGGCGGGCAAGCGGCGAGGAGAACACGCGGTCGCCGGTTGCCTGTGCAGCAGGCGCGGCCTTCGCCTGTTCCGACTTTGCGGGTTCGGGCGCTTTCGCTTCCGTGGCGGGAGCAGGTTTTTCTTCAGCCTTCGGCGCTTCAGCCTTGGCGGGGGCAGCATCGCCGCCCTTCGCCGCGTCCTTCACATCCTCACCTTCTCCGGCAAGGATCGCGATCAGCGCGTTGACCTTCACGCCTTCCGTACCGGCGGGGACGACGATCTTGGCGACCGTACCCTCGTCCACGGCTTCCACTTCCATGGTCGCCTTGTCGGTCTCGATCTCGGCGATCACGTCACCGGGGGCGACCTTGTCGCCCTCCTTGACCAGCCATTTGGCCAGATTTCCCTCTTCCATCGTCGGGGAAAGGGCCGGCATGGTGATATTGATCGGCATGTCCTGATCCTTCCCTTTAAGCGGTATAGGTTACGGCTTTGACCGCCTCGACGACTTCGGCGACGCTCGGCAGCGCCAGCTTTTCGAGGTTCGCCGCATAGGGCATCGGCACATCCTTGCCCGCGACGGTGATGACAGGCGCGTCGAGATAATCGAATGCCTGCTGCATGACGCGCGTCGCAATCTCGGTACCGACCGATGATTGCGGGAAGCCTTCCTCGACCGTGACGCAGCGTCCGGTCTTTTTAACAGATTCGATCACCGTCGGCAGGTCCATCGGGCGGATTGTCCTCAGGTCGATGATCTCAGCATCGATGCCAAGGGTTGCCAGCTCTTCCGCCGCCTTGATGGCATAGGTCATGCCGATGCCGAAGGAGACGATGGTGACATCCTTGCCCTGCTTGTGAATGCGCGCCTTGCCGATGGGGAGGACGAAATCATCCAGAACAGGCACATCGAAATGATGGCCGTAGAGGATTTCGTTTTCGAGGAAGATCACCGGGTTCGGGTCGCGGATCGCGGCCTTGAGCAAGCCCTTGGCGTCGGCGGCGGTGTAAGGCATCACCACCTTCAACCCCGGAATATGGCTGTACCAGGCGGCATAGCACTGCGAATGCTGGGCCGCCACGCGGGCAGCCGCACCGCTAGGCCCGCGGAACACGATGGGTGCGCCCATCTGGCCGCCGGACATATAGAGCGTCTTCGCCGCCGAATTGACGATCTGGTCGATGGCCTGCATGGCGAAGTTGAAGGTCATGAATTCGACGATGGGCCGCAGCCCCGCCATGGCAGCGCCGACGCCGACGCCGGCAAAACCATGCTCGGTGATCGGCGTATCGACCACGCGGCGCGGACCGAACTCTTCCAGCAGCCCCTGCGTGACCTTGTAAGCGCCCTGATATTCGGCGACTTCCTCGCCCATGATGAAGACATCGCCATCGCGGCGCATTTCCTCGGCCATCGCGTCGCGCAACGCTTCGCGGACCGTCATCTTCACCATTTCGGTGCCTTCGGGGATATCCGGGTCGGAAGCGACATCCAGCTTCGGCTGGGCCGGCACTTTGCTTTCGGTGGCAGCCGATGGCTCTTCGCTCGACTGGCGAGCCTTGCCGCCGGCATCACCGGATGTGGCAGCGGGCGTATCCGCGTCCGCCTTCGGCGCAGAGGCGGAACCGATGGCATCGGCGCTCTCGCCTTCACCGAGCAGCACGGCGATCGGCGTATTCACCTTCACATTGTCGGTGCCTTCGGCCACTAGGATCTTGCCGAGCGTGCCTTCATCGACGGCTTCGACTTCCATCGTCGCCTTGTCGGTCTCGATTTCGGCGATCACATCGCCGGAGGTGACCTTGTCACCCTCTTTTTTCAGCCATTTGCTGAGTTTGCCCTCTTCCATCGTCGGGGAAAGGGCGGGCATGAGGATTTCTACGGGCATGTCTTCCCTCCCCTTAGAGCAGGATGTCGGTGTAAAGTTCGGACGCGTCGGGCTCGGGATCGTTTGTCGCGAAATCCGCCGCGTCGGCGACGATATCGCGCACATCCTTGTCGATTGCCTTCAACTCGTCCTCGCTCGCCCAGCCCTTTTCAATAAGCCGGTTGCGCACCTGATCGATGGGGTCATGCTCGGAGCGCATCTTCTGCACTTCATCCTTGGAGCGGTACTTTGCCGGGTCCGACATGGAGTGGCCGCGATAGCGGTAGGTGAGCATTTCCAGAATGATCGGCCCCTTGCCGGCGCGGGCCCATTCGACAGCTTCATCACCAGCAGCTTTTACGGCCCGCACGTCCATGCCATCGACCTGGATGCCGGGGATATCGAAGGAGGCGCCGCGCTTGGAGAAATCCGTCTGCGCAGAGGCGCGCGCCGTCGAGGTTCCCATGCCGTAGCGGTTGTTCTCGATCACGTAGACCACCGGCAGACCCCAGAGCTTGGCCATGTTGAAGCTCTCATAGACCTGGCCCTGGTTGGCCGCGCCGTCACCGAAATAGGTGATCGAGACATTGTCGTTGCCGCGATATTTGTTAGCGAAAGCAAGGCCCGTGCCGAGCGGCACCTGCGCACCGACGATGCCATGGCCGCCATAGAAATATTTTTCCTTGGAGAACATGTGCATCGAGCCGCCCTTCCCCTTGGAAAGGCCGTTGCGCCGTCCGGTCAGCTCCGCCATGACACCGCGCGGGCTCATGCCCGTGGCAAGCATATGGCCATGGTCGCGATAGGCCGTGATGACCTGGTCGCCTTTCTTCAGCGCAAGCTGCATGCCGACAACGACCGCTTCCTGGCCGATATAGAGATGGCAGAAGCCGCCGATGAGGCCCATGCCGTAGAGCTGGCCGGCCTTTTCCTCGAAACGCCGGATCAGCAGCATTTCGCGATAGGCGTCGATTTCCTGGTCCTTGGTGAAATCGGCAGGCTTGGGTGCCTTGGGTGCGTTTGTAGAAGCCGCCTGCGCTTTCGGCGCAGGAGCTTGGTTAGCCCTCGGTGCCATTACTCACTCCCTGTTATGGTTGGCGGGGAGGATAAACGGGTGTCACACAAGATACAATATGCACCCAGCGCATGGCTGCTATGAGATTATAACATCCTAATAATACACGATAAAAAGGTGATTAACCTCGTTTCGGTTAATTAGCTATGCGTTTTCGCTCTCACTCGCGGGCGGCGGATCATCGCCCGCCTCGTCCCGCGCGATCAAATTTCAGTGCGGCAGCATGATCGTCACTTCATCCGGGCGTGACAGATTCAGGGCGCGGCGCGCTTGCTCGTCGAGCATATCCTTCTCGATGGAGCCGTCGCGCACGAGTGCCACTTCCCGCTCCAGATCGGTGCGCTGGCGCGTCAATTCGGCGAGCTGGTCGTTCATGATGCGGATCTGCTCTTCCAGCTTCACCCGGGCATTGATGCCGTATTCGCCGTGATAGGCGTGAAAACCGAAATAATAGAGAAACGCGGCTGTAAGAGCCGGCACGATCAGCCGTCCACGAATCGATTTGCGCTTCTGTTTTGTCCACATGGTCCCGATACCTTCGCGCATGATCCAAAAGGTGCTGACTTTTCGGTCAGGATCATGCGGCTACCAAGGCAGCACACAAACATTGTTTTGCTTAACAGAGGCTTACAATCCGGCTTCCTGACCGAACGCCGCGGTAATCAAATCGCGCATTCCGCCGTGCGTAGGCTGGATTGCGGACGGCAACGAAACGCCAGCTTCATTTATGTTCCAACACCCGATAAGCCTTCCACGCAGAAGACAAATCCATCACTTCGCGCAGGCAGGTCGTCAGACATGAAACCCAGGCATTTCTTTCTCGCCCTCCTCGTCGCGGCGATATGGGGCATAAACTTCACCGTAATCCGGGTCGGGCTTGGCAGTTTTCCGCCATTGCTGCTTGCCGCGCTGCGATTTGCCATCGCGGCCCTCCCCGTCTTTTTCCTGCCGCGACCGAACATAGCCTGGCCGCTCTTCCTCTGGATCGGGATGATGCTGTTCTTCGGCCAGTTCGCCCTGCTTTTCACCGGCATGGCCGTCGGCCTCCCCGCCGGGCTCGCCTCGGTCGTCCTGCAATCGCAAGCCTTCCTGACGATCCTCATCGCCTCGGCGTTCCTGCGCGAAAGGCCGATGCCCCGGCAGCTGGCGGGCACCTTGGTCGCGTTTTCAGGCCTGTTGGCGATTTCGGCGACTGCCAATGGCAGCGATTTTTCGATTGCCGGCCTTGGTCTCTGCCTTGCCGCCGCCCTGTGCTGGGCTGTCGGCAACGTGCTTCTGAGACGCGCCGGAAAGGTCGACATGCTGGCGCTGGTGGTTTGGCTGAGCCTCATCCCGCCGATCCCGCTGCTCCTGTTGTCGCTGCTGCTGGACGGCCCGCAGACGGTCGGCCACGCGTTGCTGACCATCAATTGGAGCGGCGCGGGCGCGGTGCTCTACATCGCCGTGCTTTCAACCATTCTAGGATTTGCCATCTGGGGGCAGTTGCTCAAGCGATACACGGCCGCCACCGTAGCGCCCTTCTCGCTGCTCGTGCCGATCTTCGGCGCAGCCTCGGCGGCATTGTTCCTGGGCGAACATTTCGGCCCCGCCCGCATGACCGGCATGGGGTTGGTGCTGGCTGGCCTCGTTATCGTGGTTTTTCCGGGGAGGATTAGAGTGCCGCGCTTTGCCGGAAGTGCGAATTCGTGAGAATAATCCCAATACAGTATGGCTAATTCTCAAACAGGACCGCGACGGACGTTCATTCGTCTCCCCTTGGAATCATCGCTTGGTAGCGCGCTCGCAGTTCAGCAAAAACCTCTTCAGCGGCATGTGTGCGGCCCGCGTCGGCATCAGCCAAACCACGCATGATCGCAGCATCCAGCGCGGCCAATTTTGCCTCCCGCTCCTGGACCAGCCTTACCCCTTCCCGCAGAACCTCGCTTTTCGAGCCGTACCTGCCCTTATCGACGAGTTCCTGGATGTAGCTTTCAAGCTGCTTGCCTAAGTCGGCGCTGATCATGTGCATTTCTCCATCCAGACACATATACCAGTTTATCAACTATTATCAATAAATCGCCGCGCGCCAATAACGACGCGCGGCGAGAAGCAAAGAACTATCAGACCCGCTTGAACGCCGAGTAGCCCGCATAACGCGCCTGCGGCCCAAGCTCTTCCTCGATACGGATGAGCTGATTGTATTTGGCGAGCCGGTCGGAGCGGGCGAGAGAGCCGGTCTTGATCTGCCCGCAATTGGTGGCGACGGCGAGGTCGGCGATGGTCGAATCCTCGGTTTCGCCCGAGCGGTGCGACATCACCGCGGTGTAGCCGGCCTTGTGGGCGGTCTCGACCGCGTCCAGCGTTTCCGACAGCGAGCCGATCTGATTGACTTTGACCAGGATCGAGTTCGCCACACCCTGCTTGATACCGTCGCGCAGGCGCGCGGAATTGGTCACGAAGAGATCATCGCCAACAAGCTGGCAGCGCTTGCCGATGAGGTCGGTCAGATATTTCCAGCCTTCCCAATCATCCTCGGCCATGCCGTCCTCGATGGTGATAATCGGGTAATCGGTGGCGAGCTTGGCGAGGTATTCGGCCTGCGCCTTGGCGTCGCGCGTCACGTTCTCGCCCTCATAGACGTAGTTGCCGCCCTTGAAGAATTCGGTCGCGGCGCAGTCGAGGCCGATGGCGATCTCCTCGCCCGGCTTGAAGCCGGCCTTCTCGATGGACTCGACGATGAAGTCCAGAGCCGCCTCGGCGCTTTTGAGGTTCGGCGCGAAACCACCTTCGTCACCGACATTGGTGTTGTGGCCGGCGTCCTTCAGGCGCTTCTTCAGCGTATGGAACACTTCGGCGCCATAGCGGACCGCCTCGCGCATGGAGGTGGCGCCCACGGGAAGCACCATGAATTCCTGAAAATCGATGGGGTTATCGGCATGCGCGCCGCCATTGATGATGTTCATCATCGGCACGGGAAGGATATGCGCGTTCACGCCGCCGACATAGCGATAGAGCGGCAGGCTGGTTGCCTGCGCTGCGGCCTTGGCAACAGCGAGCGAAACGCCGAGAATGGCGTTCGCGCCGAGGCGGCTCTTGTTCGGCGTGCCGTCGAGTTCGATCATGGTCTGATCGATATGAAGCTGGTTTTCCGCATCCATGCCGGCCAGCGCATCGAAAATCGCGCCATTGACCGCATCGACCGCCTTCTCGACGCCCTTGCCCAGATAGCGCGAGCCGCCATCGCGCAATTCCACCGCCTCATGCGCGCCCGTCGAAGCGCCCGAGGGCACCGCCGCCCGGCCGAAGGACCCGTCCTCCAGCCTCACATCGACTTCCACGGTCGGATTGCCGCGGCTGTCGAGAATTTCACGACCGACGATGTCGATAATAGCAGTCATGGTGGGTATTCCTTCCATTGCGAATGAAGCGCGAGAGAACTCTCGCGCCTTCAATAGCGAAAGGAGGGTGGAAGGAAAATCCCTTGTTCGTGAAATCAGTGTCACAGATCGGCTGGAAGAAATGCCGCCTCTTCGCGCTCCATCGGACGGGACCCTTCAATTGGGCTGGCGCTGCGAATTCTCGCTCGAAAACGATTCTGTCACTGCACTCAGATAAAGGTCCAGTGTCTGATCCAGCCGGGAAAACATGAGTCTGTCAAAAGCCTCATATCCCTGCCCCGCCTGCCCTTCTTCCAAGGCAGCGATGTAGGCTGGCCGGTCCTCCGGGCGAATGGCAATCGGCGGATATCCGCCGCGTATGAGAATGAGATTCATCAACAGGCGCGCTGTCCTGCCATTGCCGTCATTGAACGGATGGATGGCGACAAGGCGCCGATGGGCTTCGAATGCGGTTTCCGGCTCATCGCCTGCTTGTTCCAGCCAATGAACGAAATCGCGCATCATGACCGGCACTTCGGCAGGCGATGGGAATTGATGCGGTCCGGAACCGGTGTTCACAAAGCGCGCGGTATCGGCATAGCGCCCGGCGATATCAGGTTTGGATTGGGCGACCACGAGCTGGTGCAAGGTCCTGATGTCGGTCTCGCGGATTGCGCCGCCTTTTTGTGAGCCGATCTCGATAACCCAATCCAGAGCCCGGACGTGATCCACCGCTTCAAGATGATCCTTCAGCGGCTTTCCGCTGACCGTGATCCCTTTCTCGATGACCAATGCGGTTTCGCCGGCAGTAAGGGTATTCCCTTCCAGCGCGTTCGATGTGTAGGTGATATCGATACGCTGAACGGATTCGAGATTATCCAGGGCGTCAGGGCGCGCTTTTGCTTTGAGCGTATCGAGCTTTCGCTTCTTCTTGCGAACTATTTCCGCAATAGTCATATCGCCCGAGCCCATTTTAATTTCCGCGATAGATGTCGAAGGAAGCTACCGCGAGGGCTATCGTCTGTAAAGCAACGCCTCTGACTTACCCTTTCGCGATCCGATCAAACGCCATCAGCGTCTCGAGCAGACGCGGCATCTGGTCGAGCGGCACCATGTTCGGACCATCCGAAGGCGCGTTGTCGGGGTCTTCGTGGGTTTCGATGAAGATCCCCGCGACGCCCACGGCGACCGCTGCCCGCGCTAGCGTCTCGACGAATTCGCGCTGGCCGCCCGATGATCCGCCCTGCCCGCCCGGCTGCTGGACCGAATGGGTCGCGTCGAAGATAACAGGCGCGCCGAAGCCTGCCATGATCGGCAGGGAGCGCATGTCGGAGACGAGTGTGTTATAGCCGAAGGAAGCACCGCGCTCCGTCGCCAGCACGTTCGGGTTGCCGCTGTCCGTTACCTTGGCGATGACATTCTTCATGTCCCAGGGCGCGAGGAACTGGCCCTTCTTGATGTTGATTACCCGTCCGGTCTTGGCCGCCGCGATCAAGAGATCGGTCTGGCGGGAGAGGAAGGCGGGAATCTGCAGCACATCGACCACTTCGCCGACAATGGCGCATTGCTCTTCCGTGTGGATATCGGTGAGCATCGGCAGGCCGAATTCTTTCTTGAGATCGGCGAAGACCTCCAGCGCTTTTTCCAAGCCCATACCGCGTTTGGCCGTTAGCGACGTGCGGTTGGCCTTGTCGAAGCTGGATTTGTAGACGAGGCCGATGCCCAGCTTCTGCGTCAATTCCTTCAGCGCACCTGCCATGTCGAAGGCGTGCTGGCGGCTTTCCATCTGGCATGGCCCGGCGATGAGCGACAAGGGACCGGAATTCGAAAACGAGACCGAGCCTGCGGTAACGGTGGAGTTGGGAGAAGTCATATCATGCCTCGAATGCGAATATTGCGCCCTGCCCTTGGGCGCGATGAACGATGATGCGTGGCCCGCGTTTTTCGAATGCGACGCCATTGCCGGAAAGAAGGTCCTCGACCTTTTTCAGGTTGCTCACGGTGAAGACGATGCCTTGCAGACGCAGTCCCCGCTTGCCATGCGGCGCCTTGGCTCCAACGAAAGCCTCAAGCCCCTCCGGGGTCAGAACCGTTATATTGGCGTTGGCAGCGCGAATATCCATACCGAAGGAATGGGCGTTCACCTCCCGCTGGTTGATCACGTCCTGCAGCAGATACTGGAAATCGCTCGGGTTCGGCTCGCTCAGCACGATCTGGCGAATGGCAACAGCGCCATTTTCATGTCTTTGCAGCGCGCTGCGGTCCACGTCAGGTACATTCACCCGCTGGCAGGTGAAGAAGAACATATCGGGCGCGCGCAGATCGGCCGCGAAGGCGAGCCGGAAAGCCGCCTCATCCTCGTCTCCGTCAGGCGTGAGGAAAGGGCGCGAGAAGTCCAGGATACCCCCGGCCGAGACACCGGCGCTGGTGAAGGCGAGGTGATCGGCGCGCGCGTCCTCCGTCCCCATGACGAGGGCGGCAAAGCCTTCTTCACCATTGCGGAAACGGTATGCGCGGTCGCGGGCGACGAAGACATTTCCGTCAATCGCCGCCCGCTCATAGGTTTCACGCTCGCCTATCGTCAGCGATTCGAGAAATGTGCCGTCCGCCAGATAGGTGCATACATTGACGGTGCCGAAGGGGTGCCTCCCCTCCGGCGCCACCGTGAAGCCCAATGTCGCAAGCCGCTCCCGCGCCACATCGAGGCTCGCCGTGGGAAGCACCAGATGGTCGACCGGGCGAGCCTTGCGTGACGGAGCGGGAGCCTGCATCGCGTCAGACGAGCCTGCTCTGCTCCACCGCCGCCGCGATGAAGGAGGCGAACAGCGGATGCGGCTCGAAGGGGCGGGATTTCAGCTCGGGGTGATACTGAACGCCGATGAACCACGGATGGTCAGGATATTCGACTGTCTCCGGCAGAACGCCATCCGGCGACATGCCCGAGAACACCAGCCCGGTTTCCTCCAGCCGCTCTTTGTAGTCGATATTGACCTCGTAGCGGTGGCGGTGGCGTTCGGAAATCTCCGGCGACCCGTAGATATCGGCAATGCGGGTTCCGGATTTCAAACGTGCTTCATACGCGCCGAGCCGCATGGTGCCACCGAGATCGCCCGATTTCGAGCGCTTCTCCAGCATGTTGCCCTTCAACCATTCGGTCATCAGGCCGACGACCGGCTCGTTGGTGGGGCCGAACTCGGTGGAGGATGCCTGTTCGATGCCCGCCAGATTGCGCGCCGCCTCGATGCAGGCCATCTGCATGCCGAAGCAGATGCCGAAATAGGGCACCTTGCGCTCGCGGGCGAATTTCGCCGCCAGGATCTTGCCTTCCGAGCCGCGCTCGCCGAACCCGCCCGGCACAAGGATGCCATGCACTTTTTCGAGGTGCGGGGCCGGGTCCTCCTGTTCGAACACTTCCGATTCGATCCAGTCGAGATTGACCTTCACCCGGTTGGCTATGCCGCCATGATGCAGCGCCTCGATGAGGGACTTATAAGCATCCTTGAGGCCGGTATATTTGCCAACGATGGCGATGGTCACTTCGCCTTCCGGGTTATGGACGCGGTCGGAAACCTCCTTCCAGCGCTCCATGCGCGGCTTCGGCGCCGGATCGATGCCGAAGGCCGCCAGCACTTCCGAGTCGAGCCCTTCCGCATGGTATGCGGTCGGCACGTCATAGATGCTTGCCACATCCAGCGCCTGAATGACCGCCGAAGGCCGCACATTGCAGAACAGCGACAGCTTGCGGCGCTCCGATTCCGGGATGGGCCGGTCCGCGCGCACCAGAAGAATATCCGGCGCAATGCCGATGGAGCGCAGTTCCTTGACCGAATGCTGCGTCGGCTTGGTCTTGAGCTCGCCCGCCGCCGGGATATAGGGCATCAGCGTCAGATGGATATAGACGGCGCTGCCGCGCGGCAACTCGTTGCCGAGCTGACGGATGGCTTCCAGGAAAGGCATCGCCTCGATATCGCCGACCGTGCCGCCGATTTCGCACAGCACGAAATCGAAATCCTCATTGCCTTCAGTGATGAAGTTCTTGATCTCGTCGGTGACGTGCGGAATGACCTGGACGGTCGCGCCCAGATAATCGCCGCGGCGTTCCTTCTCGATGATGTTGCGGTAGATGCGGCCCGTGGTGATGTTGTCCTGCCTGTTGGCAGGACGCCCGGTGAACCGTTCGTAATGCCCAAGATCGAGGTCGGTCTCCGCCCCGTCATCCGTCACGAACACCTCACCATGCTGGTAAGGCGACATCGTGCCCGGATCGACATTGAGATATGGGTCAAGCTTCCTGATGCGCACACGGTAGCCGCGTGCCTGCAGGAGAGCCGCAAGTGCTGCGGCAGCGATGCCTTTTCCAAGGGAAGAAACCACGCCGCCAGTGATGAATACATATCGCGCCATGGGCTTACGTCGTTAGACCCTCCTGATCGATTCCGCCACAAAAAAATCGTCCCCGGCGGCATTTTCCACCGGGTTCGTTTCATGACGCTAATTTACTCGTTGCTTTTAAAGCTGGCTATAACTCTTTGTTTTTCTTGGCTAAGCACAGCCATTTCACACGTCATTCTCGGGCCTGTCCCGAGAATCTACGACGCTGAAAAACCAATGGCCGTCCTGACTAGCCTCACCATCGCAGATATCAGGGACAAGCCAGAGGATGGCGGTGGAGCCGATAGCAGCAAAAAAGCCGGGCCTGAACCCGGCTTTCGACTTGGCTGTAAATGACCAATCAGCGGACGATGACTTCGGTGCCGACATCCACGCGATTGTAGAGATCCATCACATGCTCGTTGACCATGCGGAAGCAGCCGTTGGAAGCGGAGCTGCCGATCGTCCAGGGCTGGGTGGTGCCGTGGATGCGGATATAAGTGTCCTTGTTGCCTTGTGTAAGATAGAGCGCGCGGGCGCCGAGCGGGTTGCCGGGGCCGCCATCCATGCCGTCCTTGTACCTGGCATATTGTGCCGGGCTGCGCTCGATCATTTCCTTGGTGGGAATCCAGCGCGGCCATTCGCGCTTGGTCCCGATGACGGCGGTGCCCTTCCATTGCAGCCCTTCCTTGCCGACCGCGATGCCGTAGCGGCGCGCGGTGGTGGAGGACTCGACGAGATAGAGGAACTTCTGTCTCGGGTCGATCACGATTGTTCCGGGCTTGTAGCCGGAAAACGCCACTTCCTGCGGCATGTATTTCGGATCGATGTTGTATTTGTTGCGTGCCGTCGAAGCCTTGCTCTGCTGCGCTCCACTCTTCTTGCGAGCCTGCGGCTTCTTGGCTGGCGATTCCTTGCTGCCGGTGGCGAGAGAAACTTCCTTGAGCAGCGCATCGGCGCCGACGGTTGCCCTGGTGGTGGCGCTCTGGACGGCGGGCTGCGCCATCGCGGGAACAGTCAGACACAGTCCCGCGACACTCGCGAGGAGGACAAGGCGTGAAAACATGGGATTACCCCTGGAAAGAATGAGACCTGGCAAGCCGGGGCGGATCGGGAAAATCTCGGATACCGGCCTTTTGATTTCAGATACGCCAAACATGTTTTTCACTCAACGCACAATCTTTGTGATCAAGGGAAATGGGCCTGATGTATGGCCCGGCTGCAACACTTAGGCTCTCCGACAATTCACATCAGTAATACGAAACATATTAAAAAAGATTAAAAGCCCATCGATACTTCGACGGGCTTTTAATTATTTCAGGCAAAGCCGTTAATACTTACGGCCCTACTGTGAATTGGGAACCGTTTCTGCGGGTTTCTCGGGCGTTGCTTGCGAAGGCGTCGCCGGTTGAGCCGGAGCCGTACCCGCCGGAGGGGTGGGCTGCGACGACGCGCCGCCCAACTGGTTGAGGACGCCGCCAGAACCCGGGGTAGCAGGAGTGGTCTGGCCGGGAACCGCAGCCGGGATACGGTCGAGGATATTGCTTGCACCGCCGCCGCGATGCGCCATGACGCCGAGGATGATGGAGGTGGCGAAGAAAGCAGCCGCCAGGATCGCCGTCGTCCGCGTCAGGGCGTTGGCCGCGCCGCGCGCGGTCATGAAGCCGGAGCCGCCGCCGATGCCGAGCCCGCCGCCTTCGGAGCGCTGGATGAGCACCACGCCGACGAGCGCGATGACAATCAGGAGATGGATCACAATGATGATAGGCTGCAGGGATTGCATGGAAATGAATCTGCTTTCTCGCTTTGGATGGCGCTCTTTACACTCTATTGCCGGATAATCCAAGCCGTATCAGGGGTGAAATGCGGCATTTCCTCGTCTATAAGCTGGTATAAGCGTGGCAAATAGCGAGGAAATCCGCCGCTTTCAAGCTCGCTCCACCAACCAGCGCGCCATCGACATTTATCACTCCGAGAAGCTCGACTGCGTTCGAAGGCTTCACGGACCCGCCATAGAGGAGGCGGAGTTTTGCGCCCTCCTCGCCGAACCGCGCGATCAGCTCGCTGCGCATGAAGGCGTGGGCCTTTTCCACATCGTCCGCCGTGGGCGTCAGGCCGGTACCGATGGCCCAGACCGGCTCATAGGCGATGATCGTCGTCTCAGCTGTCACCCCATCGGGCAGCGAGCCCGCGAGTTGGCGGCCCACTACGTCAAGCGTCTGCCCGGCCTCACGCTCTGCCGCCGTTTCGCCGACACAGACAATGGCCGTCAGCCCCGCCTTCCATGCGGCCTCGGTCTTGGCGCGCACCAGCGCGTCGGTTTCATGGTGATCGGTGCGCCGCTCGGAGTGGCCGACGATGACGTAATCCGCGCCCGCCTCCTCCAGCATGGCGGCGGAGATGTCGCCCGTATGCGCGCCCGTTTCCTTCATATGGCAGTCCTGCCCGCCAAGGCCGACCGGCGTGCCGGCGAGCACTTCGGCCGCGCGGGAGATAAGGGTTGCGGGAACGCAGATGACGGTGTCGATCTTGACGGCCAGATCGCCGGAACCGATCCCGGCGGCGATGGCGCGCAGTTCTGCGAGTGCCTCCCCCGTGCCGTTCATTTTCCAATTGCCGGCGACCATTGGACGGATGGCTGGGGTCATTGCATCACTCCTCCCTGATGTTTTTTCTTTCGCCTGACTATCAAATCCCTGATGCAATGCAAGTTTGCCGCGATTCAATGAATCCTTGATCCCGGCTCGGCTTAAGGCTATCCGGAATTTTCAATGTGACATCTCTTAAAGCCAGGATAGTCCTATGCTCGACAGTTTGCGTAATGCCGCCCGCTCCTGGGTCGCCAAGCTTCTTCTCGGAGTCCTGGTGTTGAGTTTCGCCGCCTGGGGCATTGCCGATGTATTCCGCAGCGATATGAGCGGCAATGCGGTTCTCTCCGCCGGCAGGTCCGAAGTGACTCCGACGCAGTTCCGCCTGGCCTATGACCGGCAGCTGATGGCGCTGTCGCAGCAGTTCGGCCAGCGGCTGACGCGCGACCAGGCGCAGGCTTTCGGCATTACCAACCAGGTGCTCGCCCAGCTCGCCGCTGGTGTCGTTCTCGACGAGGAAGCCCGGCAGATGAAGCTCGGCCTCTCGGAAGACCGGCTGCTGCAGCTGACCGCGCAGGACCCCGCCTTCCAGAATGGCGCCGGCCAGTTCGACCGGACGCGCTTCCTCGATGTGCTGCGCCAGGTCGGCATGACGCCGGACGATTACCTGAAGAATCGCGCCGAGATCGCGCGCCGCCAGCAGATCGTCGAGGCCGTCTCCGATGGCGTGCAGGCGCCCGCCACGCTTCTGAAAGCGCTGGCGCTCTATCAGGGTGAAAGCCGGACGATCGATTATGTCACCGTGCCCCTCTCCAGTGCCGGCACGATCCCCAACCCGTCCGACAGCGATCTCAAGACCTATTTCGACGCGCATTTGAGCGAATACCGCGCGCCTGAATATCGCAAGATCACCTATGTGAAACTGACGCCCGAGGACATCGCCAACCTCCCTTCCGTCACGCCGGAAGAGATCAAGGCCTATTACGACAAGAACATCAACCTTTACACGACGCCCGAGACCCGGACGATCCAGCAGCTGACCTTCCCCGATGCCGCCGCCGCCAAGGCCGCGCATGACAAGATCGCCGCCGGCACCTCCTTCGACGATCTCATCAAGGAGCAGGGCAAGACGGAACAGGATGTGACGCTGGGCACCTATACCAAGGACGCGCTTCCCGAGAAGCCCATCGCCGATGCCGCCTTTGCGCTTCCCCAGGGCGGCGTAAGCGATGTGGTGACCGGAGCGTTCGGCCCGGTGATCCTGCGCGTCACCGCCATCACCCCCCAAAATGTGAAGCCGCTTGCCGAAGTCGAGGCGGATATCCGCAAGACCATCGCCGTATCCGCGGCAATGAATGAAATCCCCGCCATCCATGACCATTACGAGGATGAACGCTCGTCCGGCATGACGATGGCCGACGCGGCGTCGAAGCTGAACCTGAAGGCGGTGACTGTCGCCGCCGTAGACAAGGACGGCAACGGCCCGGATGGCAAGCCGGTCGATGTGCCGGAAAAGCAGCGTCTCCTCCCCGCAGCCTTCCAGACCGACGCCGGCGTCGACAATGACGCGCTGACTGTCGGCAACAATGGCTATATCTGGTATCAGGTCGACAGCGTCACCCCTGCCCGCGACCGTACGCTGGACGAAGTCAAGGACAAGGTGATCGAGCAGTGGAAGGCCGAAGAGGCGGAGAAGCGCCTGACCGCCAAGGTCGAGGAGTTGAAGAAGCGTCTCGACGGCGGTGCGACCATTGACCAACTCGCCACGGAATTGAACCTGCCGAAGCAGACCAAGCGCGGCATCACCCGCGTCGGCAACGATACCGAGCTCGGGACCGAAGCCGTGGCCCAGGTGTTCAGCGGCCCGAACGGCACGGCCGGCATTGCCCCTGCCGCGACTGACGGAGCGCAGATCGTGTTCAAGGTCGTTGATGCGGTCGAGCCTGCCGCCGCCGGACCGGAGTCCATCCCGGCCAACGAGCGCGACGGCCTTTCCGCCCGCCTTTCCGACGATCTTCTCGATCAGCTGGTCGCCAAGCTGCAGACGCAATACCCTGTCAGCGTCAACCAGACCGCCGTTGACCGCGCATTGGCCTTTTGAGGACCCCATGGCTGATTTGAAGACTCACATCGGCAAGGTCGCGCTAGGCACACCCCTTACCCGGACGGAGGCGGAGGAAGCCTTCGGCATCATGATGTCCGGCGAGGCGACGCCTTCGCAGATCGGCGGCTTCCTGATGGCGCTGCGCGTGCGCGGCGAAACGGTGGACGAGATCGCGGGCGCCGTCGCCGCCATGCGCGCCAAGATGCTGCCGGTGGAAGCCCCTGACGATGCCGTGGATATCGTCGGGACCGGCGGCGACCAGTCCGGCTCCTACAATGTCTCCACCTGCTCCGCCTTCGTGGTGGCGGGCGCGGGCGTGCCGGTGGCCAAGCACGGCAACCGCGCGCTTTCCTCGAAATCCGGCGCGGCGGACACGCTTGCCGCCCTCGGCATCAATATCGAAGCCGGGCCGGAGCTGATTTCCACTTGCATCAGCGAGACCGGGCTTGGCTTCATGTTCGCCCCCTCGCACCATTCGGCGATGCGCCATGTCGGCCCGAGCCGCGTCGAGCTCGGCACCCGCACGATCTTCAATTTGCTGGGACCGCTCTCCAGCCCGGCGGGAGTTAAGCGCCAGCTCGTCGGCGTCTTCGCGCGCCAGTGGGTGGAGCCTCTCGCCCATGTGCTGAAAGAGCTCGGCTCGCAGACGGTCTGGGTCGTCCACGGCGACGGGCTCGACGAGATGACGACCTCGGGCACCACCCATGTGGCGGCGCTTGAGAATGGCGAGATCAGGACGTTCGAGATCACGCCTGAAAGCGTTGGCCTGCGCCGCGCCGACCCGGCGGAATTGAAGGGCGGCGATGCCGTGCATAATGCCGAGGCGCTGCGCGCCGTGCTCGAAGGGGCCAAGGGCGCCTTCCGTGACATCACGCTTTTGAATTCAGGCGCGGCGCTGGTGATCGCGGGCAAGGCTGCGGATATCGAGGAAGGAATCACCCTCGCCGCCCATTCCATCGACAGCGGGGCCGCGAATGCGGTATTAGAGAAGCTGGTTGCCGTATCCAATCGCGGAGGCGCTGTGTGAGCCATGGCCGACATTCTGCAGAAGATCGAAGCCTACAAGCGCGAGGAAATCGCCGCCGCCAAGGCGCGCATGCCGCTCTCCGAGGTCAAGGCAAGGATCGCGTACCAGGCACCGGCGCGCGGATTCCTCAACGCCTTGCAGGCCAAGCGCGCCCAAAATAAGTTTGCGCTGATTGCGGAAATCAAGAAGGCGAGCCCGTCCAAGGGCCTGATCAGGCCCGATTTCGACCCGCCCGCGCTCGCGGCAGCCTATCAGCGCGGCGGCGCGGCCTGCCTGTCCGTGCTGACTGACGCCCCCTCCTTTCAGGGCGCGCCGGAGTTCCTCACCGCCGCGCGCGACGCCTGCGCCCTCCCCGCGCTGCGCAAGGATTTCCTGTTCGATCCCTATCAGGTCTATGAGGCGCGCAGCTGGGGGGCAGACTGCATCCTCATCATCATGGCGAGCGTCTCCGACGATCTTGCCCATGAGCTGGAAGAAACCGCCTTCTCGCTCGGCATGGATGCCCTCATCGAGGTGCATGACGAAGCGGAGATGGAGCGGGCGCTGAAGCTTTCCTCGCCGCTTATCGGCGTCAACAACCGCAACCTGCGCACTTTCGAGGTCGATCTTGTGACGTCGGAACGCCTGGCCGCGATGGTGCCTGATGACCGGCTGCTGGTCGGCGAGAGCGGTATCTTCACCCATGACGACTGCCTGCGGCTGGAACGCTCCGGCATCGGCACGTTCCTGGTGGGCGAAAGCCTGATGCGGCAGGAGGATGTTGCTGCTGCAACGGCGAAGCTGCTGTTTGGGTAGAAGGGTTCATTCGAAATGGAAACGGCAGCTCCAGGTGTTACCCCCCTCTGCCCTGCCGGGCATCTCCCCCTCAAGGGGGGAGATTGGCTGACACATCTCTCCGCCTTCATCCTGCAACATTCGCGATTGGTACCAGACGACAATGACGGCGTAATGTGCCCCCTTGAGGGGGAGATGTCCGGCAGGACAGAGGGGGGTATTGTTCCGCCTGCGCTAAAAGAACTTGCCCCCCTATGACCTCCCCCCTCACCCATCTCGACGAAGCCGGCGCGGCCCATATGGTCGATGTCGGAGCGAAAGCCGAAACCGAACGTGTTGCCGTAGCGGAAGGTTTCGTCACCATGCGCCGCGAAACGCTGGACCTAATTCTCAGCGGCAACGCCGCCAAGGGCGACGTGATCGCAACCGCGCGTATCGCTGGCATCATGGCGGCCAAGAAGACCGCCGAGCTGATCCCGCTCTGCCATCCGCTGATGCTGACCAAGGTCGCCGTCGCCATCGAGGCCGATGAGGTTCTCCCCGGCCTGCGCGTCGAGGCGATGGCGAAGCTGACGGGAAAGACCGGGGTGGAGATGGAGGCGCTGACGGCTGTTTCCGTCGCTTGCCTCACCATCTACGACATGGCCAAGGCCGCCGATAAGGCGATGGTCATCGGCGGTATAAGGCTTCTTTCCAAGACCGGCGGCAAATCCGGCGATTGGTCCGCACCGCTCCCCGGAGGCGACTGACATGGCGCTGTTGCCCGTCGAAGAGGCGCTAGCGCGGCTTCTAGCCGACGCCACGGCGCTGGGCGAAGAGACCATACCGCTGATGCAGGCCGGCGCGCGCGTTCTGGCGCGGCCGGTCATTGCCCGGCACACCCAGCCGCCTTTCGACGCCTCGGCGATGGATGGCTATGCGGTCCGCGCCGCCGATGTCGCGAGCGTGCCGGTTGAGCTTAAGGTCATCGGCGAATCGGCGGCGGGCAAACGCTTTTCAGGCACGGTTGCTTCAGGCGAAGCCGTGCGCATCTTCACCGGCGCTCCCGTACCTGATGGTACGGATACGGTGCTGATCCAGGAGAACACTGAGCGCCTGTCCAGTGACAGGGTTCGTGTGCTCGAAAGCGTCGCGCCGGGCAGGAACATTCGCCGCGCCGGACTGGACTTCACGGAAGGCGAAACACTGCTCAACCCCGGGCGCGTACTCGATGCGGCTGACCTTTCGCTCGCCGCCGCCGCGAACAATGCCGAACTCGCTTGCGTCCGCCAGCCGAAAGTGGCTGTCCTCGCCACCGGCAACGAGCTTGTGCCGCCCGGCGTCACACCGGGACGCGACCAGATCGTCGCCTCCAATACGGTCGGAATCGCCGAAATTGTCCGCCGGAATGGCGGTGCGGTGCGTGATCTTGGGATCGTCACTGACGATCTCGAACGTATCGAGGCTGCCATCGGCGCTGCGGTCGAAGAAGGTGTCGATATTCTCGTCACGTCCGGCGGCGCGTCGGTGGGCGATCATGATCTCGCCCATGCAGCGTTATCGGCGCGCGGCATGGCGCTCGACTTCTGGAAAATCGCCATGCGCCCCGGCAAGCCGCTGATGTCCGGACGGCTCAGAACCCTCCGTGTGCTCGGCCTGCCGGGCAATCCCGTATCGAGCCTCATCTGCGCGCATCTCTTCCTCGCCCCGCTTATCGCCGCGCTCGGCGGCAGGCCTTATAGGCCGGACATTCGCACGGCGCGGCTCGAAAGCGACCTTCCTGCCAATGGCATCCGGCGCGACCATATCCGCGCGCAAGTTATCGCCGGCCGGGACGGCGCATTGTTCGCCTCGCCCTTGCCGCAGCAGGATTCCTCCGTGCTGAGCGCGCTTGCCCGCGCCGACGCGCTCATTATTCGCGAACCCCATGCAGGACCTGCGCGGGCGGGCGACCCATGCCAGATATACATGCTCAGGTGAACGTAAAGGAGACGGCCATGCAGCGCATTGTCTATGTAAACGGCGAGTGGCTTCCGGAAGGCGAAGCCAAGGTCTCCATCTTCGACCGCGGCTTTCTCTTTGCCGATGCGGTCTATGAAGTCACCGCCGTCATCGGCGGCAAGCTGATCGATTATCCCGGCCATGCCGCACGACTGAAGCGCTCGCTGGGTGAGCTCAATATCCCTGCCCCGCTCGATCCCGACACCCTGCTCGGCATTCACCGCGAGATCGTAACCCGGAACAATCTGGAAGAAGGCCTCATCTACCTCCAGATCTCGCGCGGGACCGCCGACCGCGATTTCCTGTTTCCGGGGGATGCGGTACCGACGGTTACGCTCTTCACCCAAACCATGGCAATCCTCGCCAATCCCAGAGTTGAGACGGGCAATTCGGTCATCAGCATGCCGGACCTGCGGTGGGGCCGGCGCGATATCAAGACCGTCCAACTCCTTTACCCCTCGATCGCCAAGACCGAAGCGGTGCATCGCGGCGCCAATGATGCCTGGCTGGTCGAGGATGGTTACGTCACCGAGGGAACCTCATCGAACGCGCATATTATCAGCCGCGAGGGCAAGCTCATCACCCGCAGCCTGTCCACCGCCATCCTGCACGGCATTACGCGCGCTTCGGTCCTCGATCTCGCGCGCAATCTCGGCATTCCCTATGAGGAACGCGCCTTCACGCTTGAGGAAGCGAAGAATGCGGCGGAAGCTTTCAACACCTCCGCAACCGGTTTCGTCATGCCTGTGACGAAGATCGATGGCGAGCCCGTCGGCACCGGCAAGCCCGGCCCGATCACCCTGCGCCTCCGCGCGGCCTATATCGAGGACAGGATTGCGAGCGCGATTTGAGTCTTACACCGCGCTCACGCTATAATGCTCGCTGCCCTGCCAGCGGATATCCCAGGAAGCGCCGGGCCTGACATTCTGGATAATGGCCGGCTCGAAGGCGACGAGACATCGGCCGCCCGGGCACCGGACGGATGGATAAATCAATCCGGACCAGCCTTCCCTGCGAAGGTTTTCCGCCAGCGCCTGCCCTTGGCCGTAGCCGATCGCCGGTTCCGGATCGAGCGCCGGATGGCCCGGCTCGTCGGTGAGATCAGGAAAATCGCCGATAAAATCCGCTAAAAGCTCGATATAGCGCGATGTTTCCTCAAAGCGCCCGATATAGCCAAGCTCGCGGGTTTTGTGAAAGGCCACTTCCGCCACCGAGGTGAGACTGTCCCAGCTGCTATACCATGCGCCGCGCGTCTCATCGTTGAAGCGGTTTCCACCTTCCCGGGTATAGGTGAAGGCCGCGTTGATGTGCGAATTGCCGTAGATACGCAAATCATGCTTGCGCCGCAGCCACGCCAGTTCCCGGCTGTCGAGATGGAGATTGCGACCCCGTTCCGCCGTGAGCCTTGCGCTGGTCAGGCCCTCGATCTCCGCCAGGATCTGCATCTCGTCGTCGCTATCCACCAATCCCCGCAGGCTTGGCGGTTTATGGTACGTCGCGGGTATGAGCCGAACCAGGGCACGATCGCTGATCGACGTGATTTTCACGCGCCGCCCCGCAGCGCATCCAGATAATTTCTAACCCTCAGAAACTGTGGCAGCCCCTCCTCGATGAGTGTATCGAGCGGACGCTGTCCATGGAACAACGGCCCCTGATTGGGCAAGCTCATCCAGTCGCGCGCGATTGGGTCGCTGAAATAGAGCTTGAGCGCCTTGTAAATGCCAATAAGGCAGCTCAACCGCAGCATCTGATCCCGGGTCAAATCCCCCGCGTAATCGGGCTTTCGCGCGCGCTTCCATGTACTTTCAGACATATCCGCAAGCGCCGCGGCCTCGGCGAGCGGGAGCCTCCACTCAGCGGCGATATTGTTGAACGCCTTCAAGGCAACATGCGTTTTCTCTGGGGAGAGCTGGTGCTTTTCCGTTGCGACTTGCATTTCACACCACACATTGGTTCATATGACCCAATAATATAGCTCATTTGAACCGCGTCAAGTGCATTGCAGGATGGCTCCGATGAATGTGTCGAAAGATATACATGACAGCTTGACTGGCGGAATTCTTCTCCGTATATCCCGCCACACCTTTCGAGCCGGTCGGCTCCGGGAGGGCGCGTAGCTCAGCGGGAGAGCACTCCCTTCACACGGGAGGGGTCACAGGTTCAATCCCTGTCGCGCCCACCATATTTACGCAAGAAAATCAAATAGTTGACGAAGCCTCCAGCGAACGGCCAACGCCCAGGTGGGCCATGATTTGCGCGCATTTTGCGCACGCTTTGCGCCCGTTAATGTCCGTTATTGTCCGTTATTGTCCGATATAATCCCCAGAGGCTGGCAATGTCGCCAGTTTGTTTGCGGGAACTCCTGCGGCCTTCCCCCGTTTCCGATAAAACGAGAGGGTTACGTCATGGCCAAGATTATCGATCAGCAAGAAGCAAAACAGGGCCGGTGGGGTACGCGCGTCTTCACCATTCTGGCCGCTTCGGTGATGCTCGTGCTCGTCGCCTGGGCAATCGCCGAGCTCTATGGCGAGATCATTCACTAAGCCTTCAGCCTGCTTTTTAGGCAAAAGCGCCATCTGCCCCCGAAAGGAGCGGATGGCGCTTGCTTTTTTCCCTGAATGCGCTTGAATGCATTTCAACCACAATAAAAACGGGAACATCGAGACAATGGGGACAATGGGTGAAGCCATTCGATGAGATGCTGGCGGGGGACGACGGCGTCCGCCCGCCTTACAAAGCCCTGAAAAAATGGCTCGATACGCAGAACCAGGACAAGCTCGCGCAGAAAACGGTCGATGCCGAGCATGTTTTCCGCAAGACGGGCATCACCTTCGCCGTCTATGGCGATGAAGAGGCTGCCGAGCGGCTGATTCCCTTCGACATCATCCCCCGTATCATCTCCGGCCAGGAGTGGCGGCGCCTGTCGCAGGGCATCGAGCAGCGGGTCATGGCGCTCAACGCCTTCCTCGACGACATCTATCACCGGCAGGAGATCGTGCGCGCGGGCCGCATCCCGAAGGAGTTGATCGCCCATAACGAGGCCTTCATCCCTGAAATGATCGGCTTCCGCCCGCCCGGCAATGTCTACACCCACATCATCGGCGTCGATATCGTGCGCACGGCGGAAAACCAGTTCCACGTGCTTGAAGACAATGCCCGCACGCCCTCGGGCGTCTCCTATATGCTGGAGAACCGCGAAACCATGATGCAGCTCTTCCCCGAGCTGTTCCAGCATGTGAAGGTGCGCCCGGTCGAGACCTATCCGCAATTGCTGCGCCAGTCGCTGTCGGCCGTCGCGCCCGCCGCCGCCAGGGGCGCGCCGACCATCGCGGTGCTGACGCCCGGCATCTACAATTCCGCCTATTTCGAGCACGCCTTTCTCGCCGACCAGATGGGGGTGGAGCTGGTCGAAGGCAGCGATCTGCGCGTGGTCGACGGGCGGGTGGCGATGCGCACGACGCAAGGCTTTCAGCCGATCGACGTGCTCTATCGGCGCGTGGACGATGCCTTCCTCGACCCCCTCACCTTCCGCCCGGATTCGACGCTCGGCGTGGCCGGCATCATGGATGTCTACCGCGCCGGCAACATCACTATCGCCAACGCGCCCGGCACCGGCATTGCCGACGACAAGGCAATCTACTCCTATATGCCCGAGATCGTGGAGTTCTACACCGGCCGCAAGGCGATTCTCGAAAACGTGCCGACCTGGCGCTGCTCCGAGAAAGACAGCCTCGCCTATGTGCTCGAACATCTCGAAGAGCTTGTCGTGAAGGAGGTTCACGGCTCCGGCGGCTACGGCATGCTTGTCGGCCCGGCAGCCTCGAAGGCGGAACGCGAAGCCTTCGCCGCGAAGCTGAAAGCCCGCCCCGGCAATTACATCGCCCAGCCGACGCTGGCGCTCTCCACCACGCCTATCCTTACAGAAAAAGGGCTAGCGCCGCGTCACGTCGATTTGCGGCCCTTCGTCCTCGTCTCCGACCGGATTCGCATCACGCCGGGAGGCCTCACCCGCGTAGCGCTGAAGGAAGGCTCACTGGTCGTCAATTCGAGTCAAGGTGGGGGAACGAAAGACACATGGGTGCTCGACGACTGATACGCAGATAACAAAGAGCCAAACGGCCAAAGGGGAATGCATAAAATATGCTTTTGGGACGCACCGCTAACGGCCTTTACTGGATGCACCGCTATATCGAACGGGCCGAGAATATGGCGCGCATCGTCGATGCCGGGCTCAGAATGGCGCTGACCAAGACGTCGGGCGCGCCGGAGGAATGGTCTTCCGTCATCGTCAGCGCCGGCGCGGCTTCAGCCTTCTCGCAGAAGCACGATGCCTATACCGCCGCCACCGTCTCCGATTTCCTGCTGCGCGACACGGACAACCCGTCGAGCGTCATGTCCTGCCTCGAAGCCGCACGTTCCAACGCCCGCATGGTGCGCACGGCCCTCACCCGCGACACCTGGGAGAGCGTCAACGAAGCCTGGATGGTCTTGAAAAAGGCCCTCGCCCGCCCGGTGCCGGAAAGCGATTTGCCAGCGGTGCTCGACAAGATCACGCGCGAATCGGCGCTGATCCGCGGCGCGTTCCATGGCACGATGCTGCGCAACGAGATCTTCGATTTCGCCCGCATCGGCACCTTCATCGAGCGCGCCGACAACACCGCCCGCATTCTCGACGTCAAATATTACGTGCTCCTGCCCGCCATTTCCTATGTCGGCACCACGCTCGACAATTATCAGTGGGAATCGATCCTGCGCTCGGTCTCGGCTCATCGCTCCTATCGCTGGGTCTATGATGGCGATTACAAGCCCGCGCATATCGCCGATTATCTGATCCTCAACGGCCGGATGCCGCGCTCGCTGCATTTCTGCTACCGCAACATCGTCGACAATCTCGGCTTCCTCGCCGCGGATTACGGCGCGCGCCACGCCGCCCATGAGACGGCGGAGAAGACCCACGCGACGCTGGCGGACAACGACATCATGAAAATTTTCGAAACCGGCCTCCACGAGTTCCTTTCCGATTTCATCGTCAAGAACAACCGCCTCGGCACGGAGATCGCCGAAGCCTATAATTTCGACTGAGCATGAAAAGAGCCGCCCCATGCTGCTGACGATCCGCCACACCTCCCGCTATCATTATGATTTCCCCGTTCCCTATGCCGTGCAGCGGCTAAGGCTGAGGCCGCAGACGCAGGCGGGCCAGAAGGTGCTCGATTGGCGCGTGGATGTGGATGGCGCGGCGCCGGAGGTCTCCTATACCGATGGGTTCGGCAACCGAGTCGATCTCGTCCGCCATGACCGCAACGCGCATGATATCACCATCACCGCGACCGGCCGGATCGAGACCGAAGACCGCGCGGGCATGTTGGGCGAGACCGGCGGCTTCGCCTCGCTCTGGCTTTTTCAGCGCCGTACCGCCCTCACCGAGCCCGGCGAGAGCGTCCGGGCCATGGTGGCCGATATTCCCGCCGCCGATGACCGGCTCTCGCTGCTCCACGCGCTGATGGGCACGATCCATGGGCGAATTGCCTATGTGCCGGGCGCGACCCATGTCGGCACCGATGCCGAAAGCGCGCTGCAAAATGGCGAGGGCGTCTGCCAGGACCATGCCCATGTCTTCCTCGCCGCCGCCCGTCTTCTGGATATCCCTGCGCGCTATGTCTCGGGCTATCTGATGATGGAGGGCGTCGAAGAACAGACAGCCAGCCATGCCTGGGCGGAAGCCCATGTGCCGGGGCTTGGCTGGGTTGGCTTCGACGCCGCCAATTGCATCTGCCCGAACGAGCGCTATGTGCGCATCGCCTGCGGCCTCGACTACCGCGACGCCGCACCGGTCTCCGGCGTGCGCTTCGGCAGCGCCACGGAGCGGCTTGCAGTTGAAATCAATGTAGCGCAGTAATGGGCCAAGCGCCCTCGTGGTGCAAAGTATAACAGAATTCGGGACTGCCCCATGACGTATTGCGTCGGCCTCAAGATGGATCGTGGCCTGGTCTTCATGTCCGACACGCGGACGAATGCCGGGCTCGACAACATCTCCACCTTCACCAAGATGCACACATGGTCGAAGACCGGCGACCGCGTCATCGTGCTGCTGTCCGCAGGCAATCTTGCCACGACGCAAGGCGTGGTAAGCCTCATCGACGAGCGCTCGAAGGCGCCCGGCGACCGCCACCCCTCGATCTTCGAGACGCCATCCATGTTCCAGACGGCGCGGCTGATCGGTCAGACGGTCAAGGAAGTTATCCGCGATGCCGCCCCGGGCGGCCAGAACGCCGACGCCTTCGCCGCTTCCTTCATTCTGGGCGGCCAGATCAAGGGCGGCGAGCCGCGCCTGTTCTATATCTATCCGGAAGGCAATTTCATCGAATGCTCCGCCGATACGCCATTCTTCCAGATCGGCGAGCACAAATATGGCAAGCCGATTCTGGTGCGGGCTTACGATCCGGCGATGACCTTCGAAGACGCGGTGAAGCTCCTCTTCGTGTCCTTCGACTCGACGCTGAAATCCAACCTTTCAGTCGGCCTGCCGCTCGATTTGCAGCTTTACGAGGCCGGTTCGCTGAGATTGGGCGTCCACAAGCGGATCGACCGCACCGACCCTTATTATGCCGCGATTTCAGACGGATGGTCGGAGGCGCTGAAGCGCGCCTTTCAGAGCTTGCCAGCGTTTAAAGCGAATAGCGAATAGCGAATAGCGAATAGCGAATAGTCTGCCGGACCGCACTTCATGTTGCCAAGCCCTATTCGCTACCAACTATTCGCTATTCGCTCTTGTACTTTCAGCTATTCGCCAGCCGCGACGCCCGCGTCTTCTCAATCGCCTTGGCGAGGTTGGCATCGCGCTCATAGACATCGTCGTAATAGCGGATCTTGCCCGTGACGGCGTCCGGCCAGGCGGTGAAATAGGTGAGATAAACAGGGATTTGCTCCGGCACCTTCACCGCGCGCTCATTCTTGCCGAAATATTTCTCAAGGCTTTCCACCGGCTGGCCGAGCACGGCGGCGGCCATGTCGCGCGGGCGCTCCAGGCGGATACAGCCATGGCTCAACGCCCGCATATCGCGCTTGAAATAGGATTTGGCCGGCGTGTCGTGCATGTAGATGTCATGCGCGTTGGGGAAGAGGATCTTCAACTCACCCAGCGAATTGTCGAGGCTCGGGATCTGGCGAATGCCGACATGCTCCTTGCCTGAAGCGACGCGAGCCCAGTTGACGGAACTTGCGGGGACCCGCTTGCCGTTCTTATAGACCTCATAGCCATTGCGCTCCAGATAGCCCGTGTCCTTCAGGATTTTCGGCATCATCTCGTTCATGATGATTGAACGCGGAATCCCCCAGGACGGATTGAACACCACCGTCTGGACCTTGTCGTAGAAGAAATAAGTCTGGTGCCGGGGCGAGCCGACCACGACATTCATCGCCAGCTTTTCCTGACCATCAGCGAAATATTGCGCGCGATAGGCAGGCTGGTTGATGAAGACATAGCGGTCGCCGAAATCATGCGGCAGCCAGCGCAGGCGCTCCATCGCATAGATGATGCGGTCGCGCTTTACCGCCACGGATTCGCCTTGCAGCGTGGCAATCGTATTGCGGCCGATCACGCCATCAGGGCTCGATCCGGCATGACGCTGATAGGCCTTGATCGCCGCGACCAGCTCCGGATCGTAAACGCTCTTGCCCTCATGGGCGGTGAGCACGTCCTGATATTTCGTCAGATAATCGGCGGGCGCCTTCTTGAGGATCAGCGCCACCACATTGGCCATTTCCGGGTTATCGTCGCCCGGACGGATCAGCGTGCCGGGCGCGATGCGCACCTGCACGTCACCGGCCTTGCCGTCGAGATCGGCGAGGCTCTTCTTCAGCTCCGCATACCATTTGTTCTGCGGCTGGAAGGCGGCGAGCGTGGCCGCCGGGTCGTTCGACGCCGCCAGCCTCTCCAGCACGTCACGCGCGTTGACGCGGTCGCGCGGCAGATCGTGCATCTCGCTCAGGCGGTCGGCGATGATGCGTCCCTCGCCCGCGTCGATGGCATAGCGCAGCGCCCGGGCGCTCATGAGGATTTCGAACTCGGCGAGCTTCTTGAGCCGCTCCTGCCTCTGCGCCGGATCGAAACTGTCAGCGGGAATAATGACGGCATATTCCTCGGGGTCCAGCCCCTCCTCACCCGCGCGGGCAAAGAGCGCCGCCACCTGCTTGGCCTTCGGCGCGACATCCAGCCCTTCGGACCAGATGAATTTCTGATGCGCGGAATAGAAATCGACGATGGCGTCGGCGATTTCCTTTTCGGCGCGCACATCGGTCGTCTTCAATTCTTCGAGCGCGCCGGCGAAGCTTCCCTCCCCGCTCGTCGCCTTGGCGGGCAGAGGCGACATGCCTGATGTGATCGCCTCGCTCGGGGAGACCTCTTTCGTCGCTGCAGTCAGCTGCATGTCGATCTTGGAGAAATCGATCCGCACCAGCGCGTCGGGCTTGTAATCATAGACCTGCGGCCCCTTGACGGTCACGCGCTTGATCGGCGTCTGCGCGGCAGGGCTCTCCGCTTGCATGGGCGGCACAGGCGCGCGCTCGACTGCCGCGGGCGGCGGCGCGACGGGGGCGGCTGGCTGGGTTTGCTGAGGCTGGCTCCGTTGGCGGAAAAGTTCCAGAAGCGTGCTGGCGGCATGCGCGTCGGTTGCCGTCAGCGCCGTCGAAAAGGCAAGCGCGGCGCCCGCTGCGGCCGCGGCCAGAACTTTGTTCCTGGAGGGAAAATGCATGATGTTCGCCCGAGTGTTTTCATCGCGGCTGATTCTCATCGCCGCGTGCTTTGAATGCAGGTGAACATCACATTTGCTTAAATTTTGTATAGAATCTTTTAACGGCTGAAATTTCTTGGGAGGGCGCTTCACATTCGCTTGAGCCGCGCGATCTGCCGCAGTGGATTTCATGAAAGCCCGCGATAAAAGCGGGACGAAAAATCATTCATCCACAAGGGGTAACAAATGGCTGACGCGATCTTCCCTCTGGGCCCGGACGAAACGCCCTATCGCAAGCTCACCGCCGACTATGTTTCCGTCGACAGCTTCAAGGGACAGGACATTCTCAGCGTCGATGCCGAAGGCCTGCGCCTTCTCGCGGAAGCCGCCTTCGCCGACATAAACCATCTCCTGCGCCCCGGCCATCTGCAGCAGCTCGCCAATATCCTTCAAGACCCCGAAGCGACGGACAATGACCGCTTCGTCGCCTATGATCTCCTGAAAAACGCCAACATCGCCGCCGGCGGCGTGCTGCCCATGTGCCAGGACACCGGCACTGCCATCATCATGGGCAAAAAGGGCCGCCGGGTCTGGACCGAAGGCGGCGATTCCGAGGCGCTCGCCAGGGGCGTGCTCGACGCCTATGAGAAGAAGAATTTACGCTATTCGCAGCTCGCACCCCTCTCCATGTTCGAGGAGAAGAACACGAAGAACAATCTGCCGGCGCAGATCGATATCTACGAGGAAGGCGAGGACGCCTATAACTTCCTGTTCGTCGCCAAGGGCGGCGGCTCGGCAAACAAGACCTTCCTCTACCAGGGCACGCCGTCGCTCTTGACCCATGACCGGATGATCGACTTCCTCAAGGAGAAGATCCTGACGCTCGGCACCGCCGCCTGCCCGCCCTACCACCTCGCCGTGGTCATCGGCGGCACCTCGGCGGAAATGAACTTGAAGACGGTGAAGCTCGCCTCGACGCGCTATCTCGACAATCTCCCGACGGAGGGCTCCGAAAGCGGCCACGCCTTCCGCGATCTTGCCATGGAGGCCGAAATCCATAAGCTGACGCAGTCGCTCGGCGTCGGCGCGCAGTTCGGCGGCAAATATTTCTGCCATGACGTGCGCGTCATCCGCCTGCCCCGCCACGGCGCCTCGCTGCCCATCGGCCTCGGCGTCTCCTGCTCCGCCGACCGCCAGGCCAAGGGTAAGATCACCAGGGACGGCATCTTCCTCGAGCAGCTGGAAACCAACCCGGCCAAATACATGCCTGATATCGACGAGGAAAAGCTCTCCTCGCATGTCGTCAAGATCGACCTCAACCAGCCGATGAGCGAGATATTGAAGGAACTCTCGAAGCATCCCGTGAAGACGCGGCTTTCGCTCACGGGGCCGATCATCGTCGCCCGCGATCTCGCACATGCCAAGATTCGCGAACGGCTGGAGCGCGGCGAGCCGATGCCGGATTATTTCAAGAATCACCCCATCTATTACGCCGGCCCCGCCAAGACACCCGCCGGCTACGCCTCCGGCTCCTTCGGCCCGACGACGGCCGGCCGCATGGATTCTTACGTCGATCAGTTCCAGTCCTTCGGCGGCTCGATGGTGATGCTCGCCAAGGGCAACCGCTCGCGCCAGGTGCGCGAGGCCTGCGGCAAGCATGGCGGCTTCTATTTGGGCTCCATCGGCGGCCCCGCCGCCCGCTTGGCGCAGGATTGCATCAAGAAGGTCGAGGTCGTGGAATATCCCGAACTCGGCATGGAGGCGATCTGGCGGATCGAAGTGGAAGATTTCCCGGCTTTTATCGTAATTGACGACAAGGGGAATGATTTCTTCAAGGAATTGAATTTGGGATAAATGGAAAGGTCGGTGGGACAGCGCCCCCTCTGTCCCGCCATATCCCATAAATATCAAGCCGCCACCTCCACCATCTCCCCGCCCCGTACAAACCCCGCCACGCGCGCCGCAACCTCGGCACTCGCAATAATCCTGCGATGCCCCAACCCATCCGCCCAGTGGAGCGTGACATGCGGCCCGGCCTTGGCCTTGGCTTCCGCTGAGCGTGCCGGCACTTCTTTATCGTCATGGGCGTGGATCACCAGCGCCGGGATCGCCATGTGCCGCAGATGCTGGGGCGTATCGAAACCGGCGAGCGGACGGCAGGCGAGCCGCAGCACCTCGTCATCCATGGCATTGCGCACGGCGGGCTTCAAACCGACCATCTTACCAAAACCGTCGAAAACCTCCGTCATCGAATGCGGCGAGGCAATGGTGACGAGCTTCTGCGGCCTATGCGCCGGATAACAGGCCATCGCCCCCGCCGCCGCATTGATGATGACCGCGCCGCCGAAGGAATGGCCGATCATGGCGTTGAACGGCCCATATTGCCGCCACGCGGCATCCACCGCGGCAATCGCTTGCATCATGTTGAGGCTTCTCCCCGGCGAAGCGCCGTGCCCCGGCAGGTCGATGGCGACGACCCGCTCGCCCGCCTTGAGCAGGGCATCGATGATCGTCATCATCTCCGCCGCGCGCGAGCCCCAGCCATGCACGACGAGCGATGTGCCCCCCGCCGGCCTTGCCGGCTCGAACAGATAGGTGGTGAACCCGCCCCGGTCGGTTGTGAGATCGAGACGGCGTGCCGCGCACAATTTCGGCTCGGCCAGCGCGAGCTTCTCCGCATGGGCTTTGGTCTTCGGCTTCCGCCCCGGCGTGCGGCAGAACAGCCGGAACGCGGCGCGCCCCGCCCGCCTCGGCGCGACGCGGCCATAGAGATCGAAACCGAGACGGGTGATTTTGAAAGCGAAGGGTGCCATAGTCGAATTTCCACTAAATGTTCAACCATGAACAACATTGTACAAACATGAACAAAAAGCAAGACGCGCCGTCGCTCCCCTGGGATAATCCCCGCTTCAAGAACTGGGTTGCGATGATGCGCGCGGAAAAGGCGGTGGCGCGCGAGCTCACGCGCGTGCTGGCGCCCTTCGACCTGAAACCGGCGCAGTTCGACGCCATGATCAATCTCTACCGCCATCCTGGCCAGTCGCAGCACGATCTGGCGCGGCGGTTGCTGGTGGGGCGGTCCAACGTCACCATGCTCCTGCCGCAGATGGAGAAGCAGGGCCTGATGCGCCGCGAGGGCGACCCGAGGGACAAGCGCGTCATGCGCCTCTATCTGACCGAGGAAGGCGAAAAGCGGCTGCTGCAGGCGCTGGAGGTCTACGCGCAGCTCATCGACCGCGTGATGAGCCAGTCGAGCCCGGAAGAATGCGACATGATGGGCGACATGATGCGCCGCATTACGGAGATGCTGAAAGAGGCGTGATAGCGCATGATCCCGAACCGAAGGTCAGCGCAGCAAAAAGTTGCAGACTTTTCGGATGAGATCATGTCGCAAACAAAGAGTTACCACATCGTCGCCTTCGCCCGCTCCCACCAGGCGGCATCGTAGGCTTCGCCGTCGAAACCGTCGCGTGTGCGGGCGAGCATCTGCCCCGGCGTGGGCAGGCTTTTGGGATCGACGTGTTTTTCCGGGTTCCAGAGTTCGGAGCGATGGATCGCCCGGGCGCACTGGAAATAAACCGCTTCGACGGTGATAATCATCACCGAGCGCGCCGCCTTTCCCTGCATCGTAAAGGAAGCGCAAAGCTCCGGATCGATGGAGATGACGGCGCGGCCATTAAGGCGCAGCGTGTTTCCTGAACCCGGCACGATGAAGAGCAGCCCGACCCGGTCGTCGCGCAGAATGTTCTTCAGCGAATCGGCCCGGTTGTTGCCATGCCGGTCCGGCATCAGCAGGGTGCGCTCGTCCTTGACGCGGACGAAGCCGGGGAGATCGCCGCGCGGCGAGCAGTCCAGCCCCTCCGGCCCCGATGTCGCCAGCGACACGAAGGGCGAAGCCTGGATGAAGGCGGCATATTCGGGGATCAAATGGTCGACTTCCTTGATGAGCGACGCCTCGCCCGGCTTGCCATAGATCGCTTCGAGTTCTTCGATCGTCCTGATGATCGTCATCGTTTCCTCCCGCCTCACCGCTCGCGGCTCAGTCCCTTTTGCGCCAGTTCATCGAGATAAACCTGCCAGCGGCTTTCCTTCTCCAGCCCGAGCTGACGCAGATAGGTCCAGGTGAAAAGCCCGGTGTCGTGCCTGTCGTCGAAGGTGATGCGAATGGCGTAATTGCCGACCGGATCGATCCTGAGAATCGTGACATCGATCTTGCCCGGCACGGTCACGCGCTGTTCCGGCGAATGGCCCTGCACTTCCGCCGAGGGCGAGAGCACACGCAACATCTCCGCGGGCAGCGTATGGACCTCGCCATTGTCGAAACTGATCGTCAGCGTCCTGCGATCCGGCGAGACACGCAATTCCCTGGGCCATATATCCGCCACGGCACTCTCCAGACTTGTCTAATCAAAGCGGTGATAGGCCGATTGCGTCCGGGCCACAAGCGGCATATCAATGGATGAGTTGGCGCAAATCCGAACAGTTCTGAGCTTTTCCCGGACTTGTCGCGAGGAGGCATCGTTTTGAACGCGAAACCGGATGTGCAGTACGCCGAGCCGGCCATGATCGACCCTTTCGGGCGCGCGATCACCTATCTGCGTGTGTCGGTGACGGACCGCTGCGATTTTCGCTGCACCTATTGCATGGCGGAGAACATGACCTTCCTGCCGCGCAAGGACCTGCTCTCTCTGGAGGAGCTTGACCGGCTGTGCACCGTCTTCATCGAGAAAGGCGTGCGAAAATTGCGGCTGACGGGCGGGGAGCCCTTGGTGCGCAAGAACATCATGCACCTGATCCGCGCCCTCTCCCGGCACCTCGCCTCCGGCGCGCTCGAGGAGCTGACGCTCACCACCAATGGCTCGCAACTCGCCACCCACGCGGCGGAACTAGCCGAATGCGGCGTCCGGCGCATCAATGTCTCGCTCGATACGCTCGACCCCGAAAAATTCCGTGCCATCACCCGCTGGGGTGATATGGAGCGGGTCATGCGCGGCATCGACGCGGCGCAGGCAGCGGGGATCCAAGTCAAGATCAACGCCGTCGCGCTGAAGGACATCAACGAGCACGAAATCCCCGGCATGATTCGCTGGGCGCATGGCCGGGGCATGGATTTGACGTTGATCGAGACCATGCCGATGGGCGAAACCGGCTTCGACCGGGCCGACCAATATCTGCCGCTATCGCTCCTGCGCGCCGCGCTGGCGCGGCAATTCACCATGGCCGACATCCCCTACAAGACCGGCGGCCCTGCCCGCTATGTGCAGCTGGCGGAAACCGGCGGAAGACTCGGCTTCATCACGCCGATGACGCATAATTTCTGCGAGAGCTGCAACCGCGTCCGCCTCACCTGCACCGGCACGCTCTATATGTGCCTCGGACAGGAAGACGCGGCGGATCTGCGTGCCGCGCTGCGCGCTTCGGAAAGCAACGAACTTCTGTCTGGCGTGATCGACGAAGCCATCGGCCGTAAGCCCAAGGGCCACGACTTCATCATCGACCGCCGCCACAACCGCCCCGCCGTGGCGCGGCATATGAGCGTGACGGGGGGGTGAGGCTCCCTATCCAAGAGTATTTTGTTTTTAAACGGAAGCGTCGGCGAGGCGATACCCCCTCTGTCCTGCCGGACATCTCCCCCTCAAGGGAGGAGATTACGCCCTCACCGACCGCCCCGCCTAATCGCGAACGATGCAGGATGGGCGATGATCGCCGTGCCAGCCAATCTCCCCCTTGAGGGGGAGATGTCCGGCAGGACAGCGGGGGGTGTGCCGAGCGATTCCGTCAAAACATAATCTGCTCTAAAACGGCTTCTCCTCCAGCAGCCCCTGCACAAATTCAAACAGGCCCGGGCGGCGGTCGCGGCGCAGGCGCTCGGCGCTGACGATGGCTTTTACCGAGGCGTAGGAGCGGTTGAGGTCCTCATTGATGACGATGTAGTCATATTTGCTCCATTTCTCGATTTCGAAACGGGCATTGCGCAGCCGCGTCTCGATCACATCAGGCGTATCCTCCGCGCGGCGGTTCAGGCGCTGCTGCAATTCGCGCATGGTGGGCGGCAGGATGAAAATGGAGACGACATCCGCCGGCATCTTCTCCTGCAGCTGGTCGGCGCCCTGCCAGTCGATGTCGAACAGCATGTCGCGGCCATCGGCGAGCGCGTTCTCCGCGGTTTCGCGCAAGGTTCCGTAGAAATTGCCATGCACCTCAGCCCATTCGATCAGCGCATTGCTGTCACGCAGCCGTTCGAACTCGCGCACCGAGATGAAATGGTAATGCACGCCCTCGATCTCGCTCGGGCGGCGCGGGCGGGTGGTGACGCTGATCGACAGGGAGAGGTCCATCTCCTTATCCTCAAGCAGAAGGCGGGCGATGGTGGATTTGCCTGCGCCGGAAGGCGAGGAAATCACCATCATGAGACCGCGACGCTTGATGCCGCCTTCGATGGAACGGGATGCCATAAAATTACTCCAGATTCTGCACTTGTTCGCGAAACTGATCGACAACGGCCTTCAGTTCAAGCCCGATGGCGGTGATCGACGCGGCGTTCGATTTTGAACACAGCGTATTGGCTTCGCGATTGAATTCCTGGCTGAGGAAATCGAGCTTGCGCCCGATGGGGCCGCCCTCGGCGATCAGCTTGCGGGCGGAGGCGACATGGGTGTCGAGCCGGTCGAGTTCTTCCTGAATGTCGGCCTTGGTGGCGAGAAAGGCCGCTTCCATGTGAAGCCGGGTCTCATCAAGCCCGCTGGCCGAATCGAGGAGCAGCGCCACCTGCGTCGCGAGCCGCGCGCGGATGGCCTCGACGCTGCGCGACGGGTCGTTGCGGGCGCGAAGGGCGAGATCCGCAATCATGTCGATCTGGCCGGACAGGATCGCGCCGATCGAGGCGCCTTCCGCGCGTCTGGCATCGGCCAAGGCCGCGAGCGCGCCGTCGAATGCGGCCATGATCGCGCCTTCCAGCCCCGCTTGCGCCTCCTCATCCTCAGCCTCCTGCGGCTCGACCAGCACGCCGCGCAAGGAAAGAATGCCGTCCACGCTCGCCCGCGTCAGGCCATATTGCGCGCTGAGGCGCTCGCTCAAGGAGAGAAGATTGGAGAGATAGGCTTCGTTGAGCACGAGCTCGCTTTTGGCAGCCGTGCGCTCGACGCTGAGTCCCGCCTGGAAATTGCCGCGCGAGAAATGCTTCGCCAGCGCCGCGCGCGCGAGCGGCTCGATGGTCTCGAACCCCTGCGGCAGCCGGAACCGCACATCCAGCCCCTTGCCGTTGACCGAGCGCAGCTCCCAGACGATGCGGGCGTCATTTTCGGCACCCTCCCCACCGCTATGGACAGCGGCGTGGCGGGCAAATCCGGTCATGCTTTGTAATGTCATTGGTTCCCCCGCGCTACGTTCCGAGTGGCCTGTGCGTGAACACCCCCCTCTGCCCTGCCGGGCATCTCCCCCTTCAAGGGGGGAGATGGGCTTATCCTGTTCCGCTCTCGCCTATCATCAACGTAGCAGAATAGAACACCGCCATCGATGCCAGCCAATCTCCCCCCTTGAGGGGGAGATGCCCGGCAGGGCAGAGGGGGGTGAGACGGTTATGCGCTGCCCCCTACTGCCCCTGAACCGGCGCTGGTTCCTGCTCCGGTGCGGTCTCATCGCCCGCATCCCCCGCGGCCTTCGCCGCCTCGTCCCGCTTCTGCTGCTCGACCGAGCGCCAGCGGCGCACATTCTCATTGTGCTCTTTCAGCGTCGTCGCGAAGACATGGCCACCCGTGCCGTCGGCGACAAAATAAAGATCGTCGGTATGGATCGGATTGGCGACGGCCTCCAGCGCCGCGCGGCCGGGATTGGCGATGGGCGTGGGCGGCAGGCCGTTGATGATGTAGGTGTTATAGGGCGTCGGCTTTTCGATATCCGATTTGAAGATCGGACGATCGGCAGGCTTTCCCCTGCCCCCGAACAGCCCATAAATGATGGTCGGATCGGATTGAAGGCGCATGCCCTTGCGAAGCCGGTTGATGAAAACAGCGGCGACGCGCGGGCGCTCGGCGTCGATCCCGGTTTCTTTCTCCACGATGGAGGCGAGCGTCACGAATTCATCGATCGTCTTCAACGGCAGGTCGGGGTTGCGCGACGCCCAGATCTCATCGACCAGCTTCTTCTGCTCGGCCTGCAGCTTGTTGACGATTTCCTGGCGCGTCGTGCCGCGCGTGAAGCGCAGCGTATCGGCGAACAGGCTTCCCTCCGGCGGCAGCGTGGCGGGCATATCGCCTGTCAGCGCCTCATTGGCGGCGATCCGATCGAATATCTGCTGCACCGTCAGTCCTTCGGGGATGGTCAGCGATACGAGGATCGTCTTGCCGCTGCGCAGGATTTCCATGATGTCGCGCATGGAGGCGTTGGCGGGGATCGCATATTCGCCCGCCTTCATATCTTTCTCATGGCCGTAGGCGCGCACACCATAGCGGAATATGCGCGCGTCGGAGATGAGCCCGCGCCGCTCCAGCCCATCAGCGATTTCAACGATGCCGCTGCCGCGTTTCACCAGATAGGTGGTGGCGGCGGCCGATGGTCCCGGCGCATCGAATTGCTGCTTGCCGAAATAGAAAAGCGCGCTGGCGCCGACGGCGGCCAGCACCAGCAGCGACAGCATGAAATTGGCGAAGACGACGATCTGACTGCGCGCATGGCGCGAGCGCCGGGAAGGCGGAGGCGGCGTGCCCGGCTCGGGACGCAGCGCCTCGCTCGCGGATTTCGGCACGATCGGCTTATGCGCCGGCGCGGCTTCCGTATGGCCCGTGGAAACCTCATCCGTGACGTCTTCGGGACGCTGGTTTTCCGGGGCCTCGTTCTCGGGCTTCGCGTCAGAATTCACTCGATCACCTCAGTTCCCATCCCTGCCTGAGCGCGCTCAGAATCTCTCCAAAGGTCGGGGGCGATTGCGGCAAAAGCGCGGACGAAGCCTTGTTGGAAAGCCTGCGAACAGCTATGTCCACAAGGACTTAACCGTCCGCCACGCTCTCAGCCCTCAAAGCGGCGCAGGATCAGCGATGCGTTCGTGCCCCCAAACCCGAACGAATTCGACAGTGCGATATCAATCTTGCGTTCACGCGGCTTATGCGGAACGAGGTCGATTTTCGTTTCAACCGCGGGATTGTCAAGGTTAAGCGTCGCGGGCGCGACATTATCGCGGATGGCGAGCGTGCAGAAGATGGCTTCCGCCGCGCCGGCCGCGCCCAGGAGATGCCCGATGGACGATTTGGTCGAGGACATCGAAATCTTCGGCGCCGCGTCGCCCACGACTCGCTCGACCGCGCCAAGCTCGATGGTATCGGCCATGGTCGAGGTGCCATGGGCGTTAATGTAATCGATCTGGTCCGGCGTGATTCCCGCCCGCTTCAGCGCCATCTCCATGCAGCGCTGCGCGCCCTCGCCGCTCTCGGTCGGCGCGGTGATGTGGAAGGCGTCGCCGGAAAGGCCGTAGCCGATCACCTCGGCATAAATCTTCGCGCCGCGCTTCAGCGCATGTTCCAGCTCTTCGAGAACGACGATGCCTGAGCCCTCACCCATAACGAAGCCGTCACGATCCTTGTCCCACGGACGGGATGCGGCGGTGGGGTCGTTGTTGCGGTCGGTCGAGAGCGCCTTACAGGCGGCGAAGCCCGCGAGCGAAATACGGCTGACGGGCGATTCGGTGCCGCCCGCGACCATCACGTCGGCGTCGCCGAAGGCGATGAGACGAGCCGCGTCGCCAATGGCATGCGCGCCGGTGGAGCAGGCCGTGACGACCGCATGGTTCGGCCCGCGCAGGCCGTGCTTGATGGAGACATAGCCGGAAGCGAGGTTGATCAGGCGTCCGGGAATGAAGAAAGGCGAAATGCGGCGGGGCCCCTTGTCGCGCAGCGTATAGCCGGCCTCGACAATGCCCTCGATGCCGCCGATGCCCGAGCCGATCAGCACGCCGGTGCGCGTCTGATCCTCATCGCTTTCCGGGTGCCAGTTGGCGTCATCGAGCGCCTGGTCCGCCGCGCCCATCGCATAGACGATGAAGGGATCGACCTTGCGCTGCTCCTTCGGCTCCATATGCAGGTCGGCATTGAAGGTGCCGTCCGTGCCGTCGCCTACAGGGATGCGGCAGGCGATCTGGCAGGGCAGATCATCGACCTCGAACTCGGTGACGCGGCGCGCGCCGCTCTTGCCGGCGAGCAGCCGGGACCAGCTTTCTTCAACGCCACTTGCCAGCGGCGAAACCAGCCCCAGACCCGTGATTACGACACGCCTCATATTCCACCCTTCAATGCTATTTCGTGCTTATGTGAAGCAGCGGTACAACCCGGTGAACGAGGCATTTCAATTCGGAAATGCCGACTCGAACACCCCCCCCTCTGCCCTGCCGGGCATCTCCCCCCTCAAGGGGGGAGATTGGCTGTCATATCCGCTTTCGCTAATCGTCGGACGTTGCAAATTATGCGCCGCCATCGATGAAGGCCAATCTCCCCCCTTGAGGGGGAGATGTCCGGCAGGACAGAGGGGGGTGCCTGACGGCTCCGCCAGCTCTTGGCCTCAAGTCAAACCACATCCAGCAGATAGAATCCGGGCCGGACGCCAGACGGCTCCAGCCCGAACAACAGCTAAAATCAGGCCTTGGCCTTGTCGATGAACTTGACGGCGTCGCCGACCGTCAGGATCGTCTCGGCGGCATCATCGGGGATTTCGACGCCGAATTCTTCCTCGAAAGCCATGACGAGCTCGACGGTGTCGAGGCTGTCCGCGCCGAGATCATCAATGAAACTTGCGCCTTCCGTAACCTTGTCGGCATCTACGCCGAGATGCTCAACAACGATTTTCTTGACGCGTTCTGCGGTGTCGCTCATGTCCGAACCTCGACCTGTTTGTTGTTTCCCATGCCTTGGTTAGCCGCATGGGTGGATCTAATCAAGCTATAAGATATCTGCCGCTTGGCCATCTGGCGGGGCGACGGATACCCTGTGGATATTCCTTTCGGAACAGGATCGGCTCCGCAAACCTCGCGGTACGCCAATTCTGCGCGCGCATTACCACGGTTCCAGCCCGGCGCAAAGCGCATTCTGCCCGCTTATCAGCCCATTTAGGGCGGATTTGCGGCCAAAATCAGTTGAAAACCATGGATTAAATCATCGCCATGCCGCCATTGACGTGCAGCGTCTGCCCGGTGACATAGGCCGCCTCGTCGCTGGCGAGATAGATGACGGCGGCGGCGATTTCCGCGCCCGTGCCCATTCGCTTCATGGGGATCGCGCCCATGATGGTTTCCTTCTGCTTCTCGTTCAGCTTGTCCGTCATGGCCGATTCGATGAAGCCCGGCGCGACGCAATTGACAGTGACGTTGCGCGTGGCGATTTCCTGCGCTAGCGACTTGGAAAAGCCGATGAGCCCCGCCTTCGAGGCGCAATAATTCGCCTGGCCCGGATTGCCGGTGACGCCGACGATGGAGGTGATGTTGATGACGCGGCCATGGCGGCGGCGCATCATCGGGTGGATCACTTCCTTCGTCAGGTTGAAGACCGAGGTCAGGTTGACGTTCAGCACCGCATCCCAGTCCGCATCGCTCATGCGCACGAACAGCCCGTCCTTGGTGATGCCGGCATTGTTGACGAGGATGTCGAGGCCTTCGAGTTCCTTCTCCGCCTTCTCACCCAGCGCCTTTACTTCCTCGCGGTCGGAAAGGTTGGCCGGGAAAATCTTCACGCGGCCGGAGAGCTCGGCGGCCAAGGCCTCCAGCTTTTCGACGCGGGTTCCATGCAGGCCGACAATGGCGCCTTGGGCATGGAGGGCACGGGCGATGGCTTCGCCGATACCGCCGGTGGCGCCGGTGACGAGGGCCTTACGGCCGGTCAGATCAAACATCGCGGGGTTCCTTCCCGTTAAAATTGATGGTCATGCATTCAAAGCAGCGAGCGCCGCGTCGATTTCCTCGGCCGTGCCGACGGCGGTGCCGGTGACGTCTTTCGATATGCGGCGGGCGAGCCCGGTCAGCACCTTGCCAGATCCGATCTCGTAAAGCGTGGTGACGCCGTTGGCGGCGAACCACTCCACGGTTTCGCGCCAGCGGACCTGCCCCGTCACCTGTTCCACCAGCAAGGCGGCGATTTCATCGGCGTCGGTGACGGGCGCGGCACGGACATTGGCGATGAGCGGCACGACGGGATCGTTCTTCTTCACGCTTGCCAGCGCCTCGCGCATGGCTTCCGCCGCAGGCTGCATAAGAGCCGAGTGGAAGGGAGCCGAGACCGGCAGCATGATCGCCCGCTTCGCGCCCTTATCAGTCGCGAGCGCCGCGGCCTTCTCGACAGCGGGTTTCGTGCCTGAAATCACGATCTGGCCGCCGCCATTGTCATTGGCGATCTGGCAGACGCCTTCGGCCGCCGCCTCGCTGCAGACGGCTTCCACATCGCCATGCTCCAGCCCGATGATCGCCGCCATGGCGCCCTCGCCCACCGGGACGGCGCGCTGCATGGCGTTGCCACGAATGCGCAGGAGCCGCGCCGTATCGGCCAGCGAGAATGTGCCCGCCGCACGCAATGCCGAATATTCACCAAGCGAGTGACCGGCAACATAGGCCACCTTGTCCTTCAGCGAAAAGCCCCGTGCCTCCATGACGCGGATGACGGCCACCGACACGGCCATCAGCGCGGGCTGCGCATTGGCGGTCAGGGTCAGCGTCTCCTCGGGACCTTCGAACATGGTAGCGGACAGCTTTTCGCCGAGCGCTTCGTCCACCTCGTCGAATACGGCGCGCGCCTCGGCAAAATTCTCCGCCAGCGCCTTGCCCATGCCGACTGCCTGGCTGCCCTGCCCCGGAAATGTGAATGCTACGGCCATTATGGTCTCAGCCTCGTTTAATATTTCATTCATACGTTTTGGCGCGCGGTGTGACCAGCGACGAGGCAGAAGTCAAGGGCATCCGCTAAATCCGCCCCCGGATTTCCGCGCAAAAAAGCCGGAACCAATCGGTTTTCTTCCCGTTAGTTCGGCATGGAAGGCCACAAACGGACGGGTTTCTGGCTGGACATGAACGATCACATTAAACCGCATGATCCGAGCCCAGAAGTCTCCCAGCTTTTTGGGGGTCATGCTTTCGCAACCAAACAATTGCTCAGGAGAGAAGATAATGCTTGACCTGAAAACGACCGCTGCCGCGGTGCTCGCTCTCACGATGAGCGCGGGTGCCGCAATCGCCCAGAACGCCAATGACGAAGGCGGCCCTACATTCCCGCGACCTGGAACCTTCGGCACGACCGAAACCAACCAAAGCGCTCAGCCGCCCGTAAGCAACGAGTCCACCGGCTCCATCGTGCTCACCGACGATCTCCCGACCCGTTACCAGGCTATGTCGCCCGAGGAACAGGCCAGGGTCCGCACCGAATGCGGCCGGATGGAACAGGACAAAACCAAGTACAGCGACAGCGTGCAGAGCTTCTGCAAGGACATCTCGGCACCGCAATGACCACGCTTATAGCCTCCCAAGCAGAAACGCCGGCTGCTCAGGCCGGCGTTTTCTTATGGATGCAAGACGAAAGTATCGAAGTTCAATATTGCTACACCGATGATGGCAATTATCAGCATTACCCGTATCACCAGCATGGATCGATGGATATCTCTGAACTGTTGACGGAACGCCCCTAATTCCTCTGCCGCCTTCCGAGCCAAATCATCGGGAACGTTAACCGATCTTAATGCTCGATAGAGGTTTTCAGACATAGTACCCTCCCCGGACGTCATTCTCGGGCTTGTCCCGAGAATCTGCCATAAGAAAAAGGAAAGGCAACTGCCGTTCTGACAGACATACCGTCGTAGATTCTCGGGACAGCCCGAGAATGACGCCAAGAACGGTTGCCAAACGCCTCGAAATCCCGTATGAGCCGCCCGTTCATCGCTCGCTGCCAGCTGGGGGCTGAACGGAGGGCCGGATTGTCCTGCAATTCATTGCAAATCATCCGCCGAAGCCTAAAGCGCTTCAGCCTCCCGTGTCTCCGCTCTCGATCGTCTCGACCGCGCGTCCTTTCTTCTCCGGTATTCCGGATTCAAGAGAAGTCGCAGAGGCTTAGCCGCTGGCGCCATGCGATGATAAACGAAGAAAGGCAAAGACAATGGCTCTTTACGAACATGTGTTCCTTGCCCGACAGGACATATCGCAGCAGCAGGTCGACGCGCTTGTAGAACAGTACAAGGGTGTCATCGAGGCCAATGGCGGTAAAGTCGGGCGTATCGAAAATTGGGGTCTGCGTCCCCTCACCTATCGCATCAAGAAGAATCGCAAGGCGTATTATACGCTGATCGATATCGATGCTCCCGCTGCGGCGATTGCCGAGCTGGAACGCCAGGAGCGCATCAACGAAGACGTGCTGCGCGCCCTGACCGTTCGTGTCGAGAAGCATGAGGAAGGCCAGTCGGCTATGCTCGCCCGCCGCGACGACCGCCGCGAGCGTGACGACCGTTTCGGCCGCGATGACGACCGCCCGCGCCGCCCGCGCGATGGCGACCGTGACCGTGGCCCGCGCCGTCCGCGTGACAACGAAGCTGTGGAAGGAGCCGAATAATGGTCGACATCAACCAGATCCCGACCCGGCGTCCGTTCCATCGCCGCCGCAAGACCTGCCCGTTCTCCGGCGCCAACGCTCCGAAGATCGACTATAAGGACGTCAAGCTCCTGCAGCGCTACATCTCCGAGCGCGGCAAGATCGTTCCGTCCCGCATCACGGCCGTCAGCCAGAAGAAGCAGCGCGAGCTCGCCAAGGCGATCAAGCGCGCGCGCTTCCTCGGCCTGCTGCCTTACGTGGTGAAGTAAGGGAATAAGGGAATAGGGGAATAAGGGAGTATGTTTTTCACATATTCCCCTACTCACTTACTCCCCTACTCCCATTTCGTTCTCCCTTCCGCGATGGGCGCGGTCGGTAAAATCAAAAACCCGAGTTGGGGTGTAACGCGCCAAGGCCGTCACCTCTAACTGCTCCGGCAGGACAGCGACCATGAAATTCGATGCAACATCAGTCGGTGTCGGCATATTGGCAGGGCTTGCAGCCGCGCTGCTGTCGGCTGGCGCCATCGTCCAGTCGGGCGTGGCGATGTTCCTCTATTTCCTGACGCCGCTGCCCATTTTCATCGCCGCGCTTGGCTGGGGCACGGCCGCAGGCATTGTTTCCGCCATCGCCGCTACAGCAGCCATCGCCTTTGCCGCGCCGATGGGCGCGCTGCTCGTGGCGCTGACCAGCATCATTCCGGCCGCCACCGGCGCTTACTTCGCCGGCCTTGCCCGTCCCGCGAGCGAATTGGGCGGCCCGAAGGACGCCATCGTCTGGTATCCCCTGCCCGATATCCTCTTCCGTCTCAGCCTTATGGTGGCGGGCGGGCTCATCATCATCGGCATCATCATCGGTTTCGGGCAGGATCTTGCGCGCGAATTCGCCGACGCGATCATGGCGGCCCTCACCCAGGCCAATCCCGATTTTACCGCCAGCCCCGAAATGCGCAACAATCTCGCCGCGACCATGGTGGTGGTTCTGCCTGCCATACAGGCCGCGACCTGCCTGATCGCGCTTGTCGCGAATTTCTATCTGGCGCTGCGGATCACCGCGCTTTCCGGGCGCTTGCGCCGCCCGCGTGACGACTGGCCCGCGACACTGCGGATGCCGCGCACCGCGCTCCTCGTGTTTGCCGTCAGCCTCACGCTCGCTTTCCTCGGCAGCGGCGTCGGCCATGCGGCAACCGCAATCGCCGGCGCGCTCGGCGCGGGCTTCATGCTCGCCGGTTTCGCCACGCTCCATATGCGCACGCGCGGCCAGCCCTGGCGTCCCATCGCGCTGTGGCTGGCCTATCTCGCCGTCGCGCTCTTCGCCTTCGTGCTTTTCCTTTTTCTCATCGCCGGATTGTTCGACACGTCCCGCAATGCCCCGATGACGAAATCCACCCCTCCGAACGACAAGCAAAACTGAAAGGACAAACCCATGGAAGTCATTCTGCTTGAACGCATCTCCCGCCTCGGCCAGATGGGCGACACCGTGAAGGTCAAGGACGGCTATGCCCGTAACTTCCTTCTGCCGCAGGGCAAGGCGCTGCGCGCCAACGAAGCCAACAAGAAGAAGTTCGAAGGCCAGCGCGCCCAGCTCGAAGCTCGCAACCTGGAGCGCAAGAACGAAGCCCAGGCCGTTGCCGACAAGCTCGACGGCAAGAGCTTCATCGTCGTGCGCTCGGCCGGCGAGACCGGCCAGCTCTACGGCTCCGTCTCGACCCGCGACATTGCCGAGGTGCTGACGGCGGAAGGCTTCACGGTCAACCGCAACCAGGTCGAGCTCAATACGCCGATCAAGACCATCGGCCTGCACAGCATCGTCATCGCACTCCATCCCGAAGTGGAAGTCACCGTCACGATCAATGTCGCCCGCTCGGCCGAAGAAGCCGAACGCCAGGCCAAGGGCGAGGACCTGACCTCTGCCCAGGCCATCTACGGCATCGAGGAAGAGCCGCTTTCCGAGGAAGTCTTCGACGACGAGGACGATGCGGAAGGCGACAACAACGCCTGATCCGAATAGCGACATCGCCCCTTCCTGGAAGCAGGGAGGGGCGTTGGTTAAAATCTATCCCCGCTCGCTGCAACTGCCATACGTTACAGAGTGTTATTTGATTTTCGATGCAGCGGGAGTATGCTCCAAGCCATGTCAAAACCTGCACTCAGAGAACGGTACAACACGCGCTATCAGCTTAAACGCCCCCGGAAAGGGGTGGCCGGTAGTTTCGTGGCCGGGCTCGCCACTCTTTTAACGCTTGCAGGTCCCAATACTGTTTCAGCCAATCCTCGTAACGTTTCAGCGAGTAAATCACTTCGCGGTGATTTTGTGCGTCTTGGCGCGGACTTAAGGGGAGTCATCGCGAAAGAACGCAGGCGTGAAGAAACCGGCCGCTAAGCGCTCCGCTCCTTTAGAACAGAGGCACGAAGACCGGCTTCCAATGCAGGTAAGCATTGAGCAGTCTTCATGGTCTGGTCCCCTGCCGGCGCCATCTGACATGGCGATGTACGGAGAAATCGTCGCTAACGGCGCCGAGCGCATTTTCGCGGCGTGGGAGGAAGAATCCCGGCATAGGCGTGAGCTGGAAAAACAGGAACTCAGATGGGCGGTTTTCGAAGCCATACTCGGGAAAACCTATGCCATTATCTTCGTTCTCGCTGCCCTCAGTCTTGCGCCTATGCGATCAGTCAGGGTGCGGAATGGCTGGCGACGATTCTTGGAGCCGGCATCATCGGATCGATCGTATGGGCGTTCGTAAAGGTAATCGGCCCAGCAAGCATTGAATATTTGCGCTATCAGTAAACTATAAATGATCATGCCCGGCCCCAGCGCCGGGCATTTCCACTTTTCAGACGCAAAAAAGCGCCTATCTTACCATTTTTCGCGACCCCATATGGGATTTCGCGGATGGGTGCGGGTGTATTGCGTCAATAATTTATTTCCGCATCTTCCGTAAATTCGAAAATCGGGGCCGGTCTTGCAATTTGGAGATTGGTCGATGAATACGCTTTTACGCACCGTTCTGAATCATTTGATCAAACGGGGGGATCTGACTGTAACCGACGCTGACGGCGTCACGCATCGGTTTGGCGACAAGACCGGCGATCCCATTGGGATCGAGTTCAACGCGCGCCGGGCGGAGCGCGCCATCGCGATCAATCCCGAGCTTAAGCTCGCGGAAGCCTATATGGCCGGGGATCTCGATTTCGTCGAAGGCGACATGTACGGGCTCCTGCAGCTCGTCTTCGAGAATGCCGGGCCGGTCGCGGCCAAGGAACCGTGGATGCGGGCGATCGACGCGGCGCGGCGCGCGGGACGGCGCTTGCAGCAGATCAACACCATCGCCCTCGCCTCCGGGCATGTGCGCCACCATTACGATCTGTCGGGCGATCTCTACCGGTTGTTTCTCGATCCCGACATGCAATATTCCTGCGCCTATTTCGAGACGCCGGATACGACGCTCGCCGAAGCCCAGCTTGCCAAAAAGCGGCACCTGGCGGCGAAACTCCTGGTCAAGCCGGACCAGAAGCTGCTCGATATCGGCTGCGGCTGGGGCGGCCTCGGGCTCTATATGGCCAAATATCTTGGCGCGGATGTGACCGGCGTCACCCTTTCACAGGAGCAGCACGCGGTCGCCAACAAGCGCGCCGCGGAGGAAGGTCTCTCGGCGCGGGCGCGGTTCAATCTGCAGGACTATCGCACGCTGCAGGAGCCGTTCGACCGCATCGTCTCGGTCGGCATGTTCGAGCATGTCGGCGTCAATCATTTTGCCGAATATTTCCAGCATACGGCACGCCTGCTCAAGCCCGACGGCGTTTTCCTGCTCCATGCCATCGGACGCAGCGACGGGCCGGGCGCGACCAACCCGTTCATCCGCAAATATATCTTCCCCGGTGGCTACATCCCCGCCCTCTCGGAGGTGCTGCCGCATATCGAGCGGGCGGGACTGATCGTCACCGATATCGAAATCCTGCGCCTGCATTATGCCGAAACGCTGAAAGCCTGGCGCGAGGCCTTCATGGCCAACCGTGACAAGGCAAAGGCCATCTATGACGAGCGCTTCTGCCGCATGTGGGAGTTCTACCTCGCCGCCTCCGAAAGCGCCTTCCGCTGGCAGAACATGATGGTGTTCCAGATCCAGATCGCGCACCGGCAGGACGCCGTACCGCTCACGCGCAATTATATCGAGGCGGAGGAAAAACGCCTGAAACGCCTCGACAGCGCGCCGAAGGTGGCGAATACGGAAATGGTGGCAGCGCTCGGGGCGACGGGGCGGTAGCCCATCCCCCCATCCGGGCACTCAGCTGGGCATGTGATAATTCAGGAGCTTATCCTGCCGTACATCATAGAGCTTGCCGGTCACGTCCAAGGCCGGATCGGCAAGCTTGACGATCTTCTGGGCAACCTCGCGCGGATGCGGAAGCGTTTCGGGGTCTTCGCCCGGCATGGCCTGCGCGCGCATGGCGGTGCGGGTCGCGCCTGGATTGACCGAATTGACCCGCAGATTCATCTGTTTCGTCTCTTCCGCCCAGCTGCGCGCCAGCACCTCGACCGCCGCCTTGGAGGCCGCATAAGGTGCCCAGAAGGCGCGCGCCGAATGGGCGACGCCGGACGAAAGCAAGATAGCACGGCCCGCATCCGACTGCCGCAACAGCGGGTCCATGGAACGAATCAAGCGCCACGTCGAGGTGACATTGACGTTCATCACCTTCTCGAAAGTCTTGGCCTCGACATGGCCGATGGGTGAAAGCACGCCGAGAATGCCCGCATTGGCGACCATGATATCGAGCTTGCCCCAGCGCTCATGGATCGAGCCGCCCAGCCGGTCGATGCCGGACATGTCGGTGAGGTCGAGCGGCACGAGCGTTGCGCTGCCGCCAGCTAGGCGGATTTCATCGTCGAGCTCTTCCAGCCCGCCGGTCGTCCGCGCGACGGCGATGACATGCGCGCCGCGCTTTGCCAATTCCAGGCTCAGAAAATAGCCGATGCCGCGCGACGCGCCGGTGACCAGCGCCAGCCGGCCGGTTAGATCGATAGTCATTTATTCAATGTCCCCGTCTGATTGGTTTGCAGAATCTCCGGAATTGCCGTCCGCGCCCAATTGGGTACATTCCGGCTAAGCAGCTTCGTTCGCCCGTTTTCACGAATTAAAATCAACCGTCGCCGCTTGCCGCTATTATCCAGCACCAAGACGCGATCAGCAATCCGCATTGCCTCGGCTAAGTGGTTCATGCATCGGACAAAACGCCGCTCTATATCCGCCTTGGGCACGGCATGGCCACCCTGCCGCACACGCTCGGTGACACGGCTTTGCGCTTGAATGATGCTATGGAGTCCGATGAAGACCAGATTGACTTTATAGCCGCGCTCCCGGGCTTGGAGCATGAATGCGCGCGCGCCCTGCCCGGTCAATGTCGTCTCTATGGCAAAGCTTTCACGTGCGTCCAGCAGAGCTTTTCGCCGCTCAACAGCTAGACGCCCTGCCCGCACCGCAGTCTTCCGGTCGGCTGGAAGGCCCGGTGCGATCTGCCGGGCAATATCGTCGGGGTTCACGATTTCAAGACGGCCGACAACATAGCGCCTGGCAAGCGTTGACTTCCCCGCCCCGTTCGGCCCAGCAAAAACCCATAGCTGGGGTGCGGGCGTCATAACGGGCGGATAACCTCGTCGCCTGCTTCATCGAAGCGGACCAGCTCGCGCCGCCCGTCCGGATACTCTTTAACCAGCAATCCTTCGGGTGTGTCGTCCTCAATATAATAGATGGGAAACCCGGCCTTGAGGTGCTCCAGGGCTGCAGCGCCATCATCGTAGATGGCAGCCCTTTCGATATCCCGCCAAAGCGCGTCATTCATATTGTCGGTGGCTTTGGGATTGGAAGATGGTGCCGGGCTGTTCATCGCGTTCACCCATTGCTCGCCATCAATGGCAGGGTGTGCACATTGCTGAGGCCATCCTGATCGACGAGGCGGGTGGGATAGTCGCCGGTGAAATAATGGTCGGTGAATTCAGGCGCTTGCGGATCGCGCGGCTTGCCGCCAACAGCCCGGTAGAGCCCATCGATAGACAGGAACTCCAGCGAATCCGCGCCGATATAGCGGCACATGGATTCCAGATCCTTGTGCTGGTTGGCGAGCAGCTTGTCCGCCTCGGGCGTGTCGATGCCGTAGAAATCCGGGTGATAGATCATCGGGCTTGCCACGCGCATGTGAACCTCGCGCGCGCCGGCATCGCGGATCATCTGCACGATCTTGAGCGAGGTGGTGCCGCGCACGATGGAATCGTCCACCAGCACCACACGCTTGCCCTCGATCACCGCGCGATTGGCGGAGTGCTTCAGCTTCACGCCGAAGGCGCGGATCGACTGCGTCGGCTCGATGAAGGTGCGCCCGACATAATGGTTTCTGATAATGCCGAGCTCGAACGGAATGCCGCTTTCCTGCGCATAGCCGATGGCCGCGGGCGTGCCGCCATCGGGCACCGGCACCACCACATCCGCCTCGACCGGAGCTTCCTTGGCAAGGTTGATGCCCATATTCTTGCGCACGGAATAGACATTGCGCCCCCCGACCACCGAATCCGGCCGGGCGAAATAGACATATTCGAACAGGCAAAGGCGCTCTGGCTTCCGGTCCTTCGGCTTGATCGACTCTGTTGTGATCGAGCCGTCGGCCTGGATCTCGCAGATGACCACCTCGCCATTCTCGACGTCGCGGATATATTTCGCGCCGATGATGTCGAGCGCGCAGGTCTCCGAGCAGAAGATCGGCTTGCCGTCGAGCTCGCCCATCACCAGCGGGCGGATGCCGATGGGATCGCGCGCGGCGATAAGCTTGGTGCGCGTCATGGCGAGCATGGAATAGCCGCCCTCGACATGCCTGATGGCATCGACGAAACGATCGCTCGAAGACGGAAAGCGCGAGCGGGCGATGAGATGCAGCACCACTTCCGTGTCGGAGGTGGACTGGCAGATCGCGCCTGACGCGATGAGCTGGCGGCGCAGCGTCAGGCCGTTGGTGAAATTGCCGTTATGCGCGATGGCGATGCCGCCGACCTCAAGCTCCGCGAACAGCGGCTGCACATTGCGCAGCGCCACCTCACCTGTCGTAGAATAGCGGGTGTGGCCGATGGCGATGTAGCCCGGCAGCTTCGCCAGCGTCGCCGGATCGGTGTAATGATCGCCGACGAGGCCCATGCGCTTTTCGGTGTAGAACTGCTGCCCGTCATAGGAGACGATGCCGGCGGCTTCCTGCCCGCGATGCTGGAGCGCATGGAGGCCGAGCGCCGTCAGCGTGGCGGCGTCCCGGTGTCCCAGAATGCCGAAAACCCCGCACTCTTCATGCAAGGAGTCATCGTCCAAGGAAAAATGCGTCTCGTTGCCGGAAAGATCGGTCATTGCCGCCTGGCCTTTCTATTGGGCATGTCCACGATATATGGGATCGCAGCGATCAAAATTCAAAACCGTGATCGGGTTGAGTTTTCCTGCCGCATGATCCCAAAAGTCCGCAACCTGGGATCATGCAATAAAGAAAGCGGGAGAATGATTAGCTCCCGCCCTTCACGTGTCCGTCTAGCATAAATGATGCGCCGGTTCAAAGCGCCACCATTGTCGCGCCCGATCAAATTATTCCGCGGGCGCGTTATCCGCCGGGGCTTCCTGATTGCCGCCCTGTTCCGGTGTCGTCTCGCTCTTCGGATTGATCTTGCTCGAAACGCTCGGCTCCACTTTCTCTACGAACCCCATCAGTTGCTGTCCCACTGCATCGAGCAGCGGTTTAGACTTGGCATCGGTGATCCAGGCCGGCTGGGCTCCGGCAACGAGCCAGTTGAAAAACAGCATCGCCACCACGACCAGCAGCACGCCGCGCGCGGCGCCGAAGAGGAAGCCCAGCGTACGGTCGAGCGCGCCAATCCGGCTGTCGATGATGAAGTCCGCGATCTTCATGGTGATGATCGAAACGATAATCAGCGTGACGATGAAAACCGCACCCGCCGCCGCGATCTTGGCGATGGTTTCATTGCTGATATAGGGCTGCACCAGCGGAACGACCGGGGTGTAGAACAGATAGGCGGCGATGGCCGCCAGCGCCCAGGAGGCGACCGAAAGCACCTCGCGGGAAAATCCCCGCACCATAGCCAGCACGGCCGAAATGAGCGTGATCCCGAGAAGAATTCCGTCAAGTAGCGTAATCGGCATCTGGCCCACCTCGATCAAAGCGATTCCTATGGAACCGCTCTATTTCTTTATTTTTCGGCATAATGCAACGCCGGATGATTCCGATCGGCGACAAATGTGCCGCCTCGCCAGACATGATCGTTTACGCAAAATCTGTCAACTTTTCGCGTTGATCTTTCCACGCCCGCAGTCGCCATAATCAGGCTGTTGCGGGGACCCCGCCGATATCAAGCGGAAGGTCTGTTTGATTGATGGCGGCGAAAAGAGAAAAGGCGCGAGGCCATATAGATATTCTGCATTTTATTAGACGGAAACAACGAACTCTGCTTTCGTAGATGACAACGTCACCGTCGAGGCATGGATTCCTGTGACAAGCACAGGAATGACGGATTGCTTTGATGTTGCCGATGCTCTTCAATCGCGCGGCCTGCACAAGTGTTCTCGTTGAGGGGCAGCCATCCCCACTTCCGTCATTCCTGTGCTTGTCACAGGAATCCATGCCTCAACATTTCCATGGCGAGAACGGTTTCGAGCGATTCCGTGTGGAAGAAATTTGCTGCAAAGGATGGCAATTGCAAAAAGGCCGCGCTTGCGCACGGCCCTTTCAGCAATCGATCTATCAGACCCGATCAAGCCTCTTCGGACTTGTCCTCGTCCGCCTTCTTCTTAGCGGCGGTCTTTTTCTTCGGCGCGGCCTTCTTGGCGGGCTTGGCTTCGGTTTCGCCAGCCTCGTCATCGGCCATCAGCTCATCCTTGGTCACCTTCTTGTCGGTCACCTCAATGGTGGAGAGGAGATGGTCGACCACCTTTTCCTCGAAGATCGGCGCGCGCAGGTTTGCGACGGCATCGGGGGTGCGGCGGAAGAATTCGTAGATTTCCTTCTCCTGTCCCGGATAGCGGCGGACCTGATCGAACAGCGCGCGCTGCAGCTCTTCTTCCGTCACTTCGAGGCCAGCCTTCTCACCGATCTCGGAAAGCACGAGGCCAAGACGCACGCGGCGCTCAGCCAGCTTGCGGTATTCCTCGCGGGCGGCTTCTTCGGTCGTCTCTTCGTCTTCGAAGGTGCGTCCGGCTTCCTGCAAGTCATTGTTGATCTGCGCCCAGATATTGTTGAACTCCGCATCAACGAGTTTCTGCGGCGCTTCGAACTGATACTGGCCGTCGAGCGCGTCGAGGATCTGGCGCTTCACCTTCTGGCGGGTGAAGGAACCGTACTGGCCTTCGATCTGCTCGCGGATGACCTGGCGCAGGCGCTCCATCGTCTCGATGCCGAGCTTCTTGGCGGTCTCGTCATTGAGCTCCAGCTCGCCGGGCTTCGCCACTTCCTTGACGGTGATGTCGAAGGTGGCTTCCTTGCCGGCCAGATGCGCGGCGCCGTAATTCTCGGGGAAGGTCACCTTGATCTGCGTCTCGTCGCCGGCCTTGACGCCGATGAGCTGTTCCTCAAAGCCCGGAATGAACTGGCCCGAGCCCAGCACCAGCTGCGCGTCCGTATCGGCGCCGCCGTCGAAAGGCTCGCCGTCGAGCTTGCCCAGATAATCCATCGTGACGCGGTCGCCATCCTCGGCCTTGCCTTCCTTCGTTTCGAAGGAGCGCGTGGAGGCGGCGATGCGCTTGACCTGCTCATCGATCTCCTCATCGGTCACATCGACGACTTCACGCGTGACGGAGATGCCGGAGAAGTCCTTGAGCTCGATCTGCGGCAGCACTTCGTAATTCAGCGAGAAAACAAAATCGGCCTTGCCGTCGAGAACCTTCTCGGCTTCCTTCTCGTCCTCGGTCATGACGATTTCGGGCTGCGTCGCCGATTTCTCGTTGCGCTCGGAGAGAATCGAGCGCGGGGTCTCGCTCAGGATCTCGTTGACCACTTCGGCCATGAAGGATTTGCCATAGACCTTGCGCAGGTGCGCCGCCGGGACCTTGCCGGGGCGGAAGCCGTTGATGCGCACGCGTCCCTTGGCATTTTCGAGGCGCTCGGAAAGCTTCGCCTCGAGATCCTTGGCCGGAACCACGACTTTGATCTCGCGCTTCAGCCCTTCATTGAGCGTTTCGGTAACCTGCATGTCAAAACCTTCACTTCGTTGTACTTATCCTGCCGATACCGGCCATTCTGCCAGGACGGGCGGGAGAGAAACTGTTTCTTCGTGGCCTTTCGCTGGTGCGGATGGAGGGACTCGAACCCCCACGGTCTCCCGCCAGAACCTAAATCTGGTGCGTCTACCAATTTCGCCACATCCGCTTCTAGAGCATGATCCCGTATAAGATCGCACCGCTAGACAAGGCCGAACAGCCCCGAAAGCGCGGGTCTCTATATCACCCAATTTCGACCGTTCAAAGGAAAAATGCCTTGGTTTCCGGCAGATAATGAGCTTATCCGGCAATCCTTAAAGACAATCAGTAAAGCGGCTCTTCGTAAAGGGCTTTTCCGTTCTCTTTCAGCGCCTTTATCTGTGCCTCTCCCGACGCGGAAACCGCGACGACCGCCTCGATATTCTGGTGCCGCTGCGCGTCTTCTATCCGCCTGCCCTCGCCTTCCGGAAGATAATAGCGCTCGATCCCGTAATCGACGGTGACAAGTGCGTCGGCTTGCGCGGGAGGCGCATAGCGGGTTCGCCCCTTGAGCATCACCTCGTCCAGCGCAAGATCGCCAATCGGTTGGAAAGACGCGCGGGAGAATTGCCAATTGCCGTTCGCGCCCGCCTTTACCGCCACGTAAATGGTGGCGTGGCTGCCATCATCGGGCGTCCCGCTGATTTGCGAGCGCGGGATAGAGGAAATGGCAAAGCCTAGACGCACATATTCGCCGCGCATCAGGTCGCGCGGGTCTACAGGCTCGGTGCGAAGAAGGATCTCCCTGCCCTCGCGCAGGATCGCAGCGCGGCTTTCAATCGCCGCATAGAGAATGCCGGACTGGAAGAGCGCGGCCAGAGCCGCCATGCCGAACAGCCAATGACGGTTATTTTTCATGGGGATACGCCCAATTTCAGATTCGGCTTATGAAGACGCCGCTCCATCCGCGCTACGAATACCGCAAGGAGCAGCAGCAAGATGCCCGCTGTGAGGAAGAAGCCCGATGTGCCGACAAGAGTGCCAACGGTCATGAAGGCAAGGTAGAGCACTTCCAGCGAGAACGCGACATAGGCAACCCAGCGCACCAGCGCATTGCGACGACCCGACAGCATGAGGGCACCGATGGCAATCGCAAGAATGACAATGCCGAAAGTGACGCGTCCGCCGGTATTGCTGGCGAAATCCTCGAACTGCACCATCTCCAGCGCCAGCAGCGCACCGGCAAGGCCATAAGCGCCAAACGCCGGGCCGAAACCGCCGAGGCGCATGGAGACAACCGGACGGAGCCCGTCGATCAAGAACAGGCAAAGACCGATCGCCACGGCAAGCCAGATGGGCGTGTGCGAATTAAGATTGCCATAGGCAATCACGAAATAGGCGATGAGGAACAGCGCCACGAGATGCGCGGTGGCGCGGCTCTTTGTGTACCAGGCGAGCGCCAGCCCGCAGATGGCCAATAGCGGCGCGATCCACGTATAATTTCTGTCAGGCACGAAGCCATTATCCAGAAACGAGAAGAGATAGAAGATGGCGACCGCCATGCCTGTTATCGCCAGCGCCCGGGACCGCAGCAGCAAGGCCGATACCATCACCCCGCCGGTCCAGATCAGCGCCGCGGAGGGCATGTCGCCCGCAAGGTGATACATCTGCCCGACCAGCGCCACGCCCGCGCCGAATGCCAGCGCGCCGAAGACATAAAGCGCCGGGGCGAACATTTTGTCACCTATGGCCTGCCGCCATGCGCCGCCAAGATATCCCGCCCATATGGCGATGAAGATCAGCGCGACCCGTAACAGACGCGGCATCGCCTCCCAATTGGCAGCGATGAGCGTGATGATCGCCGCACCCAGAAGCAGCGCGCCCAGCACCGCCAGCGTATTGCCAAGGCCAAACCCGCGCGCGCGCTGGCTCTCGACATCGGCGAGCAGCGCCTCGGCGGTCTTGTCGTCGATAAGGCCCTTTTCCTGCCAGCGGGCGATCTGTCTGGGCAGAAACAATGGAAATGCCACGCTCAACTCCTGATTCGTGCGGGCGATAGAGCCAGCAATACCCTAGCTTACGCGCCCCGTGGCGAGAACGGCAAGAACCTGCCCTTCGTCTCGGTCAGACAGGACGCTCTTGCGCGGCGGCGAGATACGCCCGGCACATCATCGTCAACTGCGCGCGCAGACGGTCTGCGGCAGCGGCGGATAAGTTTCTTTCAAACGTGTTGCGCACCGTGCCGAAGATGACCGTCACCAGCGTAAGATTGATGCCATCGAGGTCGACAAAGACCGCGTCCGTGGCGCTTGCCAACATGGCCGTGGTCGCGGCATCGACGCGGCGTGCAAACGCCGCGATCAGCGCCTCATTATCGAGTTCCGCAACGGAGCGATAGAGCGCGCGGGTCACTTCGGCCCGCTCGGTCTTCGCGTGCCAGTAGGTGTCGATGAGCGCTTCCACCATTTGACCTGTGGGCGCGCCCTGGTTCGCCCGGCAGGTCGCCTCGATCTTCCCGGCCAGCACATCCAGATAGCGTTCGTTGAGCGCGTAGATCAGTGCCTGCTTGTGTGGGAAATATTGATACATCGTGCCCACCGACACGCCCGCCCGCTGCGCCACGCGGGTGGTCGTCAGCCCATGCGGGCCATCGGTCAATAAAAGCTGAATGGTCGCCTCGAAAATCGCATCCAGCGTTGCCGCCGCGCGCGCCTGACGCGGCCTTTTTCGGGGACTTAGCGAGCGTGGCGCTGGAGAAGGCAAAAGCGAATCCTCAAACTGAATGATCCTTCATATATTAAACCCGGTAGCTCAAGTTGGAAAGGATCGTCATGACCGACACACGCATTGCCCTTGTCACCGGGGCCAACAAAGGCATCGGGCTGGAGATCGCCCGCCAGCTCGCGCAAGCCGGCATTCATGTCATCATAGGGGCGCGGGACGACGACCGCGCCCATGCGGCGATCGCAGATTTGGCTGGGCAAGGCCTCGCCGCCCAATCGATCCGGATCGATCTGGACGATTGGGCAAGCATAACCGCAGCGGCGGCAGCAATCGATGCGGAACATGGCAGGCTCGATATCCTCGTCAACAATGCCGGCATCTTCGACGCAGCCCATGACGGCCCTCCCGGCACAGCCTCGCTCGAGGCGGTCCGCCGCACCATGGAAGTCAATTTCCTCGGCACGCTGGCGGTGACACAGGCGATGCTGCCGCTCCTGCTGGCGGCACCGGCGGCGCGGATCGTCAATCTCTCCAGTTCTCTCGGCTCGCTGACGCTCAATGGCGACCCGAGCTCAACCTATTATTCGGCGCAGTATATCGGCTACAACGCTTCGAAGGCGGCGCTCAACATGCTGACCGTTCAGCTTCATGAGGAATTGCGCGGCACGGGCATCGTGGTCAATTCGGTGAGCCCCGGTTTCGTCAAGACGGACCTGACCGGCGGATATGGCACATTGACGCCCGAAGAAGGGGCACGCCTCCCTGTTCAATATGCGCTGGGCGGCGAAGAGTCCGGGCGGTTCGTCGAGGCTGGCGGAGAAACGCCCTGGTAGGTTCGAAAATCGGGCGGGAAACGGCGAGAATCCCGCCCGGTTTCACGATTTTGTCATTCCTGCGACAAGGGCATTAAAATCGATTAATATTGCATTGCAACATGCGCAAATCAGCCATGCAATCTTGCGTCTGCAACTGGCCGGGGTTCTCGTCTATATCAGGGTCAACAAACAGCGACGAACCACCCAAGAGGCCCGAAATGAACCTGATCCGCTCCTACAACAACTGGCGCCGTTACCGCGAAACCATCGGTGAACTGAGCCGCCTTTCGAACCGCGAACTCTCCGACCTCGGCATTTCCCGCGCGGACATCCCGCACGTCGCTCGCCAGTCTAACGTTCGCTAAGTCAAAAAGTTTCAAGAATATCGCGAAGAGCCCTCCTCCTCCCAGGCTCCAGCGATCGAAGGCTGGCTCTCCTCCTCCCGGCCAGCCTTTTCCAAACGACACCCGCCGCTCCTCCTCCCGCGGCGGGTGTTGTTTTTTGTGCGTTGCTGCGCCATGTAGGCGGCAATTATCAAAACGGGAAGAGAGTCCCCAGCATGTCCAATTCGAAACAGCCCGTTCATGTCGTCGGCGGCGGCCTTGCCGGTTCGGAAGCCGCGTGGCAGCTTGCGCAAGCGGGCATTCCGGTGATCCTGCACGAAATGCGCCCCGTGCGCGGAACCGACGCGCACAAGACGGATGGGCTGGCGGAACTGGTGTGCTCTAACTCCTTCCGCTCCGACGATGCCGAGACGAATGCCGTCGGCGTGCTCCATGCGGAAATGCGGCTGGCGGGATCGCTGATTATGGCGAGCGCCGACGCCCATCAGGTGCCCGCCGGGGGCGCGCTTGCCGTGGACCGCGAAGGCTTTTCGCAAGCGGTTACAGCCAAACTCGAAGCGCATCCGCTCATCACCATCCAGCGGGAAGAAATATCCGGCCTGCCGCCCGCCGAATGGGCGCGGACGATCATCGCAACCGGCCCCCTCACCGCCCCTGCGCTCGCAGAATCGATCCGGGCCGAAACCGGCGCCGACGCCCTCGCCTTCTTCGACGCCATCGCGCCCATCGTCCATTTCGACAGCATCGACATGGATGTCTGCTGGTTCCAGTCGCGCTATGACAAGGTGGGCCCCGGCGGCACGGGCAAGGACTACATCAACTGCCCGATGACGAAGGAACAGTATGAGACTTTCGTGCAAGCGCTGATCGCGGGCGAGAAGACCGAATTCCGCGAATGGGAAGGCACGCCCTATTTCGACGGCTGCCTGCCGATCGAGGTGATGGCCGAGCGCGGCCCCGAGACGCTGCGCCATGGGCCGATGAAGCCGATGGGCTTGACCAATGCGCACAATCCAACGGTCAAGCCCTATGCCGTGGTGCAGCTGCGCCAGGACAATGCATTGGGCACGCTTTACAACATGGTTGGCTTCCAGACCAAGCTGAAATATGGCGAACAGGTGGCGATATTCCGGCTTATTCCCGGTTTGGAGAACGCGGAATTCGCCCGGCTCGGCGGTCTTCACCGCAACACCTACCTCAACTCGCCCGTGCTGCTCGACCACGCGCTGCGTCTGAAGTCGCGCCCGGACCTTCGCTTCGCCGGACAGATCACCGGATGCGAGGGCTATGTGGAATCGGCCGCCATCGGCCTCCTCGCCGGACGCTTCGCCGCCGCTGAGCAGCTGGGATTGGAGCCGTCCCTCCCTCCTGAAACCACGGCCTTCGGTGCGCTGCTTGGGCATATCACCGGCGGCCATATCGTCTCCGACGACGAACCGGGCAAGCGCTCCTTCCAGCCGATGAACGTCAATTTCGGCCTGTTCCCTCCCGTGGAAGCGCCGAAACTGGAAGGAAAACGCCTGCGCGGCAAGGAAAAGACCAATGCAAAGAAGCGGGCGCTAAGCGCCCGGGCATTGGCCGATTGCCGCGCTTGGCTGGGTTTGCCGGCGGTCGCCGCTGCCGCCGAGTGAACCTATATTCCGCCAGCGCTTGCGCGAAACATGATCCACTGGCGGCGCAGGGGCGATATCTCCGCCACCTCCCGCGCCGCATCGCCGCCCTTGCGGGTAATCGCCTTAAGATAGGCGGGCACGAGCGCCACTGGCAGATAGGCGGGCTTGAGCGAGGCAGGCAATACTTTCCTGCCATTCTCGAACGCGGCAAGATGCTCCTGCGCCAGCGCCACCATGGCCATGACGACGCGGTCGAGCGCGGCCTTGTCATTGCCCGCGAGCAGGTCCTCCCGGTTGACGCCCACCGCCTGCAAAATATCCGCGGGAACAAAAATTTGCCCGCGCCTGCGGTGAAGCGGCAGGAGGCGCAGAAGGCCGGTCACGCCTTGGGCCACGCCCGCATGGCCGGCAAGTTCGGCGAAGCGCGGGGCTGCATCGCCATCTAGAATGAGGCTTGCGAGCTGGATCATCGCCGATGCCGTCTCGCCGCAATAGCCTTCCAGATCGTTGCGGCTGGGCATCGGATCGTCATAGAGATCGAAAATCCGCGCCTCGCAGTAATTGTCGAAGGCCGCGCGCGGGAGGCGATAGCGTTCGATGGCCTGAATCAGTGTCGCCGCGACCGGATGTCCTGCCGCCGCGCCATGCTCGGTGCCGTTGATGAGGTCGCGCCACCATTGCAGCCGCACCTCGCCCGGCAATGGGTCATGCACGATATCCCGGATGCGGGCTATTTCAGCGTTGAAGGCATAGAGCGCAGCCAGTGCCCCGCGCTTCTCCTCCGGCGCATAGAGCACTGAGAGATAGCGGTCACGGTCCGCCTCGCGCAGGACGTTGAGGCAATGGGTTTCGTTGGCGTCCATCTCAATCAACGGCGATCAGCGCCGCGGCCACCGCGCGGTCTTCAGCCAGCAGCACATTATAGGTGCGTACGGCGGCGCCGGTGCTCATCGGATCGGCGGAGATGCGGTGCTCGCGGAGAATGGCCCGTACATTCTCCGGCAATGGGCGCAGATCGGTTCCAGTGCCAACCAGCAGGATTTCGATCTGGTCCGCCTGCTCAATGATCGTCCCGAGATCCTGGACGGTCAGGATGGGCGGCGTTTTCGGCTCCCAGCCATGAATGCCCGAGGGCAGGCAGAGAATGGAGCCTTTATGCGACATGTCGGCAAAGCGGAAGCCGCCATTGCCGTAGGCGTCGATGGGCGCGCGGCCGGGGAAATGCGCATTGCGGATTTCAATACCCTTTGCCATGGCCGCGCGAACCTTCTTTAGCCGCATGATCTTGTCCAAAAAGTCTGCAACTTTTTGGGATCTGCTCTTACTTCTTGTTGTCGGCGACGGGCTCGCCCTTGGCTCGTACATCGCTGATCAGCCCGCGCAGGATGCGCACTTTCACGCCCTCGGCGATCTCGGCCTCGACCTCGTTGTCGTCGATGACCTTCGTCACCTTGGCGACCATGGCGCCGGCAATGATGGTGTCGCCGCGGCGGACCGCCTTCAGCATTTCCTCCCGCTTCTTCATCTGCGTGCGCTGCGGCCGGATGATGAGGAAATACATGATCACGAAAATGAGGATGAAAGGCAGGATGCTCATCAGGACATCCGGGCCGAACGGCGAACCGCCAGGAGCCTGAGCGTAGGCCGGGGTAATGAAGGGCATGCGAGAACTCCTCGTGAAACCGATATTCTGTTCAGCCTGAGCGCATACAATGGTTATCGCCGCAAAAGCAACCGGACAAAGCCCCGTCCCGCGCTTTTCGCATGTAAAACACGGCGTTTATTCCCTTGCATCTATCCTCACGCTTCATCATATTGACGTACCGTACCGTACGGTACGGTTATCAGCCAGCACAATATGGATATCGATTATGACGACCGAGGATACGCTGTCGCAAAAACTCGACCAATTGATCGCGGTTCTGGAGCGCATCGCGCCGCCCGCCATGAAGCCCGCCGATCTTGAACCCGCCGACTGCTTCGTCTGGAATCCGGAGCGACTTGCGCTCGATCCAGTCATCAGGGTCAACCGCGTCGATATTTCGCTCATCCAGGGTGTGGACAATGTCCGCGACATCCTCCTCGACAACACCCGCCGTTTCGCGCGTGGCCTGCCTGCCAACAACGTTCTCCTCTGGGGTGCGCGCGGCATGGGCAAGTCATCCCTGGTGAAGGCTGCGCAGGCGGCTGTGAACAGCGAAGAGCCGGATCGGCCGGCGCTGAAGCTTATCGAAATCCACCGGGAGGACATCAACACCCTGCCCCTGCTGATGAGCAGCATCAAGGATACCCCGTATCGTATCATTCTGTTCTGCGACGATCTCTCCTTCGACCATGACGACACGTCCTACAAATCGCTGAAGGCGGCGCTGGAGGGCGGCGTCGAAGGCCGACCCGAAAACGTTATCTTCTACGCCACCTCGAACCGCCGCCATCTCCTGCCGCGCGACATGATCGACAATGAGCGCTCGACAGCCATCAATCCTTCGGAGGCGGTGGAGGAAAAGGTCTCCCTCTCCGACCGCTTCGGCCTCTGGCTCGGCTTTCATAAATGTAGCCAGGAGGATTATCTCGCGATGGTCGATGGTTATGCCAGGCATTACGGCCTCGACCACGACCCGGAAAAGCTCCGCGCCGAGGCGCTCGAATGGGCCACCACCCGCGGCAATCGCTCCGGGCGCGTGGCATGGCAGTTCATTCAGGACCTAGCGGGACGGCTTGGGAAGAGTATTTAGAGCATTTTGTTATTAGACGGAAGCAATACAGTATCTTCACCCTCGCGTCGGTGGCAACGTTGAGGCATGGATTCCTGTGACAAGCACAGGAATGACGGATTGCTTTGATGTCACCCATAATCTTCAACCGCGCGGCCTGCACAACGGTTCTCGTGGGAGAAGCCATCACCACTTCCGTCATTCCTGTGCTTGTCACAGGACTCCATGCCTCAACATTTCCATGGCGATAACGGTTTAGAACGGTTTCGAGTGATTCCGTCTGAAAAGCGATCACTCTAATTAGCCGAGAAACAGAAAAAGTATAGCTGCGCAATGTGCATCGCCGCCGGCGGTGCGCCTGCCTCGCAGCGAAACTCCTCGATAGCACGTAAGATATATCTTGACCGCGCGGTCACGATGCGTCATAAGATATATCTAAAGCTATAACTCATGGAGGTTTCTCATGCATCATGCTCATGATTTCCATCGCGGCCCGCGCTTTTTGGCGGCCCGGCGTTTCGCCAAGCATTTCTCCGGCGCTTTCGAACGCGGCTTTGGTGGCGGCTTCGGGCGCTTCGTCGGTGACGGAGAGTTGCGTCTCGTTGTGCTGGCGCTCATTGAAAAGGCGCCGCGCCATGGCTATGAGGTCATCAAGGCGATCGAAGAACATTCAAGCGGCTGCTACAGCCCGAGCCCCGGCGTGATCTATCCGACGCTCACCTATCTGGAAGAGACCGGCCATGCCGTGGCCAATCCCGATGGCAACAAGAAGGTCTATTCCATCACCGAGGAAGGCCGCCTTCATCTCAAGGAAAACCGGAAGATCGTGGACGCAGCGCTCGAACGCATCCGTCTGATCGGCGAGCGCATGGCTCGTGCCCGCCAGTGGTTCGAAGGTGATGATGGACATGGGCGGGATCGCGACATTCCAGACGTTGCGCCGGAAGTGAACGAAGCACGCCGCGCCCTCAAGGCGGCCCTCGCCAGCCGGCTCGATGCGAGTGCTGAAACACAAGCCCGGATCGCCGCCATCTTGCGCAAGGCGGCGGAAGAGATCGCAGCGCTTCCGAAAGACCCGGATGAGATCGATCTTGGATAGATCGCTTTAGAAACGGTGCAAATGCGGCACCCGAGGCATGGGTTCCTGTGTTGTCACAGAAATCCATGTCTCACTATTTTCATCACAACAGCGGTCCAAACCACCGATGCCCGTTCCGCAAACTAAGACTGCCTTTGATCCGCCGGATTGCACGCAACATCGAACGCGCAGCGATCGACTGAGGGTGGCGAAACAAATTTCTCGCTATCGCGGCTTGCTACCGCGGCGAAACCCAGCGCAAAAGCAGCAAACAACAGGCATATGAAAGCCAGCCGGATTACCATCAAGGTTCTCCCTTAATCCGCCTGCCCCTCCTGATATCCTCCTACAAATCATCTTAACACGAAGTTCTCGAATGTGTTAACGAACCTCCTGTTCTATTCTTAACAATTCACCAGCAAACGAGCCGAGCATGAGCTTTTTCAATCCCCGATCCACGACGGAAATGGCCCGGCAATCGGCGGGCGTCGTGCCCGATACGCTCTATGATCTCGACGCGGTGTCGTTCTCCGTTCCGGAGCGCCAGCTTCTTCATCCGCTCACGCTTACGCTGCCGGCGCGCCGCGTCATCGGGCTTATCGGTCATAACGGCTCGGGGAAATCGACCCTGATCAAGCTTCTCGCCCGACAGCAGGAGCCGACCGGCGGCGAAGTGCGCTTCGAGGGAACGCCTCTTCCAGCCTGGGGCGACAGGCAGTTTGCCCGCAAGGTGGCCTATCTGCCGCAGCAGACGCCGCCCGCCGCGGGAATGCTCGTCAAGGAACTGGTGGCGCTCGGCCGCTACCCCTGGCATGGCGCGTTGGGGCGCTTCAGCAAGATCGACCGGGAAAAAGTCGATGAGGCGATCGAACTGACCGACATCGCGCCCTTCGCCGACCGGCTGGTGGATACGCTTTCAGGCGGCGAGCGCCAGCGCGTCTGGCTTGCCATGCTGGTGGCGCAGGATGCGCAATGCCTGCTTCTGGATGAGCCGATTTCCGCGCTCGATGTCGCGCACCAGATGGAAGTGCTGTCGCTCGTGCATCGCCTGAGCAAGGCCAAGGGCATCGGCGTCGTGGTCGTCCTTCATGACATCAACATGGCCGCGCGCTTCTGCGACGAGCTGGTGGCGCTCCATTCGGGCCGCCTGATTGCGCGCGGAACGCCTTCGGACATCATGGTGCCCGTGGAGCTTCAGCGCATCTACGGCATTCCGATGGATGTGATTCCGCATCCGCAGTCAGGCATCCCGGTCAGTTTCGTCAGGTAGCATTGGTTGTTTTTGATTGCACTAAGCCCCAATAGTTGCAATAATAACGCGTTATGCCTAACGATCTCGGTCGAGGGGCAGAAAAATCGGGGATCATCGAGGCTGGCACGGTATTGCAGCTTCCCTCGTTCCGCACGGTAGCAGCTTCTGTTATCGGCAACGGCCTCGAATGGTTCAACTTCATCAGCTACGCCCTCTTTGCGCAATTGATTGCGCAAACCTTCTTTCCGGAAGCCGCACCAGGGCTCTCGCTGGTCCTCGCCTTTTCCGTCTTTGCCATCGGCTTTGTCGCGCGGCCATTGGGCGGGCTGTTGTTCGGCCTTTATGCCGACCGGGCCGGACGCCGCAAAGCGCTTTTCCCGATGATGGCAGTGATGGCTGCCGGCAGTCTCATGCTCGCGCTTGTCCCTGGCTATGCCGCCATCGGCATCACCGCGCCGCTGCTCGTGGTCATCGCGCGGATCCTGCAAGGCATATCCGTCGGCGGCGAATTCGCGGCCTCGGCCGTGTTCCTGGTGGAGCACGCTCCGCCGGGGCGCCGCATGTTCTATGGCAGCCTGCAGATGTGCGCCCAAGGGGTCGGCGTCCTCGTTGCATCCGCCTTCGCCTTCCTGATCGAACAAAGCCTGCCGTCAGCAGCACTTGCCGACTGGGGCTGGCGGCTGCCATTTTTCGCCGGCGCGCTCATCGGTCCGGTCGGCCTCTATCTGCGCTGGAAGGTTTCGGAAACACCCGAATTCAAGGCGAAATCCCGGCATCGCAAGGATTTCCCCTCGCCGACAATAGTGTCCGTCTTTTCGACGCAGATGCCGGCCCTGCTCTGCGGCCTGGCGCTCGTCGCCGTGGGTACCGCCATTTCGCAGCTCTGGCATAGTTATCTGGCTGTCTATGCGGTGCGCGAGCTTCATCTCTCGCGCACGGATGCGTTTCTCGCACTCGCCTTCGCGGGCCTCGTCGAGATATGCGCATATCCTGTAGCGGGCTGGCTTGCGGACCGGATCGGCGCCTTCCGGCTCTTCTTCTGGGGAGCGGGCCTTTACATGATCCTCGCCTGGCCGCTTTACGCATTCGTCCTTTCGGCGCCGGACCTGACCCATCTCATGATGGCGCAACTGGTGGCGAGCCTGCTGTTTGCCGCCCTCTCGGGCTGCCATCCGGGATTGTTGGCGGCGCTTTTCCCCGTATCCGTCCGTTCCACCGGGGTCGCGCTATCCTACAACATCGCCGTGCTCGTCTTCGGCGCCATGGCCCCGGCGCTCGTCACATGGCTTATCCAGATGACCGGCAATCCAATGATGCCCGCCATATACCAGATCACCATAGCGATCCTCGCTCTGGCCGTCGTGGGAGCATCAGGCTCGGTACGGCGGCGGGCGGAAAATCAATCCCGCCCGGCCGATATCAATTATCCAGCAAGTCATTCATTGAGATAGACGACCCTGCGGCTTTCCAGCTGCACGATAACAGGCTCGCCATTCACATAGATATACCCATAGCCCGGCGAGTCGGGCACTGGCCGGACCTCGATCGTCTCGGGGATGACATAGCCCGGGCTTATTTGTTCCTGGATGACAACAGGCTCGATGGGATGGGCGATGACATATTCGCGCACCGGCGGCGGCACTTCGGTAATAATGGCATCTTGCGCGAAAGCCGAGCCAGCCCCCGCGATCAAGCTCGCGCCGACCAATGCGGCGGATAATGCAATTGACGTTTTCATGGCTACCTCTCCGTTCGTTCCTTTGCCCCCCTCGGTAGATGAGAACGGGGCAGCCCTATCTTGGTTCCGCGGATCGCAATGACGGCTACTTGCTGTGGCCGGAGCGCATGACTCTTGCCACCTTGCGAATTTCCATTTTACACTTCGCTCGATTATGCTAACTCGGGATCAGTGCCCTTGTAGCTCAGTTGGTAGAGCACCTGATTTGTAATCAGGGGGTCGGCGGTTCGAGTCCGTCCGGGGGCACCATTTCACTTCTTGCCCAATTCCCCTACACTGCCTGTACGATTCGATCCGCCAACGCACCGACGGAAAATCATGAACCGGGAAATACACGCCTTTTCCTTCATCTCGTCGGGCACTGATGAATCGGCGGAGGCGGCCGGTCGGCTGGCGGCGCTTTATGGGCAGGAACGCCCCGAAAATGCCGATGTTATCGTCGCGCTGGGCGGCGACGGCTTCATGCTGCAGACGCTGCATGATTTCATGAATTCCGGAAAACCCATCTATGGAATGAATAAAGGCTCCGTTGGCTTCCTTATGAACGCCTATCGCGAGGACGGCTTGCGCGAGCGCATCGAGGCGGCCCATGCCGAAACCATAAGGCCGCTGACCATGCAGGCCGAAACGAAGAGCGGAGAAATCGTCACCGCGCTCGCCATCAACGAAGTGTCGCTGCTGCGGCAATCCTATCAGGCGGCGAAGATCAAGGTCAGCATCGACGGCAAGACGCGGCTCGATGAACTGATCTGCGACGGCGTGCTGGTGGCGACCCCGGCGGGCTCCACTGCTTATAATCTTTCGGCACAGGGGCCCATCCTGCCGCTCGATTCGCCGTTGCTTGCCCTCACCCCGGTCAGCCCCTTCCGCCCCCGCCGCTGGCGCGGCGCGCTGCTGCCGAAGGACGTGACGGTCCGCTTCGATATTCTCGAGGAGGATAAACGGCCCGTCAATGCCGTGGCTGATCATACGGAGGTCAAGTCCGTCATATCGGTCACCATCGAGGAGGCGCACGACAAGACAGCCACAATCCTGTTCGATGAGGATCATTCCTGGAATGAACGCATCCTCAACGAACAATTTCTTTATTGAGACGTTATCCTATAGTCACGTCTTCAGAGTCTTACGCAATTCAGCCATTTCGGTTGACATTTGCATATCTGCGACGTAACGCCTAACGCAAGAAACGCTTGAGCGGATTTATTGCGCTTTTCCAACGAGAGAGCTACGCTTCCATTGACCACCTTTGCCGATTTGGGCCTGTCTGCGAAAGTGCTCGCCGCTGTCGAAGCCGCGGGCTATACCACACCGACCCCCATTCAGGCCGGAGCCATTCCCCACGCCCTTGAACGCAAGGATGTTCTTGGCATTGCCCAGACGGGCACCGGCAAGACTGCCTCCTTCGTTCTGCCGATGCTGACGCTGCTCGAGAAGGGCCGCGCACGCGCACGGATGCCGCGCACGCTCATCCTTGAGCCGACGCGCGAGCTCGCCGCGCAGGTCGAGGAAAATTTCGCCAAATATGGCGTCAATCACCGCCTCAACGTGGCGCTTCTGATCGGCGGCGTCTCCTTCGACGAGCAGGAGCGCAAGCTGGAGCGCGGCGCAGATGTGCTGATCGCGACGCCAGGCCGCCTGCTCGACCATTTCGAGCGCGGCAAGCTGCTTCTCACCGGCGTCGAAATCCTTGTCATCGACGAGGCGGACCGGATGCTCGACATGGGCTTCATCCCCGATATCGAGCGCATCTGCAAGCTGATCCCCTTCACCCGCCAGACCCTGTTCTTCTCGGCCACCATGCCGCCAGAGATCACCAAGCTGACGGAGCAGTTCCTGCACTCACCTGCCCGCGTCGAAGTGGCGAAGGCATCCTCGACCGCCACGACGGTGACGCAGCGTCTCGTCAAATCCGGCAAGAAGGATTGGGAAAAGCGCGCCGTGCTGCGCGATCTGATCCGCGCCGAGGAGGCGGACCTGAAGAACGCCATCATCTTCTGCAACCGCAAGAAGGATGTGGCGGATCTCTTCCGCTCGCTGGTCCGGCATGAGTTCGACGCCGGCGCGCTTCATGGCGACATGGACCAGCGCGCCCGCATGACCATGCTCGCCAATTTCCGCGAGGGCAAGCTGAAGCTGCTTGTCGCCTCCGACGTCGCGGCGCGTGGCCTCGACATTCCCGACGTGAGCCACGTCTTCAATTTCGACGTGCCCATCCATGCGGAAGACTATGTCCACCGCATCGGCCGCACCGGCCGCGCCGGGCGCTCCGGCAAGGCCTTTACCTTGGTCACGGCGAACGACACCAAATATCTGGCGGCAATCGAGAAGATGATCGGCGCTGACATCGAATGGCTCGACGGCGATCTTTCCACCCTGCCGCCCGCAACGGAAACCGAGGAAACGCCGCGCCGTGGCCGCAGCGCCCGCGGTAAATCAGGCGAGCGCAAGGGCAAGGAAAAGAGCCGCCCCAAGGTCGAGGCAGCCAGTCCCCAACCCGACGTGGAAATTCCGGATTTCTCCGACATCGAGACGCCTGCCCCGGTCCGCGCGGAAAAACCCCACCGCGACGCGATCAAGCGCAACAACGAGGAACGCCGCGGCAAGCCGCAATTCGAGCAGGACCGCCGCCGGCGCAACTATCGTGATCTGGATGACGAGCCCGCACCGCTCGGCTTCGGCGATGATATTCCCGCGTTCATGCTGATCGACGCGAAGATTTAGGCTGGCCATACCCCTCATCCGACCGCGCTTCGCGCGGCCACCTTCTCCCACAAGAGCAGAAGGAAGTATCTGGCAAGGCGCTTACTGCCAACCGCAAACGTTGGTGATTGGCGGTGAGGTTAATGCAGTGCTTCAGCCTTCTCCCCTTGTGGGAGAAGGTGGCCGCGCGAAGCGCGGTTGGATAAGGGGTGCTCGCTGGCGGTTCTGTTTAAAGATGAATACTCTAAACCCGCCCCTCATTTCCCCTTCCGCACCGCCGCCTCATAAGCACGCCGCGCCCATTCGGCCATGATGTCGGGATCATCGAGCGCATCGCCCGGAAGGCTCCAATAGGGCATGGGGACGGGCTTAGACCGATTCTTGCCCGTGTAGGTCCATTGCGTGCACCCAGCTTCCTCGAAAAAGGGAGCACTGAGGTCATCCGCCTTGAGAAGAATTTCGCCGTCATATTCGATGGCGATGATCAGGCCGCCGTAATAGATGCCCTTGCCGCCGAACAGCCGCCTAATGGCGACCGGCCCGAGCGACGCGAAGAGATCGCGGATATCGTCGTCATCCATCGGATGAATTGCTTCAAGCCGCGCTGCGTGCCTGTTCCAGCCGCTCCGGCGAGGCGGGTTTCAGCTCCACCGATTCGCCGCAGCCGCAGGCCGACGTCTGATTCGGGTTGTGGAAAATAAAGCCGGTGCGAAGCGTCGTCACCTCGAAATCCATCTGGGTCCCCAGGAGGAAAAGCACAGCCTCCGGCGCGATGAAAACCCGCGCGCCGCCCTTTTCGACAACATCATCCTTCGGATTGGGCTCGCTCACCAGGTCGATCGTATATTCCATGCCCGCGCAGCCGCCCTTCTTGACGCCAACACGGATTCCCTCTGCCCCCTCGCGGCCCTCCACGATCTCGCGCACGCGGGCAGCGGCGGCATCGGAAATGGTCATGACTGCAAAACGGCCCATATCTGCCTCGCTTCTTGAACGCCTCTAGCGTGTGACCCGTTAGAAAAGGTCACCGCTTCGCCTTGAATTATAGGTAGTGTTGTACCACCATCATCGCAATAGACCAACCATGCCTGTCTTGGGAGGGCAGAGATGACACCACACAATACCGTCATTTCACTGAAATCACTGGCTTGCTGCGCGGCGCTTCTATTCACCGCCCTGCCCGCTCAGGCACAGGAGGAGGAGGCCGGCCCGCTTGCCGGCTACATGGACGACCGCAGCTCGCCGGAGGCGTTGATCCGCTCCTATTACAACGCCGTCAACCGCAAGGAATATGCACGGGCCTACAGCTATTATTCCGAAGAAGGGCGCGAGCCTGATTTCGCCACCTATGCCAAGGGCTATGAGAACACGAAATCCGTGACCGTCGCGCTCGGGAAGACGCAACCAGACGGCGCCGCCGGTTCGATCTATTGGAGCCTGCCGCTGGCGATCAAATCGGTCTTAACTGATGGCAAGGAGCAGGTGTTCACCGGCTGCTATACGCTGCGGCTCGCAAGCCCCGCCAATCAGGCAATGCCGCCCTACCAGCCGATGAGCATCATGACCGGCTCCCTCACCCCATCGGAAAAATCGCTTGAGGAAAGCGTGCCGGAACAGTGCGAGACGCCGTAACGGGCCTCTCGCTTCGGCAGATCAAGCATCATTTCGCTTGGCATATGGCGGGACCGGGACATCCGCTTCCGCCCGTCCTGCCATATCCGGGGGCCAATGATCGCCTAAACTGATTATTCAATTTTATTACTTATTTTTTACTTGAAAATTTAAAATTTGAAGCGAATTTTCTACTTGTTTTCTCTGTCTTTTATTTGTATTTTGCCATCAATATTCGCGTGACCTAAAACTATGCATGTCAGTGTGACGTCAATGGAGATGACGCACATGACATTCAGAGCAGCACTGGCGGGGGTTTTTCTTTTGATCGGCATGGGGGCTGCCCAGGCGGCACAGACTGTTTCACCCTGGATGAACGTCGGCGAGCGCACGACCCAGCCGATCGGGCACTATGAATTCTGTCAGCGTTATACCGATGAGTGCAGCATCGTCAGCAAGGCGGACAAGTCCGTCACGCTGACCAAGGAGCTGTGGGGCAAGGTCATCGAGATCAACAATCAGGTCAACAGCCAGATCGAGGCGCGCACGGACATGGAGATGTGGGGCAAGCCCGAAGTCTGGTCTTATCCCACGCAATATGGCGATTGCGAGGATTACGCCCTGTTGAAGCGCAAGCGCCTCGCCGAAGCCGGCGTTCCCATCAGCGATTTGCTGATTACCGTCGTGCGCCAGACGAATGGCGACGGCCACGCCGTACTGACCATGCGGACCGACCGGGGCGATTTCATCCTGGACAATCTGGAGCCGCGCGTCCTCGTCTGGAACCAGACGGAGTATCAATATCTCAAGCGTCAATCGACCCGCCACACCGGCGTGTGGGTTTCGATCGACGACGACCGCCAGATCCTGGTCGGCAGCATTCAGTAGTTTACGTGAGGTTCGGGAGAAAGCACTTCGCATCCTTCCGAACCTATCAGGAATAAGGCGCAAGCCTTATGCGGCAACCCGGTCGTGTCCCCCACCCGTCCCCAATGACCGGGTTCAGGAGCCGGCCCCTCCCCAGGGGTCGGCTCCTACGTTTCTGGGCCGGCCGTCCTACAGGCGCCCTGTAACGCTTAACAGCGCTTTTTCCAAATCTGCGGCGATGAACGGCTTTGTCAGGATCGGCGTTCCGGCGTAGTTGGAGTCCAGCCCGCCGGGACCGTAGCCGGATGCGAAAATCACCGGGATGCCGCGCTCCATAAGCACATCGGCGATGGGGTAGCTGGGCTCGCCATCGAGATTAACGTCGAGGATAGCCACGTCGAACGAACCATTCCGGGCCAGTTCGAGGGCCGGCTTGAGGCGGGAGGCCATCGCAGCCACCTCATGACCCATATCCACGAGATTGTCCTCGATCAACATGCCGACTAGGGCTTCATCCTCGACGATAAGGACTCGAAGCGGTTTAAATTCGGGAACTGAACCGTTCAAGACACCCTCTCAATTAACAGCAATTTGAATGTCGCATACAACGCCGCTGGGAAAAAAGGACAGCTCGACCTCAGCGCCCAGTTCCCTGACCAGCGCCTGCTCGAGAAGGCGCGTCCCGAACCCTTTTACCTCCGGTTCCTTCACTGCAGGCCCGCCCTCTTCAGACCAAAGAAGCCGCAGGCGCGGCTCGCCATGCGAGCGCATAATTTCCCAGCGTATATCGACACGTCCGGCGTCGTTGCAGAGCGCCCCATATTTCGCTGCATTGGTGGCAAGCTCATGAAAAGCCAGCGACAGGGAAAGCGCTATCTTCGGGCGCAAGCGAACCACGGGGCCAGACATGCCGATGCGACTCATGGGGTCGGCGCACATCGGCGTGACCGCCTCTTCCACCAGTTCGCGAAGCTCCACATCCCCCCAGTGTTCCCGGGTGAGCACATCATGGGCGCGGGAAAGCGCGATGAGCCTGCTTTCAAAACGATGATAGGCGGAACCGCGATTGTCGCCGCGAAATGTTTGCGCGGCAAGCGATTGGACGGTCGCCAGCGTGTTCTTCACCCTATGGTTCAGTTCGTTGATGAGGAGCTGGCGGCGTTCTTCCTGACGGCGTCGCTCGGTGATATCGCGCGATATGCCGGAGGCTCCGACGATATGGCCCCATGCGTTTTTCAGAGGGGACACTGTCAGAGACACGTCGACAAGCGTTCCATCCTTTCGCTTGCGCACGGTCTCGTAATGGCTGACATGCTCGCCACGCCGGATTTTACCAAGGATGATGGTCTCTTCATCGGGACGGTCAGGTGCCACCAACATGGTGATGGACTGGCCGACCGCTTCGCTCGCCTCGTATCCGTAGAGCCGTTCCGCGCCCTTGTTCCAGCTCTGGATGATGCCTTGTGTATCCTTGCTCAAAATCGCGTCGTCCGAAAACTCCACGATCAAAGCCAGACGTTGGGCATATTCTTCCGCCTTTTTCCGCTCGGAGATATCGACCAGCATGTTGATCGCTCCGACCAGCTTGCCGTCGGCATCGCGCAGCGGAGTGGGATAGGGAATAAAGGGAATACGTGTGCCATCGGGCCGTTCGGCGATTGCCTCGACGCCTCGGACCCGCCGCCCCTCCTTCAACGCAACCGCCATCGGGCATTCGTCATGGGGAAGCGGCGTCCCATCCGGGTTGTAGAGACGCCAGGTCACGCACCATTTTTCACCCGGCGGCGGCGTCCGGCCTGCCATCTCCACGGCAGCTTTATTGTAGAAGGTTATGACACCGTCCGCATCCGTCGTATAGACCGCCGCGGGCAATGCTTCCAGCAAATCGCGCATTTGCTGCTCGCTTGCCCGCAGCTTGTCCTCGGTAAGCTTCGCCTCGGTCACGTCCTGAATGACACGGACGCCATAGCGGAAGTTACCTTCGCGATCGCGCACGGACGAGCTATGAACATCGAGATAGATAGACTTGCCGTCCGGCCTGATTGCCTTTTTGCGGATCGAATATCCGTTGATCTCGCCCGCGACCTGTTTTGCGTAACAATCGGCGTCCCGCTCCCGATCCGCCTGACCGGTATAGTCCAGGAAGTTCATCGCCAGCAGCTCTTCCCGCGTGCGCCCCAATATCTGGCAGATCGCGTCATTGGCACGCAGGATATTCCCTTCGGCCCCAACTTCGGTGATTCCCACCGTCGCGGCCTCATAGGTCGCGGCCAGCCGCTCGTCGCTCTCGTGCCGCGCACTCTCCGCCTCGTAAATGGCGGTGACATCGGTTGTGAAACACCGGGTGCTCCTGAACCTGTCCCCCTCGAAGCGACCGTTCGAGGTGATCAGGACATATTTGATGCTTCCGTCCTTCGCCCGCAGCCGGGCTGGGTAGCGCGTGAGCTCCTGACCGCTGGTGAGCCGTTTCAGAATATCTTGAATCGTCTCCGCGTCCGCGTGAAAGTCCGCGATCGGCCGGCCTACATATTCCTCAGGCGAATATCCCAAAAGGTCGAGTTCAGCCTTGTTGGCGCGCTGAATGATCCCGTCTTTGCTGACGATGTGAAGCCCGATCGCAGCGTTCTCGAAAAAATCCTCGAGATCTTCGGCGCTGCGGTGAAGCTCAGCCTCGATTCGCTTGCGGGCGGAAATATCCTGAAAGCAGTTGACTGCGCCCTGGATTTCACCGCGCTGCCCCCTGAGGGGCCGGATATTCACGAGCGCCCAGATGCGCGAACCATCCGGCCTCTCTATCATGACCTCTGCGTTGCGCGTCTCGATGCCGGCTTGGACTGCGCTCGCCATGGGACACTCCTCATGAAGAAGCATTGTCCCGTCGGGCAAGAAAAGCCGGTGCGAACCGCAAAAACGCTCGCGAGGGCCGTTCAGTGACGGCTCCCGGCCCCAGGCTTCGGCAGCCTCCGCATTGTACCTGACAACCCAGCCCTCATGATCGCAGATATAGACCGCGCCGGGCATTGCGTCCAAGACGCTCGGCGCGGCCGCTAGCAGCGCTTCATATTCCGACAAACCCGGTAAGGCCGCCGGAAAACTTTCAACATTTGACATTGGCTGGTGCCACCCTTTGTGCAGGCCGCGTTTGAACCATTCATAACGGACGATTATATAAACGGTTCCACCAGCTTTTTCTTCTTTTTCAGAAGAAACAATCAAATATCTGAAGGCAGCCGTGAAAAGGCAATGCTTTCGCGGCGCCCGATCAGTGCCGCCCTCGTAGAATACGCTTTAAAATCAATCCTTCGCCCGATATTCCTCCGGGATGACGAACACTTCGTCCGCACGGCCATAGCCGCCATCGGGCACTTCCTCGATCAGAACCATGGTGTGCGGGCGGGCTGCTTCGCTGAAGAAGCCGACCACCAGTTCGGTCGTCTTGTGGATCAGCTCTTCCTTCTGCGCCTTCGAAAGCGCGGCCTGCGGCAGTTTATAGTTGACGAAAGGCATTTCTGTACTCCTTGTTTGAACGAATTAGATCATGCCGCCATTGACGCGGATGGTCTGGCCATTGACCCAGCGGCCATCGGGACCCGCCAGGAAAGCGACGGCGTCGGCGATATCGTCGGGCTGGCCCAGGCGTCCGAGCGGGATCGACCGCGTGATATTCGCCACCAGTTCCTCGGACTTGCCGTGCATGAAGAGTTCAGTCGCGACCGGACCGGGCGCGATGACATTCGCGGTGATTCCGCGCGAGCCTAGCTCCTTTGAGAGAATATGCGTCATCGCCTCGACGGCAGCCTTCGTCGCGGCATAGAGGCCGTATCCGGGCGGATAGGAGCCGACAACGCTCGTGGAGAGAGTGATGATGCGTCCGCCGTCGCGCAGCCGTTTCGCGCCCTCGCGCATGCCATAGAAGACCCCGCCCAGATTGACGGCGATATGGTCGTTGAAATCCGCGTCGGTGGCATTGGCCAGCGGCGAGAGCCGCATCATGCCCGCATTGTTGACGAGGATATCGATCGGGCCGAACGCAGCTTCCGCAGCTTCGAACAAGGCCGTCACCGCGGACGAGTCGCCCACATCCGCCTGCACCGCGACGGCCTTGCCGCCGACCTTCTCGATTTCCTTGACCACGCCGCGCGCCGCCGCTTCGCCCCGCGCATAATTCACCACCACGGCCGCGCCTTCACTCGCCAGCCGAAGCGCTATGGCCGCGCCGATGCCCTTGCTCGCGCCCGTGACGATTGCCGTTTTGTCTTTGAGTTTCATGTCAACCTCCATTGGTTGACCGGAAAATAGATTGCGAGGGCGGCGGGATAATCTCCCTTTCGCGGGTAAGAAAATTCGGCTAGTCCGAACAATCATGGACCGTCTCGATGCAATGCGCCTCTTTGTCCGGGTCATCGACCGCCGCAGCTTCACGGCGGCGGCGGCTGATCTCCGCATTCCCCGCTCGACGGCAACCGAGGCCATGCGGCGGCTGGAGAGCGATCTGGGGAGCCGGCTGCTTCAGCGCACCACACGCCATGTCGCGCCGACGCCCGACGGCGAGGCCTATTACCAGCGCTGCCTGTCGATCCTCGCCGATATTGACGAGGCGGAGAGCGCGCTGCGCGGCGGCGTGCCGGCAGGAATGCTGCGCATCGACGCGCATGGCGTTCTGACCCGCTCCTTCCTGCTGCCGCGCCTGCCGGAATTCCTCGACGCCTATCCGCAGATCGTCCTGCATATCGGTCAGGGCGACCGGCTGGTCGATATGGTGCGCGAAGGCATCGATTGCGTCATCCGCGCGGGCGAGCCAGACGATAGCGGCATGATCATGCGCAAGCTTCCGTCCATCCCGGAAATGACCTGCGCCAGCCCGGAATATCTGAAACGGAACGGCGTTCCGGCTACACCAGACGATCTCGACGGCCACCAGATGATCGGCTTCGTCTCTTCACGCACGGGGCGGGTCATGCCGCTGGAGTTCGAGACCGCCGAAGGGGTGCGGGAGGTGACGCTCCCCTGCCGCCTCACCGCCAACGAAGCCGAAACCATCCATCATCTGGCGCGAATGGGCTATGGCATCATCCAGGCGCCGCGCTATCGTTTTCGCGAGGATATCTCGCGGGGTACCCTTGTCGAAGTGCTCCCTGATTTTCCGCCCCCGCTCCTGCCGCTTGCAGCGTTTTATCCGCAGAACCGGCAATTATCGCCGCGCGTGCGGGTGTTTCTGGATTGGGTGGTTGAAGTGTTCGAGAAGGCAAAGCTGTAAGCGCGACTATTCGCTTATAACTTCCAAACCGCGCATAAATCGCCGCCCATTCTCCACATAATGCCGCGCGGAGAGCTTCAACTGTTCGATGGCCTTTTCATCGAGCGTCCGCGCGACCCGCGCGGGCTGACCGATGATCAGCGAATTGTCAGGAAATTCCTTGCCCTCGGTAACAAGCGCGCCTGCGCCGACCAGCGAATTCCGGCCGATCTTCGCGGCATTCAAAATGATCGCGCCGATACCAACAAGGCTGTTCTCGCCAATTGTGCAGCCATGCAGCATGGCGCGGTGGCCGATGGTGCAGCCCTCGCCTATGGTAAGCGGATAGCCCATATCGGTATGCATGACCACATGCTCTTGAATATTGGTGTCGCGACCGATGGTGATGAACTCATTGTCGCCGCGCAGCACGGCGCCGAACCATACGCCCGCGCCCTGGCCTATCCGCACCTTGCCGATAAGCGTGGCACCGGGCGCGATCCAGTTCGTTGCACGATCCTGGAATTCCGGCTGATGGCCGTCGAGCGCATAGATGGGCATAAGTTTCTCCTCGTGTTCCGCTCATGATGGCCGAGGGGCCGACCTTCCTGCAAGTTTCACGGCGTATTAACCATAAGGCCCAATAGTGGGCGCGGACAGGATATGGCGGTCAGGGCGGACCCGATGCAAAGCGCGGAAGAGACAGGATTCGTGGCGACGGAAAGCCGTCTCTTCACGCGCATCTTCTATGTTTTCCTCGGCCTTGCCGTGCTTTCCGCGGCGATCAATTTCGGCGGCCGCTATCTCGGCCCCCTTATCGCCATGGGCGGGCATACGGACGATACGACCATACGCGAGATCGTCATCGGCAACGACGTTTTGCGCCTTCCCTCGAACATGATCCGCTTTCCGGCGCAGCGGCGCGACGGCATTGCGGAGCGTGTCGATCTCTATCTCAAATGGCCTGATATGGCGGGCTATAGCACTGACACGCGCAACGATTTCAATTTTGCCACGGCGAAGCGGGAGTTGCTGTTCCTCTCCATCGAGAGCCGCACCATGTCGCGCGACATGTCCGGCCGCTATCAGCCGATCTATTCCACCTTGATCGAGCAGCCGGGAAAAGCCGGCCCGGCTGGGCTGACCGTCCACGCGCTTCGCGCCGATAGCGGCTATACGGATGAGGAATTGGTGGTTGCTTCGGGCGAGAACGGCATGCCCGCTTTCGTCGCACGCTGCCTGAATGAGAGCGCCGCCAAGGGAACAGCCGCGCCCTGCGAACGCGACATCCATTTCGGCAAGGATCTGCAGCTCCTCTACCGCTTCCCGCGCGATCTCCTCAGCAACTGGCGCGCCCTTGACGACGCCGTCAGATCATTCGCGGCGGGCCATCTCGCCGATGCCCCAACCGCTTCGGGTAAATCATGATCCGGGCCCCACGGCCCACAGGTTCATGCAACTGCCCTAGCATGATCCCGAAAAGTTGCAGATTTTTTGGATAAGATCATGCGCCTGCTTTAGAGATCGACGTCAAGAATAGCCATCGAGAAATTATAGGACAGCTCACCATCCTCCTCATCCTTGTAGATGAGGCCGAGAAACTCATCATCAAGATAAAGCTCACAGGAATCGTTCTTCCTCGGGCGAGCCTTTACTTCCAGTCCGGGATTCTTGAAGACACGTTTGAAATAGGCGTCGAGTTTTCGCAGTTCTTCGGGTTTCAAACGGATTCTCCTGATTTCTTGTTGGAGGCGGGTTGTGACACGCGGCGTCCTGCCCTGTAAAGCCCGGATGGCAATTGTCACCGTTTTTGAGGCGCTCAGTCGATGAGTTGATCCATCGCGCGGGCTGGCTCCGCACAGCCGCTTTCGCCAAGAATGCGTGCGGGAACGCCCGCCACCGTCACATTGCTCGGCACCGGCTTCACCACCACCGATCCCGCCGCCACCTTGGAGCAGGGCCCGACTTCGATATTGCCGAGGATCTTGGCCCCTGCCCCGAGCAGAACGCCCTGCCTGATCTTCGGATGGCGGTCGCCGCCGGCCTTGCCTGTACCGCCAAGCGTGACACCGTGCAGGATCGAGACATTGTCCTCGATGACAGCCGTCTCGCCAACGACGAGCCCCGTCGCATGGTCGAGAAAGATACCGGTGCCGAGCCGCGCCGCCGGGTGAATATCGGTCTGGAACACGGAGGAAGAGCGGCTTTGCAGGTAATAGGCGAAATCCTTGCGCCCTTCCTTCCACAGCCAATGCGCCAGCCGGTGCGTCTGGATGGCATGAAAGCCTTTCAGATAAAGCACCGGATCGAGAAGGCGATGGCAGGCCGGATCGCGATCATGGAAGGCCTGGATGTCGACGCGCAAGATTCCCGACCATTCGGGGAGCGCGCGCTCCATCTCGGCGAAGGTCTGGCGCAGGATGCCGGCGTCGAGGTCCGCATGACCGAGCCTTTCGGCGATGCGATGACTCACCGCCTCCTCGAGGCTCTGCTGGTTCAGCACAGTCGATTGGAGAAAGGCAGTCAGGAGCGGATCGCGCAGCGCTGCTTCCTCTGCCTCGGCGCGAATGGAAGCCCAGATCGGGTCCACCTGGTTGATGGTTTTCACCAGCTTGGCGGTATGGTGCATTCTCAAAACTCCCAATCCTGGCAGACTGTCTTACTCATTCACGGCAGGATAGAGCAAATCGCTTTGCTTGACACATCAATTCGGCTGAACGCAGCCGTTAGCGGCCAGCATGGGGCCTCAAATAGGGTTTTCCTGCAAAAATTCCAGAACCGCCCGTTTGAAGACCCGGTCGCCCACCGCAAGCATATGGTCCCGATCCGGTATATCAAGCGCGCGTCCATTGGACAAAAGCGCCGCCAGCTCATGCGGATTGCCGCCGATATCGTCCTTTGTCCCGACCGCCACGAGCGCAGGCTGGGTGATGTGCCCCACTTCGTCGGCGGTGAGTTCCACCTTCGAGGTCAGCACGCAGGCGGCGAGCGCGATGCGGTCGCTTTTCGTCTGGTCGGCGAATTTGCGGAACATCAGCCCGCGCGGATGGGTGATCGTCGCGGGATCCTCGGCCAGAAGCGCCTCGTGAATCGGCTCCCAATTGCCCGCACCCGTCACCATGCCGATGCCGAGGCCGCCGAAAACCACGTCATGCACCCTGGAAGGATGCTCCAGCGCCATGAAGGCAGCGATGCGCGCGCCCATGGAATAGCCCATGACATGCGCGGTCCCGATGCCGAGATGATCCAGCAGCGCCGCCGCATCTCCGGCCATCAGGCTTGGCGTGTAATCCGAGGGCTCATGGCTCTTGTCCGATTCGCCATGGCCGCGATTGTCGATCGCGATGACGCGGTATCCCGCTTCCGTTAGCGTCTGGAACCAGCCCGGGCCGACCCAGTTAACATAGCTCGATGAAGCAAAGCCATGGATGAGCAGAACGGGCTCGCCCTCGCCCGCCTCGCGAAACGCAAGACGTCGTCCATCATGCTCGAAAGCGAAGATATCAGGGGAAGTCATGGTAATCCTTTCTACTCGGCGCACTGCCCGCAAATGGCGGGATGGCGCACATGCTCGCCAATGGCAAGCCCGAGCCGCTTGGCGGTGCCGGCGCGCAGCTCGACAACGAAAGCAGCCGGTACGATCGAGGAGATGATCGTCTCTGAGAACGGCTCGGTGTTCTCACGAATCGTGGCGATGGTGCCGTCCTTGGCAAGAAACACCATGTCGAGCGGCAATGGTGTGTTTTTCATCCACATCATCACCGGCTGCGTCTCATCGAAGACGAACAGCATGGCCCGGTTTTCGGGAAGATCGGTCCGATACATCAGCCCGCGCATCCGCTCCGCATCGGTATCGGCGATTTCGACCTCGAGGGACTTCTTGCCCTTGGCCGTCTCGAACACCAGAGGATGGGCGTCGACCGCCAGCCGCATCGGCTCGATTCGTTGGGCATGGGCGGGAAGAACGATAAGAAACAGGAGAAGGATCGCGGCGAAGCGCTGCATAGGACTGGTCCGCTGGACGGTTGGGATGTCAGCAGCTTTCACCCATCGCCCGCCGCGCGTCAATGACGGAACGTAATCTTTTGCCGCCCGGGTTAGATGCAGGGAGATTCAGGTTAGGGCGAGGCGAAAATGGTGGCTTTCGAGAACCGGAGCGCAGCGTACTTTAGTACGTGAGCACCGGAAGCGCAGAAAGACGCCATTTGCAGCCCGCTCTCACCTGAATATCTCGCATCTAATGAGAGACCGGAAACTGCGTGCCGATATCCGGATGCACTTCCGCCGCCATCAGGCCTTTTTCGCCCGTGCCGTAGCGGATAAGCACCACCTGCCCGGGGCGCAGCTCGGTCAGGCCGAAGCGGCGCAACGTTTCCATGTGGATGAAAATGTCTTCCGTCCCCTCGCCGCGCGTCAGGAAGCCGAAACCCTTGGTGCGGTTGAACCATTTGACGATGACGCGCTCAAGCCCGCTCGACGGCACCACAGTGACATGGGTTCGCTGCGGCGGCAATTGCGCCGGATGGACAGCTGTGGAATTGTCCATCGAGATGACGCGGAAGCATTGCAGCCCCCGCTCGCCGTGCTTCACCTCGCAGACCACGCGCGCCCCCTCGAGCGCCGTCTGAAAGCCGTCCCGGCGCAGCGACGTGACATGCAGCAGGATATCGGAAAGACCGGGCCTGTCGGGCACAATGAAGCCGTAGCCCTTGGCGACGTCGAACCATTTGATCGAGCCCGACACTTCCAGAAGATCGACGATCTCCTCGGAAGATGCGCTGCCAAGGAACTGGTCCTTCGACATGGATTTGTCCGCCATAGCGCCAGTCCCCTCCTTTCAATCTCGGTGAAAATTACATTGATTCTCAACTTGAGAATAACACTTCACCGGCGCGACGGAGCAAGGCCCTACTTCCGATTATTAACCGGATACCACAGACTTTATTCTGCCCATTGTTTTATCCGCGACATGGAAGGAATGCGATATACCGGCGGCACCGGGTTGCGATTCAGCCATCCCCGCCCTAATCAAAAACACGTCGAATAAGAAGGAGCCGACATGCGCTATCTCCACACCATGGTCCGAATCCGCGATATCGAGGAATCGCTGGATTTTTACGTCAACAAGTTCGGCTTTGAGGAAATCCGCCGCATCGACAACGAAAAAGGCCGCTTCACGCTGATCTTCCTCGCTGCGCCCGAGGATAAGGACCGTTCCGTTGCCGAGCGGGCGCCGGAACTGGAGCTGACCTATAATTGGGACCCCGAGGAGTATACAGGCGGGCGCAATTTCGGTCACCTCGCCTATGAGGTGGATGACATCTACGCCACCTGCCAGAAGCTGATGGACAAGGGCGTGACCATCAACCGCCCGCCGCGTGACGGCCACATGGCCTTCGTTCGCTCGCCCGACGGTATCTCCATCGAACTCCTCCAGAAGGGCGAGCGCCTCGCCCCGCAGGAACCATGGGCGTCTATGCCCAATACGGGAACGTGGTAAGCTCGGGTTGCAGGGAATGGGGGCATGAGCCCCTGTTCCCGTTATTTGGCCAAAGCAATATCAGGCGCCGATGTGTCCCGCGCCCGTATTCCGAGCCAGTAGATGGCAATCGTCGCCACGAGGCCGCACAAGCCGGCGAAGGCCACCCATAGGCCGGGCGCGGCGCGGTTTCCTGTTTCCTCTATCAGCCAAGTGGCGATAAGCGGTGTGAACCCGCCGAAAAGCGCCGTGGCGAGCGAATAGGCGACGGAGAAACCAGTGGTGCGCACTTGAGGCGGCATGATCTCCGTCAGCGCCACCACCATGGCGCCGTTATAGCTGGCATAGAGGAACGAGAGCCAGAGCAGCGCGGCCAGCATGTTGCCGAAGCGGATATGCGCAACCAGGCCGGCCCGAGGGATAGTTGGATCATCCATGTGGGGCTCCCAGCGTTTCGATGAAACTGCTTGCGGGGCAATCTGGACGAATGCAGTCTCATGCCGGCACCTTGACGGATGTCCAGCATTCATAACGCTTCAAGCGTGCAATTGTTTCGTTGCGAAAGAGCGCCGAAGGCCGGCGGTTCTCTCACTTCACCGGCTGCGGCGCCTTCATCGGCTTGAGGCCGATCCGATTCTGGATCGTGTCGATGTCTTCCTTGACGAAAAAAGTAAGGTCCGGCGTCGTGGTCACCAGATGCGCGCCGTGGCCATAGGCATTGTAGGACACGACATGGTCGAAATTGACCGCAATGCGCTCGCCGTTGACATCAGTCAGTTCAATCCACATGTTCACTCCCCTTCTGCTTGCCCTGGCTCCGGTTCGGCATAGTTCCGGAAGACCCCATGGCCAGGACCATAAGTAGAATAGAACAAAGACGGCGCTAAACAATCCTTATTCAGGATCAATATTTCCGCGTTCCGCATGGAGAACCATCTCCATCCGCACCTTCTCTATGTTGCGGCCAAGGCTTTCGGACCATTCCTGCCCGCGCCAGACGACCTCGAAGCCGCAGCGCTCATAGAGACGAATGGCAGGAAGATTGCGAGCATGCGTGTCGATGCGCGCCATTGGATATCCGGCAAGCAGGATTTCGGCCAGCAGCGCGTCCATCAGCGCCAAGCCGATACCGCGCCGGTGAAAGGACGGGTCGATCCAGAGGTCAGAAATATAATCCGCGTCCGTGTCCCGTGCGCCCCAGCCGAGGACAATGCCCGCCGTTTCGGCAATGCGGATGGACGGATAAAACTCGTCTGCGAAAGTGCGGAAGACCTTTTCCACCCGCACACGCACGCCCGGCTCATTCGCATCCGGCTCGAATTGTGTGAAGGAGGAAATCCAGGCGCGGCATCCGACGGCGGCGATTGCAGCCCTGTCGCTGGCAACCGCCCGCCGGATCTCCATAGTGCCTTACCACCAGCGCGGCGCGGTGAAACGGCCCGCTGCCTGCTCGATGATATGCGCCGTCTGGAACAGGGTTTCCTCGCCGAAAGGCCGTCCGATCAGTTGGAGGCCGAGCGGCAGGCCCTGCCCGTTCAGGCCAGCCGGAACGGCGATGCCCGGCAGGCCGGCCATATTGACCGTCACGGTGAAGATGTCGTTCAAATACATCTTCACCGGGTCTGCCGCGAGCGCCTCGTCGGCAAGGCCGAAGGCGGCGGAGGGGGTCGCAGGCGTCAGGATCGCGTCGACGCCCGCATGGAACACCTCCTCGAAATCCTTCTTGATGAGCGTGCGCACCTTCTGCGCCTTCAGGTAATAGGCATCGTAATAGCCGGCGGAGAGCACATAAGTGCCGATCATGATGCGGCGCTTGACCTCGCGGCCGAAGCCCGCGGCGCGCGTGTTCTCATACATCTCCACGATGTCCTTGCCCGGCACGCGCAGACCGTAGCGCACGCCGTCATAGCGCGCGAGATTGGACGACGCCTCGGCGGGCGCGACGATGTAATAGGCGGGCAGCGCATATTTGGTATGCGGAAGCGAAATGTCGACGATTTCCGCCCCCGCATCTTTCAGCCAGGCGATGCCTTGCTGCCAGAGCTTCTCGATCTCCTCCGGCATGCCCTCGACGCGGTATTCCCGGGGAATGCCGATCTTCATGCCCTTGACCGATTTACCGATGGCCGCCTCGTAATCCGGCACCGGCAGGTCGACGGAGGTCGTATCCTTCAGATCAACTGAGGCCATGGATTTCAGCAGAATCGCGCTGTCACGCACGTCGCGCGCAATCGGTCCCGCCTGATCCAGCGAGGATGCGAAGGCAACCGTGCCCCAGCGCGAGACGCGGCCATAGGTGGGCTTGATGCCGACCGTGCCGGTGAAGGCCGCGGGCTGGCGGATCGAGCCGCCCGTATCGGTGGCCGTCGCGCCGGCGCAGAGCCGGGCGGCGACCGCCGCAGCCGAGCCGCCGGACGAGCCGCCCGGCACCAGATCGGCATTCGAGCCCTTGGCGCGCCAGGGGTTCTTCACCGGTCCGTAGTAGGACGTCTCGTTGGACGAGCCCATGGCGAACTCATCCATATTGAGCTTGCCCAGCATGACAGCGCCATCGGCCCAAAGATTGGCCGTCACGGTCGATTCATAGCGCGGCTTGAAGCCGTCGAGAATGTGCGAGCAGGCCTGCGTATGCACGCCTTCCGTGGCGAAGAGATCCTTGATGCCGAGCGGAATGCCTTCCAGCGCGCCGCCCTCGCCTTTCGCCAGACGCGCGTCGGAGGCCTTCGCCATTTCCCGCGCCTTGTCAGGCGTCACCGCGACATAGGCATTGATCTCTCCATTGGCCGCATCGATGGCCGTGAGATAGGCTTCGGTCAATTCCGACGCCGATATCTCCTTGGCCTTCAGCTTGCTCCGCGCTTCGGCAATGGTGAGTGCGGTCAAATCGGTCATCATCAAACCTTTCAGTGCGCCACGGAAGAAAGGCGCTTCTCGAAAAATGCACTATATTCGGAATCGGGGTAATCGAGCACCGCGCCGCAGCGGGTGAAGCCGGAGCGCTCATAAAGCCGCCACGCACCCTCGAAACCAGGACCGGTGCCCGTCTCCAGCACCAGCTGCGCGAGCCCCTTCTGCTCGGCGAGCTGGGTGATCGCCTCAAGCAGCGCCGACCCGACCCTTAGGCCGCGCACTTCCGGCAGCGTGAACATGCGCTTGACCTCGCCGACGCCGTCCGCATGCACCTTCAGCGCGCCGCAGCCGACGGCCCGTCCGGTCGCATCGCGGGCAACGAACACCGTCGTATCCGGCCCCGCCATCTGCTCCACGGTCATCTTGAACTGGAATTCTTCGGGAGAGAGCGGCAGGAGATGCGCGTTGAGCTGTTCCACCAGCACGCGCACATCGTCCTGCAGCGGCGTTTCCACGGCAATAGCGACGGTCATGGCGCTTACTCCACGACCTTCGGCACGAGAAAGAAATTCTCTTCCGTGACGGGCGCATTGGCGACGATATCGGCGGCCTTGTTGCCGTCAGTCACCACATCTTCACGCGCCCGCATCGCCATCGGCGTGACCGATGTCATCGGCTCGACGCCGCTCACATCCACCTCGTCAAGCTGCTCGACGAAACCGAGGATCGCGTTGAGCTCACCGGTCATGCGCTGCGCATCCTCGCTACTCACGGCAATACGCGCCAGATGCGCCACGCGCTTCACGGTTGAAAGATCGACTGACATGCCTACCCACCTGAGTTCGAGCATGATCCCGAAAAGTTGCAGGACTTTCGGATAAGATCATGCGGCTAAAATGCTCTCGCATGGGCTATATCGGGCAGTGGCTCCAAGCGCAATAATGCTTATGACTGTTTGAGGTCACCCAAAGCGGCGAGCCGCCGGGCTAAGTCCGTACGGCTATGCAGGAAATCGATGATGGCCACCTGCTCGGCATCTTCAACGAAGATCACAAAATGCTGGCCCGCGCGCGCAAAGCGCAAATTCTCGGACAGAGCAGGATGGATGATACGTCTGCAGCTCTGTGAGATCACGGTTCCCGCAGCAATTGCCGCACAGCGAGCGATCAAATCTTCCTCATAGGCAGCCGCTTGCCGTGGACCGAATGTCTCATTTGTCCAACGGGCAATATCGTTGAGCGATGCTTCCGCCCGCCGTGTCAGGCGCCACGGCTTGCTCATAAGGATTTGGCGCGAGCGGCAGCGAATGCGCGGCGAATCGCTTCCTCTCCGGTGCCTTCGGCAAAATCACCGCGCCGCGCCTGTTCCAGCCCTTCCATCAACCGCTCCCGCAAATCGGCCAATTCGGCCTCCTCCTGTTCGAGAAGGCGCAAACCAGCCCGCAAGGCCTCCGAGGCGTTCTGATAGCGCCCGGAGGCAACCAACCGGTCCACTAGAGCGGACTGACTATCGGTGAGAACGACGTTTCGGGTGGCCATGCAAATCTCCGTCAAGTTTATTGGCAATATATGCCAATTGCCAGGAGATGTCGACTCGCCCCATTAGAATGAAAGCGTCTCGCCCACCTTCGGCACCGCCACCTTCGTGCTCACGCCTTCCATCGCCGTGACGAACTTATCCGGCGTCGCGTCGATGATCGGAAACGAGCCGTAATGGCACGGAATGGCAGTGGAGAAATCGAAATAACGCTGGCAGGCGAGCCCCGCCACCGCGCCGCCCATGGTGAAGCGGTCGCCGATGGGCACGAGGCCGATCTGCGGGCGGTGCAGCTCGTTGATAAGCTTCATGTCGGAGAAAATATCCGTATCGCCCATGTGATAGAGCGTCGGCTCGTTCTCGAAATGGAACACGAGTCCGTTTGCATTGCCGAGCGAATGGGAAACACCGTCTTCCGTAACCGTGGCGGAGGAATGCAGCGCGTTGACGAAGGTCACCGAAAAGCCCTTGTGGCTGAGCGTGCCGCCGGTATTGCCCATATCGACCTTCTCTACGCCCCGATGGGCCAGCCATGCGGCCAGATCGGCATTGGCGATAACGGTCGCGCCTGTTTCCTCAGCAATCTTGATCGTGTCGCCGACATGATCGCCATGGCCATGCGTAAGGGCGATATGGGTAATCCCCTTGGCCGCTTCCTTGAGGTCGACGCCCTTTGCGCCGGGGTTGCCAGTAATGAAAGGGTCGATCAGGATCGCGGCGTCCGAAATATCCACGCGAAAGGCCGAATGGCCGAGCCATGTGAGTTTCATGATAATCACTCCTTGCATATCGCCATACGTCAAGCAGACAGTTATGACGCCGGAATAACGCATTTCAAGGGTGGAACGGAATTTGACGATTCTCGCTATCGAGTCTGTCGAGACGGCTCTCCAGCCGGGCCAGACCGTCGCCGGGCTGGACTTGGGCACCAAAACCATCGGCCTCGCCGTGTCCGACCGGGGCCTGTCCTTCGCCAATCCGCGACCCGTGATCAAGCGGGTGAAATTCACCCTGGATGCGCAGCTGCTGCTGGCGGCGCTGAAGGCGGAGAATGCCGGCGCGGTGGTCATCGGCCTGCCCGTCAACATGGACGGCAGCGAGGGCCCGCGCGTGCAGGCGACACGCGCCTTCGTGCGCAATATGGAGAAACTGACCGAACTGCCCTTCGTCTATTGGGACGAGCGGCTCTCCACGGTCGCGGCGGAACGGGCGCTGATCGGCATGGACGTCTCGCGCCAGAAACGGGCGGAGCGGATCGATTCGGCGGCGGCGGCTTTTATCCTGCAGGGGGCGCTGGATCGGCTGCATATGTTAAGACAGCGGGATGAATAGCGACGTTACTTTTCGATCCAATCCAACAAAACGGCACGGGCCTCGGAGAAGGGGATCGTTAAAGACGGCCGTTCCACCTGCAAATATCCTCTCTCGCAATTGGGCGACGAGAGCGAAGCAGCCAAGGCATCCCGACGCTGTCGGGCGATGTCATGCAGATCTCGGTCGGACAACAGGCCTGGATCGGCTTTCGCGACAGCGACGAAATCGTAGAGGTCTCGCCCTGTAAACCCGGCGGCGCGATAGTGAAGCTTCTGGCCCAGTATTTCCTTGTCGCGCATGGTTTGGATAGGACCTTCCACGCCCTCCACTCTGGTCGGCTGCGGCTTCAGATCGGGAAATACCGGCGCGACGGTGAGGAAATCAAGCTCTCCTTCCGGATATTCGAGACGAAGGTGATTTGCCTGCTCGCTATATCCCTGCATCTCCGCTGAATCCCGATCATTGAGGCGCGGCGAAAGATAGGAAAGATATTGAACGTCGTTGATGAAAATATCGATATCATGGCTCTGCCGGTGGAGATATCGCAGCATCAGCACGGTTCCGCCGCCCCAAACCCAATCGCGCCGGTCGAGCCCGACTGCTTCAAGCCGGGAAACGGCCCGCCGGATCAGTGACCGCCATGCTTCCATTGCTGCGCATCCTCCAGTTCAATCCCGTAAAGGCCCGAAAATCGCTCCTTCAGCGCATCGAACGGTAGCTCGATTTCCCGTGCCAGCGTTGCCAGCCTATAGAGCGGCGTTTCGGACAGTGCTTGGAAGACCCGCGCCTTTTCCGCCTCCGTAGGCTCGTCGCCTAAAAGGATGGCCCGCAAACGCTCCGCCGGCAGATGGCCGTAGCTTATTCCGCCATGCGCTGCTGCCGATTCAAGCGCTGTTCTCCTTTGCATCCTCTTTACTCCGCCGGATAAAGCGCATCGAGAATCTTCTTAGCATCATGCCGCGCATCCAGCATGCCGTAGGTGGTGCGCCACTGTCCCGCGAGGCGGGTTTCAACGAAGGCGTCGGCGATTTCTTCCATGCCGAGGTGCTTGAGTTCCGCCCCGGCTGCGGCGAGCGCCAGTTGTTCCGTCAGCAGGCGGGCGGCACCTTCATCCGAAGTCGTCACACTCATCGCGGCGCGCAGCACATCGCCCGTGCCCTGCCCGCTGCGGCCGAGTTGCCGGGCGATCCAGGCCAGCACATCATCGAATAGCTTCGGCGCGCGTAATAGCACGCGGCGCACATCGAGCGCCATGACATTGCCGGAGCCTTCCCAGATCGCATTGACCGGCGCTTCCCGGTAATAGCGGGCTAGATTGCCTTCCTCAATATAGCCATTGCCGCCGAGACACTCCATCGCCTCGTAGAGAAGCGCCGGGGCGATCTTCGCGACCCAATATTTGACCACGGGGGTCATGACACGGGCGAAAGCCGCCTCGGTGCGGTCGATGGCCGCTATGTCGAAGGCGCGGGCGAGTCGGAGCGACAGGGCGGTCGCTCCCGCCACGTCGAGCGCCATGTCGGCCAGTACCCGCTGCATCAGCGGCTGATCGATGAGCGGCGATCCGAAAACCTGGCGATGGCGGGCGTGGTGCACGGCTTCCGCCAGCCCCGCCCGCATCAGCCCGGCGGAAGCGATGGCGCAATCGAGCCGCGTCAGCGTCACCATGTCGATGATGGTTTTCACGCCATCGCCCGGCTTGCCGACCATCTGGCCCAGCGTCTCCTCGAATTCCACTTCCGACGAAGCGTTGGAACGGTTGCCGAGCTTATCCTTGAGGCGCTGGAATCTGAGGCCGTTGGAAGATCCATCCGGCAGCATGCGCGGCACGAGGAAGCAGGAAAGCCCCTCTGCGGCTTGCGCCAGTACCAGAAAGGCATCCGACATTGGCGCGGAGAGAAACCATTTATGGCCGGTGATACGGTAGAAGCCATTGCCCGCCCGGTCGGCCTTGGTGGTGTTGGCGCGCACATCCGTGCCGCCCTGTTTCTCCGTCATGCCCATACCGAGCGTCAGCCCGGTCTTCTTGGCAGGGGCACGTTGGCTCGGGTCGTATTTGCGGGTGAGGATGAGCGGCGCCCATTCCTTGTAGAGATTCGGGCTCGCCATGATGGCGGCGAGCGAGGCATTGGTCATGGTGACCGGGCAGAGATGCCCGGTCTCCAGTTGCGCGGTCAGATAGAAGCGCGCCGCGCGGACCTGGTGGCGGCGGCTCGCCTCGCCCTGCCCGTCCTCCCAGATGGAAGAATGAAGCCCCTGCGCGATCGAGCGGCGCATCAGCGCGTGATAGGCAGGGTGGTAATCCACCTGATCGAGACGCCTGCCCTGCCGGTCATGGGTCTTGAGCTTGGGCAGCTCGGTATTGGCGAGCCGCGCCAGATCCTGCGCCTCCGCCGACAGGACGAAGCGGCCCGACTGCTCCAGATCGCTATGCAGCGCCTTCGGGAAGCCGGACGTGATGCGCATGAGCAACGGGTCGCCAAGATAGGCGTTGGTGCCGGTCATCGGCGGCGTCTGGTTGGTGACCTCGTGCGTTTTCAAAGGCAGTTCCCATTATGAATTTGACAGCCCCCTGTCCAAAACGGGGCCGGCAGGCAAAGAATATATGATCTCGTAGCGAGATACCCTAAATTTTTCATCCACCTATATACATTGCTTGCGGGCTGTTCGCACCGGGGCCTTCCGGCGGCTTGGAACCGCCGCGGCGCATAAATGCGGCGGAAAAAAGCTATGGAGCGGTTCTTCCTATTCCATCGCGGCGAGAACCGCTCTATAGGGGTGTTTTAACATGATATCGAACCCAGCCTCCCCCATCTTTCCTCACCGCCACCTGCTTGGCATCAAGGGCCTTTCCCCGCAGGATATCACCTGCCTTCTCGACCTGGCCGACGAGGCCGTGGCGATTTCCCGCCAGCCCGAGAAGAAAAAGGCCGTGCTGCGCGGGCGCACCCAGATCAACCTCTTCTTCGAATCGTCGACGCGGACGCAGTCTTCCTTTGAGCTGGCCGGAAAGCGGCTGGGCGCGGATGTGATGAACATGTCAGTGGGCAATTCGTCGGTGAAGAAGGGCGAAACGCTCATCGACACGGCGATGACGCTCAACGCCATGCGGCCCGACATCCTCGTCATCCGCCACGCCTCGGCGGGGGCGGCGGCGCTGCTGGCGCAGAAGGTCGGCTGCTCGGTGGTCAATGCCGGCGACGGCGCGCATGAGCACCCGACCCAGGCGCTGCTCGACGCGCTCACCATCCGCCGCGCCAAGGGCCGGATCGCGGGGCTCACCATCGCCATCTGCGGCGACGTGCTGCACTCGCGCGTGGCGCGATCCAATATCCTGGCGCTTCATGCGCTCGGCGCACGCCTGCGCGTCGTCGCGCCCTCCACCCTGCTGCCGTCAGGCATCGCTGAGATGGGCGTCGAGGTATTCAACTCCATGGAGGAAGGATTGAAGGATGCTGATGTCGTCATGATGCTGCGACTCCAGCGCGAGCGCATGGCGGGCTCCTTCGTGCCTTCGGTGCGCGAATATTTCCATTATTACGGCCTCGATAGCGAGAAGCTGAAACATGCCAAGCCCGATGCGCTGGTCATGCATCCCGGCCCGATGAATCGCGGCGTCGAGATCGCCTCCGACGTCGCCGACGGACCTCAGAGCATGATCCAGAGCCAGGTGGAGATGGGCGTGGCCGTGCGCATGGCCGTCATGGAGGCGCTGCTCGACCCGCGCCGCAACGATGAGCAGACGGGGAGCCGGGCATGAGCGCGACCGTTTTCGAAAACGCCCGTATCGTCGATCCCTCGCGCGGGCTGGATGAGGTCGGCACCGTCATCGTCAAGGATGGCTCGATCGTCGCGGCGGGCGCAGATGCGCTGGGTCAGGGCACGCCTGAAGGGGCTGAGCGCATCGACGCCACCGGCAAGACGATCATTCCCGGGCTGGTCGATGCCCGCGTCTTCATCGGCGAGCCGGGCGCGGAACACCGCGAAACCATTGCCTCGGCTAGCCGGGCTGCGGCGGCGGGCGGCGTCACTTCCATCATCATGATGCCGGACACCGATCCTGTGATCGATTCGGTCGCACTGGTCGAATTCGTCAAGCGCACCGCGCGGGACACCGCCATCGTCAACATTCACCCGGCGGCGGCGATCACCAAGGGCCTTCACGGCGAGGAGATGACCGAGTTCGGCCTTCTGAAGGAAGCCGGCGCGGTTGCGATCACCGAGGGGCGCAAGACCATCGCCAACACGCTGTTGATGCGCCGGGCGCTGACCTACGCGCGCGATTTCGGCATGGTGGTGGCGCATGAGACGCACGATCCATACCTTGCCGCCAATGGCGTCATGAACGAGGGGCTGTTCGCCAGCTGGCTGGGCCTGCCCGGCATTCCGCGCGAGGCGGAAGTCATCCCGCTCGAGCGCGATTTACGGCTGGCGGCGCTGACGCGCAGCAAATACCACGCCGCGCAAATCTCCACCGGCCTTTCGGCGGAAGCGATTCTGCGCGCCAAGGATCAAGGCCTGCCTGTCACGGCGGGCATTTCGATCAACCATCTCTCGCTCAACGAGAACGATATCGGCGAATTCCGCACCTTCTACCGCCTCTCGCCGCCCTTGCGGACCGAGGAAGACCGGCTGGCGATGGTGGAAGCCGTGCGCGCGGGCGTGATCGACCTCGTCGCTTCCGCCCATGATCCGCAGGACGTGGACACCAAGCGCCTGCCCTTCGCAGACGCGGCAGCAGGCGCGATCGGCCTCGAAACGCTGCTGACGGCAGCGCTCAGGCTTTATCACAATGGCAGCCTGCCGCTTATCCGAATCGTCGAGGTGCTCTCCACCGCTCCGGCGCGGATCTTCGGCCTCAACGCGGGTACGCTGAAGCCCGGGGCACCGGCGGATCTGGCGGTTGTCGATCTCGACGAGCCGTGGATCGTTGAGGAAAAATATCTGCTTTCACGCTCGAAGAACAGCTGTTTCGAGGGCGCACGCTTCCAAGGCCGCGTTTTGCAGACTATGGTGGCGGGGAAAACCGTGTTCAACCTTTAAAGCGGCCAAATGGATATGTGTGCGCCAGTCACCCACTTCTGCGCGTATCCAAGTTTCTCCCTTCAATGCCCGGAGAGCGGCGAATGACCGATTCGATCATGCTTCAGGCAGGCCTTCTTTCCGTTCTGGCCGCGCTTGTTTTCGGCTATCTGCTCGGCTCGATCCCCTTCGGCCTGATCCTGACGCGGCTTGCAGGTCTCGGCGATGTGCGCTCCATCGGCTCGGGCAATATCGGCGCGACGAATGTGCTGCGCACCGGCAACAAGAAGCTCGCGGCGGCCACGCTCATTCTCGACGCACTGAAAGGCACGGCTGCCGTGCTGATCGCGCGGCATTGGGGGCTGGAAGCCGCGCTTGCCGCCGGTTTCGGCGCATTTGTGGGACATATCTTTCCCGTCTGGCTCGGCTTCAAGGGCGGCAAGGGCGTCGCGACCTATCTGGGTGTGCTGATCGGCCTTGCCTGGAAGGGCGCGCTCATCTTCGCCGCAGTCTGGCTTATCGTGGCTTTCCTCACCCGGTATTCATCGCTTTCCGCCCTCGTCGCGGCTGTCGTGGTGCCCATCGCGCTCTATTTCATGGGGCTCCACGATACGGCGCTGCTCCTCGCGCTCATGAGCGTCATCATTTTCATCAAGCACCAAGCCAATATTTCCCGCCTCCTCAACGACACCGAGGGAAAGATCGGAGCCAAGAAGTGACGCTATCTTTCCGTCATCCTCAGGACATCCTCGGGTTTCACCCGAGGACTTCGGATGACGAACACGCGCCTCGTCAATAAGGACCACGAGCAGGATGCCCCCTTCAACGCCATCGCATCCTGCTCGTGGCATTCGCCTCTCCCGCCGGCAGCGGCTCAACTGGCTGCGCTTGATCCGCAGCGAAAATGTCGGCCCCGTCACCTTTCGCGATCTCATCTCGCATTTCGGCTCTGCCAACGATGCACTGGAAATGCTGCCCGAGCTCATGTATCGCGGCGGCGGCAAACGGCCTATTCGCGTGGTGAGTATGGAGGAAGCCGAACGGGAGCTGGAGCAAATCGAGCGGATGGGCGCGCAGCTCATCGGCATGGGCGAGCCGGAATATCCGCCCTATCTGCGCCATTACGAGGCCCCGCCGCCGCTGCTCGTCGTCAAGGGCGATACGCGCGTGTTCGGCGCGCCGCCGGTCGCGATCGTCGGCGCGCGCAACTCCTCGCTCGCGGGCAACCGTTTTACCCAGCGGCTGGTGCGCGAGCTTGGCGCGGCGGGTTTCGCCATCGTCTCCGGGCTCGCCCGCGGCATCGATGCCGCCGCCCATGAAGCGAGCCTGGAGACAGGCACCATCGCCGTGCTCGCGGGCGGGCTCGACAAGCCCTACCCACCCGAAAACCTGCATCTCTATAAAGCCATTCCCGCCGGGAATGGCGCGCTTGTCAGCGAGATGCCGATGGGCTGGGAGCCGCGCGCCCGCGATTTTCCCCGCCGCAACCGTATCATCGCCGGCATATCGCTGGGCCTCGTCGTCGTCGAAGCCGCCGACCGCTCAGGCTCGCTGATCAGCGCCCGGCTGGCGGGCGAAATGGGCCGGCTGCTCTTCGCCGTGCCCGGCTCGCCACTCGATCCGCGCTCGGTGGGCACCAACAAGCTGATCAAGAACGGAGCCATTCTCGTGACCGATGCCAATGACGTTATCGACGCGCTAACGCCGCTCATCGGCAAGGAGCCGGCCCGAGGCGAGTTGCCGCTGCGAAGCCCCGGCGAACGGCTCGACGAGGCAGCGAACGAACCCATGCCGCTTCTCACCGATGAGGAGCGTGAGCGCCTGATCGAAGCCCTGAGCCCGACACCGACGGCTGTGGACGATCTGATCCGCCACACCCGCCTGCACCCGTCACAGGTATTCCTCGTCCTGCTCGAACTCGATCTGGCAGGACGGCTCAACCGTCATTCCGGCGGGTCAGTCTCTCTTCTCCCCGCCTGAGTCCTGCTGTTCGTGCCACATGGCCTCCTCGCTCTCGATAACTGCCATTCCGATGAAGTAAGCCAGCATCGGGAAATTGGCATTGTGCGCCATTCCGTGCAGTTCCTCGAGCAGTTGGTGGATATAAGAAAGGGTTTCAGTACGTGTTGTAGTCGGATTGTTCATGGCAGACCTGAAAATTTTTGATCGACAAAGGATGGCGTTCGATATGCTAATAATCGGGTCGAATGCGTACGGTTTATCAATAGATCATTTCATGGTAATACTATCGCCGATTTTAAAATGATATGAAGCAACCAAAGATTGCATTTAATGGAAAATTAGCACCCAGCCCTTGACCAAATGGAAAGGGCTGTTCATTTGGGAAGCGAATTTTACCTCGCCCGTTGAAATTTATGTAGAGGCGGGGCCAGTTAGAGACAATTATGAACGTCGTCGTCGTGGAATCGCCTGCCAAGGCAAAAACAATCAACAAATATCTGGGTTCCGGTTACAAGGTCCTGGCCTCGTTCGGCCATGTTCGGGACCTGCCGCCCAAAGACGGGTCAGTGCGCCCGGACGAAGACTTTGCCATGTCCTGGGAGGTCGACGGCCCCGCCGCCAAGCGTTTGAACGACATCGCCAAGGCGGTGAGGGAGAGCGACGGCCTCATTCTCGCAACCGACCCGGATCGCGAGGGCGAAGCCATCTCGTGGCATATTCTCGAAGTGCTGCGGCAGAAGAAGGCGCTGGGCTCGAAATCGGTCAAGCGCGTCGCCTTCAACGCCATTACCAAGAAGTCCGTGCTCGACGCCATGGCGAGCCCACGCGAGATCGACATGCCGCTGGTGGACGCCTATCTCGCTCGCCGTGCGCTCGATTATCTCGTCGGCTTCAATCTCTCGCCCGTGCTCTGGCGCAAGCTGCCCGGCGCGCGTTCGGCCGGCCGCGTCCAATCGGTGGCGCTGCGCCTCATCTGCGAGCGCGAGGAGGAGATCGAGCGCTTCATCCGCGAGGAATATTGGAACATTGCTGCCATCCTGAAGACGCCGCGCGATGATTCGTTCGAGGCGCGGCTCACCGCCTATAACGGCAAGAAACTCGGCAAGCTCGACATCAAGAACGCCGAACAGGCCAACGCCATCAAGGCGATGCTGAACGGCGCAAATTTCCGCGCCTTGTCCGTCGAGGCGAAGCCGACGAAACGCAACCCGGCCCCGCCCTTCACCACCTCGACGCTGCAGCAGGCGGCTTCCGCCAAGCTCGGCTTCTCCTCCGACCGCACGATGAAGATCGCCCAGCGGCTCTATGAGGGCATCGATATCGGCGGCGAGACGGCGGGTCTCATCACCTATATGCGTACAGACGGCGTGCAGATGGACCCGGACGCCATCCAGGCGGCGCGGCGCGCCATCGGCAGCGGCTTCGGCGAAAAATATGTGCCTGAGAAGCCGCGTTATTATTCGACCAAGGCCAAGAACGCGCAGGAAGCGCACGAAGCGATCCGTCCCACCGATTTCGCGCGCCATCCCAAGGAAATGCGCAAATATCTCGACGAGGATCAGGCGAAGCTCTACGACCTGATCTGGAAGCGCGCCATCGCCAGCCAGATGCAGTCCGCCGATATCGAGCGCACGACCGTGGAGATCGAGGCGGCAAATGGCGGTGAGACGGCGCAGCTGCGCGCCACCGGCTCCGTCATCCGCTTCGACGGCTTCATCGCCGCCTATACCGAGCACCGCGAGGAAGAGGAAGACGACGAGGAAGGCGGTCGCCTGCCGGAAATCCGCGCGAATGAGGCGCTGGCGCGTGAGGCCATCAACGCCACGCAGCATTCGACCGAACCGCCGCCGCGCTATTCCGAAGCGACCCTCGTCAAAAAGATGGAAGAAATCGGCATCGGCCGGCCATCCACCTATGCGGCGACGATCAGCACCCTGCGCGACCGCGAATATGTGACCATCGACAAGCGCAAGCTCGTCCCAGAGCCCAAGGGGCGGCTGGTGACGGCCTTCCTCGAAAGTTTTTTCGACCGCTATGTGGAATATGATTTCACGGCAGATCTGGAGGAAAAGCTCGACCTCATCTCCGACGGCAAGCTCCGCTGGAAGGACGTGCTGCGTGATTTCTGGGCGAATTTTTCCGCCGCTGTCGGCAATACCAAGGAATTGCGCGTCACCGAGGTGCTGGATGCGCTGAACGAGGAGTTGAGCCCCCTCGTCTTCCCCGCGCGCGAGGATGGCAGCAACCCGCGCAGCTGCCCGACCTGCGGCACGGGCACCCTGTCCTTGAAGCTTGGCAAGTTCGGCGCCTTTGTGGGATGCTCGAACTATCCGGAGTGCAAGTTCACCCGCCAGCTCGGCGGCGACGCCAATGGCGAGGCCGGGACCGCAGGCAGCGACGAGCCGAAATCGCTTGGCAAGGATCCCTTTACGGGCGAGGAAATCACCGTGCGCACCGGCCGGTTCGGCCCCTATATCCAGCGCGGCGAAGGCAAGGATGCCAAGCGGGCCAGCCTGCCGAAAGGCTGGACCATGGACACCATAGACCATGAGAAGGCAGTAGCGCTGTTGTCGCTGCCGCGTGACATCGGGCAGCATCCCGAGACCGGCAAGATGATCTCCGCCGGCATCGGGCGCTACGGCCCCTATGTCATGCATGACGGCACTTATGCGAATGTCGAGAGCGTCGAGGAAGTGTTCTCCATCGGCATTAACAGAGCCGTCACCGTGCTGGCGGACAAGCAGGCGAAGGGCGGAGGGCGGGGCCGCTCGACGCCCGCGGCGCTGGCGACGCTCGGCGACCACCCCGATGGCGGCGCCATCACCGTGCGCGACGGACGCTACGGGCCTTATGTGAACTGGGGCAAGGTCAATGCCACCCTGCCGAAAGGCAAGGACCCTGCAACCGTGACGCTGGAAGAAGCGTTGGTGTTTATCGCGGAGAAGGCGGGCGCTTCACCGGGGAAGAAGAAGGCACCTGCCAAGGCGAAGGCGGCGGCGAAGAGCACGGTTAAGACGACGAAGAAAACCGCGAAGGCGGAATAGAAATCTATGATCTCGCCAATCACCCCCCTCTGCCCTGCCGGGCATCTCCCCCTCAAGGGGGGAGATTACGCCCTCATAGGCGTCCTGCACCAATCGGAGAGGTTGGAGAAGGAAGGCCGAGGGTGGCGTCAGCCAATCTCCCCCCTTGAGGGGGAGATGTCCGGCAGGACAGAGGGGGGTACTGTCCCGCCAACATTTCCCTTTGAAAAGAAAAGGCTCTAGGATTTGGCGCGGCGGATTTCAAAACCTTCAAAACCGGAGCGGGCAGCAAAGCCTGCGCACCTTCCCACGCGCGACGACATCCTGACCTTCATCAACGAAAATCCGGACAAGGCGGGCAAGCGCGATATCGCCAAGGCCTTCAACCTGAAAGGCGAGGCGCGGGTTTATTTGAAGGACTTGCTGCGCGATCTCGCCGATGAAGGGCTGATCGAAAAGCGCGCCAAGCGGCTGACGACCAAGGGCGCGCTGCCCCATGTCACGGTCCTCGACATTACGGGCCGGGACAAGGATGGCGGTCTCATCGCCAAGCCGGCGGAGTGGACAGGTGCGGAAGACACCGCGCCGCAGGTGCTGATCCGGCTTTCGCGCGGCGACAAGGGCCCTGCCCCCGGCGTGGGCGACCGCGTGCTTGCCAAGACCTTCCCTTCGGCGGAGCGAACCGGCCCTGTCTATACCGCCCGCATCATCAAGCGGCTGGAGCATCGCCGCGCCGCAGTGCTCGGTGTGCTGCGCCAGATTCGCGCGGGCGAATGGCGGCTGGAGCCGGTGGACCGCCGCCAGCCGGAACTGATCATTGACGCCGATGCGCTCAATGGCGCGAAGCCCGGCGATCTGGTCGAGGTGGATGTCGCCCGCGCCGCCGGGCGCTATGGCCTGCCCCGCGCCAGCGTGCGCGATGTAGTGGGCTCGGTGGACAGCGAAAAGGCGCTATCGATGATCGCCATCCACGCTCACGAGATCCCGCATGTGTTTCCCGAAGCGGCGCTTCGCGAGGCGGAAGAGGCAAAACCGGCGACCATGGCGCATCGCGAGGATTGGCGCGCCGTTCCGCTCGTGACCATCGACCCCGCCGACGCCAAGGACCATGACGACGCGGTCTATGCCGAACCGGACCCTGATCCCGCCAATCCCGGCGGCCACATCGTCACGGTCGCGATTGCCGATGTGGCGGCCTATGTGCAGCCGGGCACGGCGCTCGACCGCGAGGCGCTGAAGCGCGGCAATTCGGTCTATTTCCCCGACCGGGTGGTGCCGATGCTGCCGGAGCGGATCTCCAACGATCTCTGCTCGCTGAAGGAACTCGTCGACCGCCCTGCCCTTGCCGTTCGCATGGTCTTCACTGCCGATGGCCGCAAGCGTGCCCACAAATTCCACCGGATCATGATGCGCTCCGCCGCCCGCCTCGCCTACACACAGGCGCAGGCGGCCATAGACGGCGCGCCGGACGAGAAGACCGGCCCGATCCTGGACACGGTGCTGAAGCCACTCTGGGAGGCCTATGCAGCGCTCAAACGTGGGCGCGACGCGCGCGAGCCGCTGGAACTCGACCTGCCGGAGAAGAAGATCCTCCTCACGCCTGAGGGCAAGGTGGACAAGGTTATCATTCCGCCCCGACTCGATGCGCATAAGCTCATCGAAGAGTTCATGATCCAGGCGAATGTCGCCGCGGCGGAGACGCTGGAAAAGCAGCGGCAGAAGCTGATCTACCGTATCCATGACGCGCCCTCGATGGCCAAGCAGGAATCCTTGCGCGAGTTCCTGCGCACGCTCGACATGAGCCTCGCCAAAGGCGCGCAGTTGAAGCCCGGCCAGTTCAACAAGATCCTCAGCCAAGTCGAGGGCAGCGCGCATGAAGAGCTGGTCAATCAGGTGGTGCTGCGCTCGCAAAGCCAGGCCGAATATAATCCTGACAATATCGGCCATTTCGGCTTGAACCTCATGCGCTATGCGCATTTCACCTCGCCGATCCGCCGCTATGCCGACCTTATCGTCCACCGCGCGCTGATCCGGGCGCTCGACCTCGGCCCCGGCGGCCTGACATCGGACGAGGAAGCGCATCTCGATGAGATTGCCGCGCTCATCTCGGCCACCGAGCGCCGCGCCATGGCGGCGGAGCGCGACACCATCGACCGGCTGATCGCCCATCATCTGGCCGGGCAGGTCGGCAATGAGTTCCAGGGCCGGATTTCCGGCGTCACCAAGGCCGGGCTCTTCGTCCAGCTTGCGACATATGGCGCAGATGGCTTCATCCCCATTTCAACGCTTAGGTCTGAGTATTATCTCTACGATGAGGCGAACCACACCCTTGCCGGCGAACGCAGCGGCAAGGGCTATCGCCTCGGCGATATTGTCGATGTCAGGCTGGTCGAGGCGCTGCCGATAGCCGGGGCGCTCCGCTTCGAGATGGTCTCGGAGCCGCATCCCCTGCCCGCCTCGATGCGCTCGCACCATAAATCGAGCCGCGCCATGCGTGGCCGCCGGGGCAAGCCGTCAGGCATCCCCCGGTCAAAGCGGAGAGGACGCCAATGAACCAGTCAATCGATGACCGCCAAGTTTTCGGCGGCGCAACTGCCGCCGCCCGTCCGCAGCGCCCCCTCTTGCAAGCCATGTGGCGCGGCTTCTGCGGTCGCTGCCCGCATTGCGGCGAAGGCAAACTGTTCCGCGCCTTCGTCAAGCCGGTCGACTCGTGCGAGGCCTGCGGCGAGGAATATCACCACCAGCGCGCCGACGACCTCCCCGCTTATTTGACGATCTTCATCGTCGGCCATGTCGTGGTCGCGGGCTTTATGGGCGTCGAGGCAACGCTCACGCTGCCGCTCTGGGCGCATATGGCGATGTGGGGACCGCTAACAGTGCTCCTCTCGCTGCTCCTCCTGCAGCCGCTCAAGGGCGCCACCATCGGGCTGCAATGGGCGTATTATATGCATGGGTTCGGCGGAGAGACGGAGCATCTTTAGTGGTTCGCGAATCGGCTTGGCTCCCTTCCCTCCCCCTTGCGGGGAGGGTGGCCCGAAGGGTCGGGTGGGGGTGGTGACGCGTACGCTACATTCTTCGAAGCAAGCGCAAACGTCACCACCCCCATCCGTCCGCTAACGCGGCCACCTTCCCCGCAAGGGGGAAGGAGGGAGCGCACCTCCGCGGCCTTCATTCGATAATGGAACACTCCAATAAGAGTCTCCCAATGACAGACGCGGCCCACCCCACCGCCTGGCGCTCGCTCGCCGCTGCCATCGCCACGATCAGCGCGGTCGGCATGGCGATCGGCCTTGGCATTCCTCTCCTGAGCGTGCTCCTCGAATCGCGCGGCTATTCGGCCAGCCTCATCGGCGCGAACACGGCCGTGGCGGGCATTGCCTCCATCGCCGCCGCCCCGCTCGCCGCGCCCATCGCGGCACGGTTCGGCGTGGTGCGGTCGATCCTGGCGATGCTTCTCACCGGCGGCTTCGCCTTTCTCGGCTTCCATTTCTTCGATGCGCTCTGGGCCTGGTTCGCCCTGCGGATCGTGCTGCACTTCTCGCTGACCGTCCTCTTCGTCCTGTCGGAATACTGGATCAACGCTTCCGCCCCGCCTGAAAAGCGCGGGCTGGTGCTCGGCGTTTACGCCACCATGCTCTCGCTCGGCTTCGCAGCAGGCCCCTGGCTCTTCTCCCAGATCGGCAGCACGGGCATGATGCCCTTCGCCGCGGGCTTCGCCATCATCATGCTGGCAACGATCCCCGTGCTTCTCGCCTGGAGGGACAGCCCGGATTTCGACGATGGCGAGCATGTGCCGTTCCTGCCCTATATCTTCGCCGTGCCGACCGCGACGGCAGCCGTCTTCGTCTTCGGCGCGGTGGAGACCGGCGGCTTCGCCCTCTTCCCGGTCTTCGGCACCCGTGTCGGCTATACGGAAAGCGAGGCGGCTCTGCTGCTCACCATGATCGGGCTCGGCAATGTGCTCCTGCAGATCCCCCTTGGCATCGTCAGCGACCGGGTGCGCGACCGCCGCAACCTCCTCATCGTCTGCGCTGCGATCGGCCTTGCGGGCATGGCCATCCTGCCCTTCATCATCGGCAACTGGTATCTGGTGGCCGCTCTCCTCTTCGTCTGGGGCGGCGTGGTGGCGGGCCTCTATACGGTGGGCCTCGCGCATCTCGGCTCCAAGCTGACCGGACGCGAGCTTGCCTCTGCCAACGCCGCCTTCGTCTTCTGCTATGCGCTTGGCATGCTGGCGGGACCGCAAGCAGTCGGCATCGGCATGGATGCGATGGGGCCGAAGGGCTTCGCCGTGGTGCTCGGCATATTTTTCGCGCTTTATATGCTGATAGCGCTCCTCCGGCTATTTGTGTCCAAGAAGCGGGGTTGACTTTTGCCGGTATATTCGTAGTGTCGCGCCGAATTTCCGCTGCCGGATGAAATCGCCGGAATCGCAGGCGGTTTCAATTTAAAAAGAGCAGGACTTCAGAAAATGGCCAAGGCTACGACCATCAAGATCAAGCTTTTGTCGACCGCCGACACCGGCTTCTTCTACGTTACGACGAAGAACAGCCGTACGATGACGGAAAAGATGACGAAGCGTAAGTACGACCCGATTGCGAAGAAGCACGTCGAGTTCAAGGAAACCAAGATCAAGTAATCGCTTGGTTTTTAGGTTTGAAGAACGCCGTCCGAAAGGGCGGCGTTTTTGTTTGTGCGGCCCAAACCGCTGTTGCTGTGGAGATGTCGAGGCATGGATTCCTGTGACAAGCACAGGAATGACGGAGGTGGAGATGGCTACTCTCAGCGAGAACCGTTGTGCAGGCTGCAAGGTTGAAGATTATTAGCGACATTAAAGCAATCCGTCATTCCTGTGCTTGTCACAGGAATCCATGCCTTGACATCTCCATCTCACAACGGTTCAAATCAGACGAGGTGCCAAGCAATATCGTGCCAATGAGGATTATTCTGCTCGATGAGATTGATCTTCCACTGGCGGGGCCATTTCTTGATGGTCTTTTCGCGAGTGATGGCGTCGGTAATCAGTTCATATTCGTCAAACCACACCAGTCGCATGACACCGTATCGGGATGCGAACTGCGAACCCTGCCCGGAACGATGTTGCAACAGTCGTCCCGCCAGGTCGCTCGTCACGCCGATGTAAAGCGTCCCGTTCTTTTGCGACGCCAGGATATAAACATATCCCCTTCGAGCCATGGACAGATATCTTCAATGTGAACCGTTGTTTTGGTGGAGATGTCGAGGCACGGATTCCTGTAACAAGCACAGGAATGACGGAAGTTCAAAAAGGGGGTCGGTCGGCGATGAGGCAGCGGTACGAGGATTCCACTTTTGTGCCAACGCCGACCGACCGACCCCACGGACCCAGGAGATGCGGCGGACCTGAGCATCATGGGGCATTGCCTGCGCGGTCGCTCCTGCTACGCGCTCTTACACTGTAGAAATTTGCTCAAATGTGGGAAAAAAGCAACTAAATCTTAAAACTTTGCTAACCATATCACAAAACATGGTAAATGCGTATTTACGCATTAACGAATTTGCATCATGCTACCGCGCCTACCACCCGATTCCGCCCATTTTTCTTCGCCTCGTAGAGGGCTGTGTCGGCGCGCTTGAAGAGTTTTTCCACACTGTCGTTGCGCGGCTGCAACGAAGCGATGCCTATGCTGATCGTCACATCCACGCTTACCGTGCCGCTCCTGATGACAAAGGGCGTAGAAGCTACGGTGCCGCGGATACGCTCCGCCACCACCGCGGCCATGCGCTGGTCCGTATCGGGCAGCACCACGACGAACTCCTCGCCGCCATAGCGGCAGGCAAGGTCGATCCCGCGAATATTGCGGTTGAGTCGGCCGGCGAAATCGCGCAGCACGTCGTCTCCGGCATCGTGGCCGAACGTGTCGTTGATCCGCTTGAAATGATCCACGTCGATGATCAGCACCGAGAGCGGGCGCTCGCGCGAGACCGACCGCTCGAAAAGCGTCGGCATATGCCCGTCGAGATAGCGGCGGTTATGGAGCCCGGTCAGGCTGTCGGTCACGGCCATCTCGATGGTGCGGCTCAGGCTCTTGCGCAGGAGATCGTTATAGCGCTTGCGCTTCACCTGGGTGCGCACCCGGGCAAGCAGCTCATTGCGGTCGAGCGGGCGCATCAGATAATCATTGACGCCGAGATCAAGCGCCCGGGCGACCAGGTCGGTTTCGCCGGGGTCGGTGATGAGGATAACAGGAAGAAGCCGCGTGCGCTCGATCGCGCGCATCTGTGAGCACAGCCGCAAGGGATCGTAATCGGCGAAGCCGGTGGCGACAATCACGCAATCATAACTGCCCTCGACCGCGCCGAGCAGCCCGGCGGAAGGCTCCGCGATCACATCCGCCCGGTTATCGACCGAAAGCAGCGCCTTCAGCCGCAACGCCGCAGCCGGATTCTCGTCAATGACCAGCAGATTTGCGTCTTTCCCGGTGTCGTCGGCGCGGGCAAGAAACAGCGCCTCCATATCCGCTTCCCGCGACGAGGCTGCGCGCAGCAGCAGCTCGTCCGACAGGCTTTTCAGCCGGGCCAGGCTTTTCACGCGCGACAGCAATTGCAGATCTTTCACCGGCTTGGTGAGAAAATCGTCGGCGCCGGCTTCCAGCCCGCGGATGCGGTCCTGCGGCCGGTCGAGCGCCGTCACCATCACGATGGGGATATGCACGGTCTTTGGGTCGTCCTTCAGGCGCCGGCAAACCTCGAACCCGTCCATGCCCGGCATCATGACATCGAGAAGCACGATGTCGACATTGCTGCTCTGGCAGATCTCGATCGCCTGCAGGCCGTTCGATGCAGACACGACGTCGTAATATTCCGCGAGGAGCCTCGATTCGAGAAGCTTCACATTGGCGGGAAGATCGTCCACGACAAGGATGCGAGCGGTCACGGAAGGTTCCTTCAAGTGCATTTCGCGGCCGAGCGGAGCACCCGGCACCGCATAATGCGGCTAAACATCGCCCAGATAGGATTTGATGGTTTCGATGAAGCGGGGGACGGATATCGGCTTGGAGATATAGGCCTCGCACCCCCCTTGGCGGATGCGCTCCTCATCGCCCTTCATCGCGAAGGCGGTAACGGCGATCACAGGGATATGGCGTAATTCATCGTCTTCCTTCAGCCATTTGGTCACCTCGAGGCCAGAGACCTCCGGTAACTGGATATCCATCAGGATCAGATCCGGCCTGTGCGTCCGGGCGAGCTCCAGCGCTTCCAGGCCGTTGCGGGTGCGGATGGTCTCATACCCGCTCGCCTCAATCAAATCCCGGAAAAGCTTCATGTTCAGCTCGTTGTCTTCAACGATCATCACTTTTTTTATCATTGAAAACTTTCTCGAATATGGCCGCGCCTGAGTTCTGTTATCATTGCGCGCAGCAATAATCCCGCCCCATGCCGCCCAACCAGCCAATTGCACTTTAGAACAATTTGATTGACGAAAGGCAAATGTCTACCGGCGCCCGCTATAAGATAGCCTAGTATAAAGTTGCAGAACGGAATGGCTAGCCCTAAAGATTCGTCAGACAGGGACGGGACAAATGAAGAACACTGATATCAAAGCCGATGCGGCGCAGGCCATCGCAATCCAGGCGCTGGCTTTTCTGGCGCAGGACGACGAGCTTCTGCCGCGCTTCCTCGCGCTCTCGGGCATCCGCGCGGAAGACATCAGGGCGGCCGCACGTGAGCCGGGCTTCCTGGCGGGTGTGCTGCAATTCTATCTCGGCCATGAGCCGACGCTGTTGCGCTTCTGCGAGGCAAGCGGCAACCAGCCCGCGGATTTGCAGCGCGCCCTGCACGCCCTTCCCGGCGGCGACGAGGCATGGGACCGGCAGGTGTAGCCCATGCACACGGGAAGCGCGCCGAACGATCCGCTTTCCGGCTTCTGCCGCGATTGCCTGGCGCTGCAACGCTCCACGGCGAGCCGGCGCTGCCAGGCGTGCGGCAGCCCAAGGCTCGTGCGCCATCAGGAGCTTTACCGGCTTTCGCTCGCCCATATCGATTGCGACGCCTTTTATGCGGCTGTCGAGAAGCGGGACAACCCGGAGCTCCGGGACAAGCCCCTGATCATCGGCGGCGGCAAGCGCGGCGTCGTCTCGACCGCCTGTTATATCGCCCGCATCCATGGGGTCCGCTCGGCCATGCCGATGTTCAAGGCGTTGGAAGCCTGCCCGCAGGCGGTGGTGATCAAGCCCAATATGGAGAAATATGTCGCGGTGGGGCGCGAAATCCGGCGGCTGATGCTGGAGCTGACGCCGCTGGTCGAGCCGCTTTCGATCGACGAGGCCTTTCTGGACTTGAAGGGCACAGACAAGGTGCACCGCGATCCCCCTGCCCGCGTGCTTGCTCGTTTTGCCCGGCGCATCGAAGACGAAATCGGCATCACCATTTCCGTCGGCCTCTCCTATTGCAAATTCCTGGCTAAAGTCGCCTCCGATTTCGAAAAGCCGCGCGGCTTCTCCATCATCGGCGAGGAGGAAGCTGTTTCCTTCCTGCGCGATAAGCCGGTGACGCTGATCTGGGGCGTCGGCAAGGCCTTCGCCGCCACCCTGCAAGGAGACGGCATCCGCACCATCGGCCAATTGCAGGACATAGACGAAACGGCACTGATGAAGGCCTATGGCCAGATGGGCCAGCGGCTTTACCGCCTCGCGCGCGGTCAGGACACGCGGCGCGTCGAGCCGGAAAGCGAGATGAAAAGCGTCTCGGCGGAAACCACCTTCAACACCGACCTGTCATCCGCCGAGGATCTCGTGCCGATTCTGCGCGCGCTGTCGGAAAAGGTGTCGCGGCGGCTCAAGGCCGGCGGCATCGCCGGGCGCACCGTGGTGCTAAAGCTGAAGACGCAGGATTTCAAGACCAGAACCCGCAATCGCCAGCTCGCCGACCCCACCCAACTCGCCGACCGGATTTTTCGCACCGGGCTCAACCTGCTGGAAAAGGAGCTAGACGGAACAAGGTTCCGCTTGATCGGCATCGGCGTCAGCGACCTCTCCGACGCCGGCCGCGCCGACCCGCCCGATCTGGTGGACAGCCAGGCCACCAAACGCGCCGTCGCCGAAAGCGCCATAGACAAACTGCGCGGGAAATTCGGCAACAAGGCCGTGGAAACGGGCTATACGTTCGGCAAGGGCCGGGTGGAAACGCCGCCGGAAAGCGCGGAAGGCTGAGCGCGCGGGTTGACAATTTTGAGAAAAATGCCGCTCTTGTCTTGCCTCTATCGACCTGTTTGGAGGCACGCATGAAGCATTTCCCCTATATCGGCTCCGGCCCCTATTGCTATGCTAATTCCTTTGCCATGATGTTCGGCGAGGACGCGCCGTCCCCGGCGATTATCGAATTCGCCACCTGCAGCCCTTTCGGAATGCAGCTCGTCGGCGGCGCCCTGCCCTTCTTCGATCCCTATGGCTGGACGCCGGAAGCCGGTTTTGATGATGCGCTCGCGGCATTGGGCTGGGAATCGACGGTGACGAAGGGCGGAAGCGATGAGGAAGCCCTCGACCGGCTCCGGCTCGCGCTCGCCAATGGACCCGTCTGGGCCGGCCCCGTCGAAATGGGGCATCTCAAGCACCAGCCGGGCATGAAAGGCGCAATCGGAGCGGACCATTACGTGGTCGTGCTCGCCATCGAAGGCAACAGGGTGCGGATGCATGACCCGCAGGGTTATCCTTTCGCCTGCCTCCCCATGGATCACTTTCTCAGCGCATGGCGCGCGGAAACCCTCGATTATGGCGAGCCTTTCACGATGCGAACCGGTTTCCGGCGCGTCCGGGAGATGGCGGAGGAAGACGTCATCCGCGCGTCCCTGCCCGGCGCAATCCGCTGGCTCTCCATGGAACGCACCGCCCATATTCCGCCTGGCACGCTCGGTAATGGCGACGCCGCCATGGCCCTGGCGAGCAGGATCGAGCACGGCCCAGACGAGGACCTGCGCGGCCATCTCATCCATTTCGCCATTCGCGTCGGCGCCAGACGGCTCGCAGATGCCGCGACCTGCCTGGCCCGGATCGGCAAAACCGAAGCCGCCACTATCGCATCCGAACAGGCGCAATTGATCGGCGCGCTGCAATATCCGCTGACGATTGGAGCGGACGGCGAAGCAGCGGCGCATATGAGAGCGCTTGCGCCAAGCTATGACAGGCTGCTGTCCGCATTGCAGGCGCAATGAGCATTGATTGGTGGAGCTATACCAGCTCCACATCCACCACGCCCCGGACCGCCTTTATGGCGCTGGCGATCTGAGGGGTGACGCGGTAGCGGTCGGGGAGTTCGATTTCCACCTCGCGCAGGCCGTTCTCCTTGATGACGATGAGGCTCACCTGGCCGTCACCGCGCGTCGACAGATGCGGCTTGATATGCGGCAGCGCTTCGCTGGAACGTAAGTATAGCCGCAAAGCCTTCTGGATGCGGCTTGCTTCGTCCTCGAGCGATTGCACGGTCTGGATGCGTAAGGAGATGCCCTCGGGCCGGTCTTCCGCCGCAACCGTGATTACCACCGACTTGCCGGATTCCAGGAGGTCGCGATATTGCGCGAGGCCTTCGGAAAAGAGCACCGCCTCGAACTGGCCGGTCGCATCCGAAAGCTGCACGATGCCCATCTTGTTGCCGGTGCGGGTCTTGCGCTCCTGTTTGGCCGTCACCGTACCGGCGAGACGTCCGGCGCTCGCCCCGCGCTTCACCGCGATGGAGAAATCAGCCCAGCTCTGCACGCGCATCTTCTCCAGCACCGACCGATATTCGTCGAGCGGATGAGCCGAAAGGTAGAAACCCACCGCCTGGAATTCGCGATGGAGCTTCTCGGAGGGAAGCCATGGCGCGACGGCCGGAAGCTGCAATTTCTCCTTCGGGCCGCCGCCGAGCCCGAAAATATCCGCCTGGCCGCTGACGGCATTCTCCTGCGTGCGCTGCGCATGGCCCATGATGCGGTCGAGGCCGGCGATCATGGCCTCGCGGTCGCGCTTGAAGCAGTCGAGCGCACCGGCATTGATCAGGCTTTCCAGAACACGGCGGTTGACGACGCGCGGATCGATGCGCTCGCAGAAATCCTCGAGGCTTTCATAAGGCTTCTCGCGCCGCTTCTCGACGATATGGTCGACGGCTGCTTCCCCCACCCCCTTGATGGCGGCGAGCGAATAAAAAATCCTGTTCTCGCCCACTTCGAACGGGCGGAACGAGGTCATCACCGAAGGCTGCACCACCTCGATCCCCAGCCGGTTCGCCTCGCGGCGGAAATCGTTGAGCTTGTCCGTGTTGGACATATCGTAGGTCATCGACGCCGCGATGAACTCGACCGGGAAATGCGCCTTCAGATAAGCCGTCTGGTAGGACACGATGGCATAGGCCGCCGCGTGCGATTTGTTGAAGCCGTAATCCGCGAATTTCGCAAGCAAGTCGAAGATCGTGTTGGCCTGCGCCTTGCCGACCCCGCGTTCCACCGCGCCGTCAACGAAGCGGATGCGCTGCTTGTCCATCTCCTCGCGGATCTTCTTGCCCATGGCGCGGCGAAGCAGGTCCGCTTCGCCGAGCGAATAGCCGGAAAGCTCCTGCGCGATCTGCATCACCTGCTCCTGGTAGACGATGACGCCCTGCGTCTCCTTAACCAGATGATCGATCTTGGGATGGATCGAGGCGATTTCCTCCTCGCCATGCTTGCGCGCATTGTAAGTCGGAATGTTCTCCATCGGGCCCGGCCGATAGAGCGCCACGAGCGCGATGATATCCTCGATACGATCGGGCTTCATGCCGATCAGCGCCTTGCGCATGCCGGCGCTTTCCACCTGGAACACGCCGACCGTCTCGCCGCGTGACAGCATCTCATAGGTGGGCTTGTCGTCGAGCGGCAGGTTGGAAAGATCGATCTCGATGCCCTTACGGGCGATGAGCTTCACCGCCGTCTGAAGCACCGTAAGCGTCTTGAGGCCGAGGAAGTCGAACTTGACCAGACCCGCCTGCTCCACCCATTTCATGTTGAACTGGGTGACAGGCATGTCCGAGCGCGGATCGCGATACATCGGCACCAGTTCCGACAAGGGCCGGTCGCCGATGACGATACCCGCCGCATGGGTCGAGGCGTGGCGGTAAAGCCCCTCGAGCTTCAGCCCGATATCGAGCAGGCGGGCCACCACCGGCTCCTTCTCGCGCTCCTCGACGAGCTTCGGCTCGCCTTCGATCGCCTGCCCAAGCGTGACCGGATTGGCCGGGTTCTGCGGCACGAGCTTGCAGAGCCGGTCCACCTGGCCATAGGGCATTTCGAGCACGCGGCCGACGTCGCGCAGCACGGCGCGGGCCTGCAACGTACCGAAGGTGATGATCTGCCCCACCTGGTCGCGGCCATATTTGCGCTGGACGTAGGAGATGACCTCACCGCGCCGGTCCTGGCAGAAGTCGATATCGAAGTCCGGCATCGACACGCGATCAGGGTTGAGGAAGCGCTCGAACAGCAGCGAGAATCGCAAGGGGTCCACATCGGTGATGGTCAGCGCATAGGCGACGAGCGAGCCCGCGCCCGAGCCGCGTCCCGGCCCGACCGGAATCCCCTGCGCTTTCGCCCATTTGATGAAGTCCGACACGATAAGGAAGTAGCCCGGAAACTTCATGCGCGTAATGATGCCGATCTCATATTCGAGCCGTTCAGCATATTGCTCGCGCGTATAGCCCTCCGCCAGGCCCTGCGTCTCAAGCCGCATCGCCAGGCCCTCGCGCGCCTGCCGCGCCATCTCGTCGGCTTCCGCCTTGACCGCCGCCTCCGGATCGTCGGCCTCGCCGGTGAAACGCGGCAGAATGGGCTTGCGCGTTTCAGGATAATAGCAGCAGCGCCGCGCGATCTCGATCGTATTGTCAAGCGCCTCCGGCAGATCGGCGAAGAGCGCCACCATCTCGGCCTGGCTCTTCAGATAATGATCCGGCGTCAGGCGGCGGCGCTCGTCGGAGGAGAGCACCTGCCCCTCGGCGATGGCGAGCAGCGCGTCATGGGCTTCGAAATCCGCACTCTTGAGAAAAAACGCCTCATTGGTCGCCACCAGCGGCAGGCCATGCGCATAAGCGAGTTCAACCATCCGCGCTTCTTGCGCCCGGTCATAGCCCGCCGGGCGCTGCAATTCCACATAGAGCCGGTCGCCGAAGAAGCCCTGCAGGGATTTGAGCCGGGCAAGCGCCCGGTCCGGCTGTCCCGCCGCAAGCGCGCGTCCGAGCGGGCCCAGCGCCCCGCCGGTCAACGCAATGATTCCATCCGCGCGGCCTTCAAGCCATCCCGCCTCGATATGAACGGGATCGCCGGGCGATGTGTCGAGATAGGCGCGGCTGACGAGACGCACCAGATTGGCATAGCCCGCCTCCGTCGCGGCGATGAGCACGATGGGCGCCAGCCCCAGCGCCTCGCGCCGCGCGGCATGGCGGTTGTCGTCGCCGCTATCGCCGAAGCCGATATCGAGCTGGCAGCCGACAATCGGCTGCACACCGTCCTTGACAGCTTTCTGCGAGAATTCCAGCGCCCCGAACAGATTGTTGGTGTCGGTGATCGCAATCGCCGGCGCGCCATCCCCCACGGCATGAGAGACGATCTTCCCGATCTGCAGCGCGCCTTCGAGCAGCGAATAGGCGGAATGGACCCTGAGATGGATGAAGCGTGGCCCTGCCCTGCCCGTCCCCACCTGCCCGATATTTCCCTGTGAACCGTCCGCCACGTGTCCATTCCCTATGCTTAAGGCAGGCGACTCCAAGCCGCCTCACTCTTTAGTCTTAAGGACCATGCGGGCAACCTGTCCAGACAAAGACGCGTGGCTTCAACAGCCTCCTCAGAGGGCGCTGACCCAGATGGCGAATGTGGCGATAAACAGGCTGATGGAAACGAAGGACAAAACGTCATGGATGAGATCGCTCATGGCTGCGCTCCTCTTGTTCGCTTATATTTCTCTTTTTGTTCTATTCATGTTCCAATGTCAAGAAAGTTTTCCCCGCTCTTCTGGACGTATGGTTTCCGAAAGGTTAATTTGGGGCGTTACTGAAGCGGCGAAGAAACAGGAAACTGGCGGAACGACCGCGACTGTGAAATGTTCCCCACCGGCAAGCTTTGTCGGTTGTCGGGCTTGCCCGTTGGCACAACTGATTATAAGCTTTTTCTAATCTTCAAAAGCGGGGCATGAGTCCCGTCATCGCCGGTTTGCGTGGGGGCTTCAGATTGGGCGAGGCGGGTTCGCAGATGGGGACGCTCATGCGCCCCAGCCGTCGTGTGCGGGCCGCCATCAACCCGATCAGTTCCAGGAGAAGCTTCAATGCCGGGATTATATCTTGAGCAATTCGAGTTGGGCCAAGTGTTCCGTCATGCCATGCGCAAGACCATCACCGAGGGAGACAATATGCTGTTCTCCACGATGACGCTGAACCCGCAGCCCCTGTATATAGATCACCACTTTGCCGGAAAGAGCGAGTATGGCCGGCCCACCGTCAACCCCATGCTGACGCTGGGGCTCGTGATAGGCATTTCGGTGTATGATACCACATTCGGCACGGCGCTTGCCAATCTCGGCATGAGCGAGGTCGCCTTCCCTGCCCCGGTCTTTCATGGCGATACGATACGTGTGGAGACGGAGGTTATCGCCGTACGGCCTTCGCGGTCGAAAGACGAGCGCGGGATCATCGAGTTCGAGCATCGCGGCTTCAACCAGCATGATGTGCTGGTCACCCGCTGCCGGCGGCAGGCCATGATGCTGACGCGGGCGAGCGCGGCCTGATGCGCTCGCTGCTGCTTGTTTCAGGCGATTCGGAAACCGCCCTGGAGAAAGCGCTTCTGAGCGGCGCCGACGCGCTCATTCTCGATCCGGCAACGGCGAGGGCAGAAATGGCCGGCTTGCTGCAAGATGCAGTGAAAGACGCCGCCCCGCTTTATGTGCGCCTCGGCATGGCCGATGCCGACGATCTCGCTGCCCTCCTCCTACCGATGAAGCCGCACGGGGTCTTTTTGCCGCAATCGAACGGCCCTGCCGATATCGTCAGGCTTTCGGCCCGGCTCAATGTATATGAGGCTGAAGCGGGCCTGGATGAAGGCTCCACGCAAATCATCACCATCGCCGCCGCCAATGCCGCTGGGACGCTGTCGACGGACTACCGCGATTCGACGCCGCGACTGACTGGCCTTGGCTGGGATGCCATGAGCCTTGCAGGCGCAATCGGGGCACGGACGGCACGCGATGAAGACGGCGTCTATATCGAGCCCCTCCGCCTCGCGCGCACGCTTACGCTTCTTGGCGCCAAAGCCGCCGGCGTGACCGCCATCGACACGCCCTATGCCAATCTGCGAGACGAAGCCGGGCTGGGGAAAGAATGCGCCGCCGCCGCGCGCGACGGCTTCACTGCCAAGCTCGCGATTGACCCGGCGCAGGTGCCGGTTATCAATGCGGCGTTTGGGGGATAGTTTTTTGCTGAAGTGGAAACGCTGGCGCCCTACGTCGCCCCCCTCTGTCCTGCCGGACATCTCCCCCGCAAGGGGGGGAGATTACGCTGTCATTTCCGCTTCCGCCAATCGTAAACGATGCAAGATGGGCGATGATCGTCGTGCTAGCCAATCTCCCCCCTTGCGGGGGAGATGTCCGGCAGGACAGAGGGGGGCGCCTCGCGATTCCATATAGAGTCTGTCAGATACAGGATGAATCGCGAGGCAGAACAAGCCTCTTCCGTCATCCTCGGGCTTGTCCCGAGGATCTGCAATAAGAGCGAGAATAGCGATGACCGTCCTGAAAACCGTACCGTCGCAGATATCAGGGACAAGCCCGAGGATGACGGCAGAGGCAAAACCGCTTCCGATTATCCCTGACAGACTCTAATCATGAGCCTCCTTCCCACCGCGGCCGCAGCATCTGGTACACTTCGCTGGTGGTTGCAAAATCCATATACCCCAGGCGGCTGACGGACTTTGCCTTGCGCATATCGATCATGCCATCGGTCAGAATCGCCTCATCGAGATGCACGCCGACCACCTCGCCCGTCACCAGCCAGTTGCCGCACCGTTTGCCGTGCCTGTCGATCGCTTCCCTGATGTCGGTCGCCACGCATTCGAGCGCGGCATGGGCCTCGCCCACGCGCAACGCGCCGATAAGATTGCACGGAACCGGCGTCAAACCCGCATAGTCGAACTCGCTCACCCCGCGCGGCGCGTTGACGGAACTTGCGTTCATCTTTTCGAGGAGGTCCTCGGTGACGAGATTGACGGCGAATTCGCCGGTCTCCTCGATGAAGGTGAGACTGTCCTTGCGCCCGCTCGATGAGAAGAGCACGAGCGGCGGCTTGTCGCAAATCGCATTGAAAAAGGAATAGGGCGCGAGATTGACCGCCCCTGCCTTCGAGCGCGTCGATATCCAGCCGATGGGCCGCGGCGCGACGATGGCCTTGAAGGGATCGTGCGGCAGGCCGTGCCCATTGCGCGGTTCGTAGAACATGTCAGTTCCCTTCCCGCCACGGCCCCGCATAGTCGGAAACGACGTCGGCGAATTCGGCGCGCGGACGCTCCGGCACCTTCATGTCGCAGGTGCCGATATGGACGAAGCCCGCCACCCGCTCATGCGGCGCAAGGCCGAGGAGCTGCCGTCCCTTCTCATCCGAAGAGTACCAGTTGGTGATCCAGTTCGTGGCATAGCCGAGCGCATTGGCGGCAATGCAAAGGTTCATCGCCGCCGCTCCCGCCGAAAGGAATTGCTCCCATTCGGGGATGCGCTCATGGGCGACCGGCGAGGAGATGACGCCGATGACCAGCGGCGCGCGGGCGAAGCGCTTCAGCTCCTGTTCGCGCCGGGCTTCCGGCAGTGGCCCTTCCCGCTCTTCTGCGAGACTTGCCAGATAGCGCCCCACCTCTTCGCGTGCCGCGCCGCGATAAAGGACGAAGCGCCAGGGCGTCAGCCGCCCGTGATCCGGCACACGGATCGCGGCGCGAATCATCGTCTCGATGTCGGTGTCGCTGGGGCCCGGCTCGCCTATGGCCGAAATGGGGGTGGAACTGCGCTGCAGGAGAAAATCGAGAATGGGAGAGGTCAAGATGCTGATCCTTGTTGGGGACGGGCGAGCCCCGGTCTTATAAAGCGTAAGACAGGGAATTTCAGCCTTGAAATTGCCATCCGTTTGGGCCCAAAACTTGGGCTATGGGATTTCTCCGTCTGTCATTTCTCTTGCAGCGTCTTCCGCATGTCACGGGGACCCTCGTGCTCGCCTTCGCCTCACCAGGCATGGCGCAGGAGAAGCAGGCTGCGCCAAACCTGAAACTGCCCGGCATCAGCGAATATGCCAACCCGCAGGCGCCGGAAAACCGGCCGCTCGCCAACACCGCCGAGCTGATCCTGGAAGCGAAGCTGAGGGATGGCGATCCGGATATCCAGCGCGGCCTCGTCTGGCGCGTCTTCTCGCCCGACCCCGGCGACGACGACAAGCTACCGCTGGTCGCCACGGCGAAGGGCGGCACCGCTTCGTTCCATCTGCCGGAGGGCAGCTATCTCGTGCATGTCGCCTATGGCCGCGCGGGCGCCACCAAGCGCATCACCATGCACAAGGGCATAAGGCGTGAAAGCATGATACTCGATGCCGGAGGCCTCAAGCTCAACGCCGTGCTGCCAGATGGCGGCCATATCCCGGAAAAGCTTCTGCGCTTCTCGATCTATGAAGGCGACGAGGACAATGCGAACGACCGCTCGCTGATCCTTCCCAATGTGAAGCCGAACAGCGTCGTGCGGCTCAACACCGGCACCTATCATGTTGTCTCGAATTACGGCACCGCCAACGCCATCATCCGCGCCGATATTCGCGTCGAGGCAGGCAAGCTGACCGAGGCGACGGTCGAACATCGCGCCGCGCAGGTCACGCTGAAGCTGGTGCGCGAGCGCGGCGGCGAGGCCATGGCGGACACATCCTGGTCGATCGTCAACACATCGGGCGACCCGGTGCGCGAAAGCGTCGGCGCCTATGCCTCCATGGTGCTGGCGGAAGGCGAATATATCGCCATCGCCAAGAACAAGGACCGCATCTACCAGCGCGATTTCAAGGTGACGTCAGGCCAGGACGAGGAAGTCGAAGTGCTCGCCAACAGCGCCAGTGCCGACGCCGCGGCCGGCAGCGGCGATTCGATGGATTAGTCCCTCCGACCGTCATTCTCGGGCTTGTCCCGAGAATCTACCGAGAGGTAGCCTGTCGGTACGGTGGTCGCTTATCCTTTTTCTTATGGTAGATTCTCGGGACAAGCCCGAGAATGACGGCAGGAAGTCGCCTAAACCAGCTCCGCTCCCATTACGATTCGAGATATTTCGCCGGATTAACCGGCGCGGAGTTCTTGCGCACTTCGAAATGCAGCTTCGGCGATTTGGCGTTGCCGCTCATGCCGGAGCGGGCGATCTCTTCTCCGCGGCGCACTTTCTGGCCGCGCTGGACCGTGATCTGACTGTTATGACCGTAGACGGTGACGAGGCCGTTCTCATGGCGCACCAGCACGGTGTTGCCGAATTCCTTGAGACCGTCGCCGGCATAGATGACAACGCCGTTTTCGGCCGCCTTCACCGGCGTGCCCTCCGGCACCATGATGTCGATGCCGTCATTGACCGAGCCGCCTTCGCGCTGGCCGAAGCTGGAGAGCACGCGGCCGCGCACCGGCCAGCGCATCTGCGAGATGCCGGTCGCGGATGGCGCCGAGGCCACGTCGGTTTCTGCATCCTCGATGACCTTATTGCTGGTCTGCGGCGGCGTATAGGGCTTGACGCTCGACGGCGCGGGCTGCGGCTGGGCCTGCGGCGCAGCAGGAGGGGGCGTCGATCCGGTCTTCACCTGATCGAGCTTGGGCGGCTGCGCGGCAGCCACCTGCGTTGCACCAGCAGGCGCGGCGCCGGGGATGACCAGCGACTGGCCGACACGGATCGCGCCATTGGCAAGGCCGTTCGCCTTCTTGATCGCCTCGACGGACGCGCCCGTCTTCTGCGATATCCCATAGAGGGAATCGCCGCTCTGCACCGTGTAACTGCCCGCCTTTGCCGGGGGCGTGGTGGTGGCGGGCGCGGTCGAAGCTTGCGCAACGACGCCCGGCTGCTTTTCCTTGATGGCAGGCGTTTGCGGCAGGATTGCCACGTCGCTATTGCCGGGACGCGGCGCCGGAGCGCGCGGATTCTGCGGCAATTGCGCCGTTTCCTTCACCGGCGCGCCGCCATTGCCTGACGTTCTCGTGCCGTCGGCAGCGATGACGCCACGGCTAGGTGCGCCCTGCCCGCCCGGCAGCTTCAGCCGCTGACCAGCCTGGATCCTGTTGGCGTCCGTTATGCCATTCGCCTGCATCAGCGCATTGGGCGACACGCCGACGCGGTTGGCAATGCCGAACAGCGATTCGCCGGGCTGGACGATGACTTCGCCCGCTTCGCTCCTGACCGGGGCTGGATTGGCCGAAGCCATCTGCTGGACGGGCGCAGGCTGGACGGTGCGCGGCGCGCTCGCTGCGACGGGCGCGGGTTGACGGGGCGGCGTGGCGGGAGCAGCGGCGACCGGAGCCTGCGACACGGGCGGCAGGCTCGCGCGCTCAACCCCCGGGCTGCGCGTGACCGGCGTCACGGCGGCGCGATTGATGGAGCCGGTGTAACCCCTGTCCACCGCGGGCGGATAAGGCTGCGCTGCTGCCGGCTTGTTGATCACCGAACGCTGGTTCGGCGTCGATCCCGTATAGATACCGTCGGTGAAACGCATCACGTCAGCGCTGCAACCAGCGCCAAACCCGGCGATCAAGACGATCGCGGCATTGCGCAAAAGCCGCTGCGACGTCTGGTCCATTACCCTGAAACGCATGCTCAACCCGTCCATACTCATACTCGAAGCATGGTGAATTAAAGCGCGTTAATCTTACCGGGGCGTTAAAACGGTACGATCTTTATTAGAAATCTAAGGGAGTGGAGCCCCCGCGAATAGGGCAATATGTTAACCTTTAACCATACTCCCTTGCTCTTCCTCAAAGCACCGACGCAACGCCCTCGATGAAGGGCTGGTAGCGCACAAGCATCAGGTCTTCGCGCTCGAAGCGGCTGCCGGTCTTGGAGAGGCGCGCGACCACCTGCTGGCCGTCGCCCGGACCGATGGGTGCGACCATCACGCCATTGCTGGCAATGAGATCGACGAAATGGCGCGGCAGGCTGTCGAAGGCCGGCCAGACGATGATGCGGTCGAAGGGGCCGCCACCCGGAGGTCCGTGTCGCCCATCTGCCTGTTTTATCAGGACATTTTCGATCTTGAGCGCCGTCAGCCGCTGGCGCGCCTGGTCGATCAGCGTCTTGTAGCGCTCGAGCGTGGTGACGCGCCCGCCGAGCCGGCCCATGATCGCGGCGGTGTAGCCGGAGCCGGTGCCGATTTCCAGCACGCGATGCCCCTCCTCCACGCCGAGCGCCGAGATCATCCGCGCCTGGTCATCGAGCCCTTCGATATACTCCCCGCAGTCGAGCGGAATGGTGCGGTTCTTGTAGGCGACGTCGGCCCAGACCGGATTGACGAAGCCGCGCCGGGGCGTCGCCTCGACGGCGGCGAAGAGGCGCGGATCGTTGAGCCCGCGCCCGCGCATCCGAAGCACGAAGGCGGCGAATTCCTCCCGTTCCGTCAGTTTCGCCGTCATTTAGCCTCGATTCCGCCACGATCCGGGAGCGATAGAGAGGGCTTTTGCCACAATCATGCGGCTATAATCCTCGTTAAACCGCCCATATAGGGGATAAGCGCTTCGGGAACCGTCACGCTGCCATCGGCCTCCTGATAGTTTTCGAGAACCGCGATCAGCGCCCGCCCAACCGCCACGCCCGAACCGTTGAGCGTGTGGACGAAACGGGTGTTCTTCTCGCCTTCCGGCCGGTAGCGCGCATTCATGCGCCGGCCCTGGAAGTCGCCGCAGACCGAGCAGCTCGAAATCTCGCGATAGGCCTTCTGCCCCGGCAGCCAGACCTCGATGTCATAAGTCTTGCGCGCCCCGAAACCCATATCGCCGGTGCAAAGCACGATGGTGCGGAACGGCAGCCCAAGGCGCTTCAACACCTCCTCGGCGCAAGCCGTCATCCGCTCAAGCTCGGCCAGCGAGCTTTCGGCATCGGTGACCGACACCATCTCCACCTTCCAGAACTGGTGCTGGCGCAGCATGCCGCGCGTATCGCGCCCCGCCGATCCCGCCTCCGAGCGGAAACAGGGCGTCAGCGCGGTCATGCGCATCGGCAGATCCTTCACATCGAGGATCTCCTCGCGCACCAGATTGGTCAGCGGCACCTCGGCGGTGGGGATCATCCAACGCCCATCGGTGGTGCGGAACAAGTCCTCGGAAAATTTCGGCAATTGCCCGGTGCCATACATAGTGGCGTCGTTGACGAGCAGCGGCGGCATCACTTCCGTATAGCCATGCTCGCGCGTATGCAGGTCGAGCATGAACTGACCGAGCGCGCGCTCCAGCCGTGCAAGCTGGCTTTTCAGCACCGTGAAGCGGCTGCCCGAGAGCTTGGCGGCCCGCTCGAAATCCATATAGCCCAGCGCCTCGCCGATCTCGAAATGCTCCTTCGGCTCGAAGGCGAAGTTGCGGATATTGCCGGCGCGGCGGATTTCGACATTGTCCGCCTCGTCCTTACCGGCGGGCACGTCCTCGAGCGGCACGTTAGGGATGACGGCGAGCGCGTCGGCAAGCTCCTTATCGAGGCGGCGCTCCTCCTCCTCGGCGAGCTGCAGCCAGCCTTTCAGCTCCGCGACCTCGGCCTTCAGCTTCTCCGCGGTGGCGCTATCCTTCTGCGCCATCGCCTTGCCGATTTCCTTGGATGCGGAATTGCGGCGCTCCTGCGCCTCCTGCACCTTGCCGACATGCTGGCGCCGCTTTTCGTCGAGCGCGATCAGATCGGCAGAGAGCGGCGCGGCGCCGCGCTTGGCAAGCGCCTCGTCCAGTGCCTCAGGGTTTTCGCGTATCCATTTGATATCGAGCATGGTTCCACCACGTTCCCGCAAGGGGAGCGATTGCCTTCAAATAATTAGGTTTACGCTCTCGCGAGGAGAGCGACGATTCATGAGAAACGCAAAATCAATCGTTTACGGAAGGAAGATTATCCGAGTCCTGCTTCCCGGCTTCGGCTTCGCGCTTCCGCTCGATCAATCGCGCCATCCAGATGGAAATCTCGTAGAGAAGGATGGTCGGCAAGGCAAGGCCGATCTGGCTCGCGGGGTCAGGCGGCGTCAGCACCGCCGCGACGACGAAGGCGATGACGATGGCATATTTTCGCTTCTCTTTCAGCGCCTGTGAACTGACGAGGCCGGCCCGCGCCAGCAGCGAGGTGACGACAGGAAGCTGGAACACGAGGCCGAAGGCGAAGATCAGCGTCATGATGAGGCTGAGATATTCCGACACTTTCGGCAGCAGTGAAATCTGCACCTCGCCGCCCCCGCCCGTCTGCTGCATGGCGAGGAAGAACCACATCACCATCGGCGTGAAGAAGAAATAGACGAGCGCGCCGCCCATGAGGAACAGGATGGGCGATGCGATGAGGAACGGCAGAAAAGCCGCGCGCTCATGGCGGTAAAGGCCGGGCGCGACGAATTTATAGATTTGCGAGGCGATGACCGGAAAGGCGAGCACGACCCCGCCGAACATCGCCACCTTCACCTGCGTGAAGAAGAATTCCTGCGGCGCGGTATAGATGAGTTCTGCCTTAGAGGCGTCCATGCCAGCCCAGGCGATCGCCCATTGATAGGGCAGCACGAGCAGATTGAACAGATGCTTCGCCAAGGAGAAGCACAGGATGAAAGCCAGAAAGAACGCCACGATCGCCCAGATCAACCGGCGGCGCAATTCGATCAGGTGCTCCAGCAGCGGCGCGGCGCTTTGCTCGATTTCGTCGTCTTCGCGGGTCACGCTTTTGTCTCGTCTGCTTTGGCCTTTGGCGTTCTGGCCGTGCGTCTGGCAGGCTTGGCGGCAGGCTCACCGGCCTCTTTGGAAGAAGCGGTCGCGGCCTTGGGAGCCGCCGTCTTCTTCGCCGCCCGCGCGGGCTTCTTGACCGCAGCCAGCTCCGTCGCGGCGACGGGCGTACTGGCCGGTACGGTTGCGGTACTCACGGGTACGGCGGGCACAGTGGCGACGGGCGTCGTCGCAAGGGTGGCGGGCGGAGGCGCGGAGGGAACCGGCTCGGGCGGTGGCGGGGGAACCAGCGTGACGACATCCTCTGCCGGCGTCGCCCCGGCAACCGGGCCATGCAGGCTTTGGCGCAGATCTTCCCCGGCGGAGCGGATCGGGTCGAACATCTTCTTGATGTCGGTGCGCGGATCGAGACGGCGTGCGTCCTCGACGACGTTCTTCACGTCCTCCAGTTCAGCCTCTCGCAGCGCTTCATCGAACTGTCGGCGAAACTCGTCCGCGGTGCTGCGCATCCGCGCCGTCGCCTTGCCGAAGGCCCGCAGCATCTTGGGCAAGTCCTTCGGCCCGACGACCACGATGATGACGATCATGATCACCAGGATTTCGGACCAACCGACGTCAAGCATGATACCGTCCCTGCCCGCGCGGGCAAAAAAGCCGCCCGGGAATGAAAGCATGATCCCAAAAAGTCGAAGGCTTTTTGGACACGATCATGCGGTTGAACACCCTCAGGATTTCGAGGTCTTCTTCGCGTTTACGGAAGAAACCGGCTGGTCGGGATTGTTGTCGATGGTCCGGGCCGCATCGGCCGTGTCGGCCTCGTCATTGTCAGCCATGCCCTGCTTGAAATTCTTGATGCCCTTGGCCACGTCACCCATCAGCTCAGGTATCTTGCCACGGCCGAACAGCAGAAGCACGACGGCAAGCACGATCAGCCAGTGCCAGATTGAAAAACTGCCCATAACTTTCCTCTTGGTTACCCCGGATCACGATCCGTGATTGATGTAAGCGTTTTATCAGCATGATTCAAACAGAACCATACCGTGAGATCATCACAATGGCGAATTTGCCGCGTGTTACATTGATTTGTGACACTGATTTATGACACCGACGCTTGTCAGCATTCATTGCCCAAGTCGCCTGCAGGCACGCGTGCATGATAATGGTTCGACGGAATAATAAACGGTCCCGCATTCTGCGCCGTTTAAAACAACATCGTTGTTGAGGCATGGATTCCTGTGACGAGCACAGGAATGACGGGGTGGAGATATCCTGCGCAACTGAAAACCGTTCTTGCCAAGCGGAACGGCTGGAAATTGGCGACCAACAACAAAGCAGCCGTCATTCCTGTGCTTGTCACAGGAATCCATGCCTCTCCGGCTCCGCTACCGCAACGGTGCCAAAGGGCATCCAAGCGGTTCCATCAAAACATGCCCCCTACCCCTCCCCCTTCGGCGGCAACAGCCCCAGCTCCTCCAGATCGATATCGTTGAGCGGCTCCTCGTCGTCGGTGAGTTCGTCCGGGTCGACCGATGGTATGGGGATCGAAAATTGCGGCGGCATGCGGGCCGACAGCAGCCCTGCCCCGCGCAGTTCCTCCATGCCCGGCAGGTCACGGATGTCAGGCAGGCCGAAATGGTCGAGGAAGCTTTCCGTCGTGCCATAGGTGACGGGGCGGCCCGGCACGCGGCGGCGGCCGCGCATCTTGACCCAGCCTGTCTCCATCAGCACATCCAGCGTGCCCTTCGAGGTCTCGACGCCCCTGATATCTTCCAGCTCCGCCCGCGTCACCGGCTGGTGATAGGCGATGATGGCGAGCACCTCCAGGGCGGCGCGCGACAGCTTCCTCTGCTGCACCGCCTCGCGGTTCATGAGAAAGGCGAGATCAGGCGCGGTGCGGAAGGCCCAGGCATCACCCACCCGCACCAGATTGACGCCGCGCCTCACATAATCGGCCTGCAATGCCTTCAGCACCTTGGTGAGATCGATGTTCGACGGCAACCGCTCGATTAGCGCCCGCTCGGTCACCGGATCGGTGGAAGCGAAGATTAGCGCCTCGACCATGCGCACGGCTTCGCGCAGCGCCAGTTGCGCCATCGTGTCGTCAGCCGCGTCCGTTTCCAGACCCGGCAATGTCATGATTTGCGCCCTGCCCTTTTCAGACATCGCCCGCCTCCTCGTCTTCGAAAGAAGAGCCCGGCTTCTTGCGCATGTAAAGCGGTTTGAACGGCGATTCCTGACGGATTTCGATCTTGCCTTCGCGCACCAGTTCCAGGCTTGCCGCAAAGGAACTGGCAAGCGCCGTCGCCCGGTCGCGCGGATTTGGAATGAAGGCGATAAGAAACTGGTCGAGTGCCGTCCAATCGCTGATCTCACCCATCATCCGCGTCAGGATGGTGCGCGCCTCCTTGAGCGACCAGACACTGCGCTGCGCGATCTCGACGCGGCTCACCGCCTGCCGCTGGCGCTGCGTGGCATAGGCCGTCAGCAGATCGTAGAGCGTGGCGGAGAATTGGTGCTTCTTTTCCACCACCACCATTTCCGGCATGCCGCGCGCGAAGACGTCGCGCCCGAGCCGGTTGCGGTTGACGAGCTTTACCGCCGCGTCGCGCATGGCCTCGAGGCGCTTCAGGCGGAATTGCAGCACCGCCGCCATTTCCTCGCCGCTCTCGCCCTCGTCGCCGGGCGCTTTCGGGATCAGCAGCTTCGACTTCAAATAGGCCAGCCATGCCGCCATCACAAGATAATCGGCGGCCAGTTCCAGCCGCAGTTCCCGCGCTTCATCGATGAATTTGAGATATTGCTCCGCCAGCGCCAGCACGGAGATGCGCGCCATGTCGACGCGCTGACTGCGGGCCAGATGGAGCAGCAGGTCGAGCGGGCCTTCGAAGCCCTGCACGTCGATGACGAGCGCGGGCTCGCTCTCGGCGCGCTCGGCATCGGTCAGCCACAGCGCCTCCATCGGCGCCGCCGCATCGTCCCTGCCTGTCGCTTTCGCGCCTGCCGCCAAACCTGACTATCCCTTTTACGCGACCGCCTGAAAGAAGCCTTGAAACTCTTCGCGCAGTTCCGCCTCGTCAGACAAATCCGGCTCGCCGGCGAAGATCTCGGCGAGTTCAGCCCTCTGCTTCGTCTTGCCGTCAAGGACGGGCGCGCGCGCCGCCACCTTGGATAACTCTTCCATAACCCCGTTGCAATGAAGCACAACATCACAACCGGCGGCAAAGATTGCGTCGGTCAAATCCCCGAAATCCCCAGAAAGCGCCTTCATGGAGATGTCATCGCTCATCAGAAGCCCGTCGAAGCCGATGAAGTCCCTTATGATGGTTTCGACAACGGTAGGAGAGAGCGTCGCGGGGTGGGCCGGATCGATCGCCGTGAAGATCACATGGGCGGTCATCGCCATCGGCAGGTCCGCGAGCGCCTTGAACGGGAGGAAGTCATGCTCTTCGAGATCGCAGAGCGGCACATCGACCTTCGCCAGTTCCTTGTGCGTGTCGGCAAAGGCGCGGCCATGGCCGGGAATATGCTTCATGACCGGCAGGACTCCGCCGGAAAGCAGCCCCTCGGCAGCCGCCCGCCCCAGCGCGGCGACGACATGCGGGTCCTTGGCATAGGCGCGGTGACCGATCACATCATGCGCGCCCTCCACCGGCACATCAAGCACCGGCAGGCAATCGGCGTTTATGCCGAGCCGCATGAGATCGAAGGCATGGAGCCGCGACATCAGCCACGCCGCGCGCAATCCGCCCTGCTCATCACGGCGATAGATCTCGCCCAGCTCCGCCGCGGGCGGATAGTTCGGCGCAAGAGGCGGCCGGAGCCGCTGCACCCGCCCGCCTTCCTGATCGATGAAGACAGGCGTTGTCGGCCTCCCCGTCAGCTCGCGCAGATGGGCGGTGAGATCCGAAACCTGCTTCGCCTCGCCGATATTGCGAGCGAAGAGGATGAAGCCCCAGGGCCGCTCATCGCGGATAAGAGCAATTTCATCCGCCGTCAGGCTGGTGCCGGACACGCCTGCGATGAGTGCTTTGGAGTGGATCATGGGGTTTGGTTACCTGGTGCTGACGGATTATTCTCTTGGTGACCGCCGCTGCTCTGCGGATGCGCGCCCTCCCTCCCCCTTGCGGGGAGGGTGGCCCGAAGGGTCGGGTGGGGGTGGTGACGTTTGTGCCACTGTCTCCAGCAAAAGCGCACACGTCACCACCCCATCCGCCCGCTAACGCGGGCACCTTCCCCGCAAGGGGGGAAGGAGGGTGCGAAACTTACTGCGTCACAAAGCAGCTGCCGCCCGCCGCCTTATACCGCGTGCAAAGATCGATGGCCTCGCTCTTCGACCCGGCATTGATGCGGACGCGGTAGAAGGTGCCTTTGCCCGGCACGTCGGCGCGGCGGATATCGACGCCGCGGCCGCCGATGACATTGCCATAGCGGCGGGACAAATTGGCATAGCTCTTCTTGGCGTCTTCCGCCGAAGGCGTCGAGGCGATCTGGATCGCATAGCCGCCGGCGCTTGCCGCTGCCGTCGCCGCAGCGCCTGCCGCCGAAGCGACCTGCGTGGGCCTGGCCTGGCCTGAGGCCTGCGTGGCGTCGCCGACGATGCGCGTCGGCTGCTCGGCGGGACGCGACGGCACGACCGGCACGTTCTTCGGCTTGGCGGCCGCGCTTTCCGGCGTGATTGCCTGCGTCTTCACCACACGGGCCGGGGCAGCGGGAGCCTGTGCCGCATTGGCGGGCGGCGGCGGGGTTTGCCGCGTCTGAACCTCCCGTGGCGGGATCGCACCCGTCTGCACCGGGGCATTGTCGGCGGCATTAGCGGGAGCGGCGGTGGGCGTCAGCGCCGCCACTTCCGTACCGGCCGGACGCGCCCTCGGCGCTGCAACCTCGCTGGCGGCAGGCGCGGCGGGGGCCGCTTCCTGCTGCACGATGGTGCCATCGGGCTTGACGATCATGGTCTGCACACGGCGCGGAACGAGCGCCGGCTGCGGGGTGGAATTATTGGCGACGGTGGTTTCGAGCGCCGATGGCTGGACGCGGTCATTAACCGCCCTATCCTCCGCGCCGCCGTCCTCATCCTCGGCCAGGGCGATATCGACAGGGTTTTCCTCACTGCTGATGAGGCTCTTCTGCTCGGGTGCCTCAGGCGCGGTTCCCGCCACCCGGTCATAGACCGCCTTGTCCTGGTTGGGCACCGGCGCGCCGCCGGGATTTTCCGGCTGGACCTTGGTAGGCTGGCTGTCGGCGGCAATGACGACAGGCGCGCCGGTGCCGCCGGAGGAAAGGCCGTAATAGCCAAGGCCGCCGATCAGCAGCGCTGCGCCCGCGACCGAGGCGAAGACCAGGCCGCGCCGTCCCCAGCCGGACTGGTTCTCATTGGCCGCGGCGGGTATGCCGAGACCGTCGGACGATTGCTGGTCGAAGCTGAAATCCTGCTGCCCGGAATTGGCCCAGTGATTGTAGTAATCGCCCGGGGTGCCGGATGCCTGCGGGGCGTAATCGTCAGCCGCGTAGGCAGCCTGCGCGTTCCCCTCGGCGGCATTGGCCGCGCCATAGGCTCCGTAGACATCGTTGAAGATGTCCTCGAAGGCGCGGTCCGTCTTGGCTTCCGGCTGCTGCGGCGTCTGCTCCTCCACGTCGAGGGAGGTGAAAACTTCCGCGAACTCGCTTTCGAGCGCGGTGAGGCCGGCATTCGCCGCCGGCTCCGGCTCATATTCCACCTCAGGCAGGTCGAGCGCATCCGTCTGCTCCACCCGCGCCTCGGCGACCGATACGGTTTCCACCTGCGGCGCAGCTTCAGGCGCCGTGTAGCGGTAGCTGGAATGGTTGGGATAGGCTGCGGCGGCTTGCGCGGCAGGCGCCGTCTCGGCCACGTACGCGGCATTATCCTCGGCGAAGAAATCCTCGTCGAGCTGCGGCTCGTCCCAGCCCTGCGATGCCGCCGGTTCCTGATGCAGCGCAGCCGGCTCATAGCGCGGCTCGGCAGGTTGCGGCGCCGGGGCGGCATAGGAGCGGGACGGCGGGAAGGGATAACGCGGCTCCGAAACAGGCTGGGCCTGCGCCGCGCCGTGGCCGGCCGTATAGTGCGGCGCTTGCGCATAGGCCTGCTGTGCATAGGCCTGAGCCTGCGGCGCATAGGCCTGTACCGGCTCGGCGGCACTGCCCTGCTGGCTCCCGAGCATCAGCTCGAGCTCGTCTTCCAGGTTCGGCGCGACCTCATCCTCGGCCTCATAGGCCGGCTGGTAAATCGTCGAGTCTTCCTCGTCATGCTGAGCGGTCTCGAACGGCGCGTCGAGGGAGAAATCCCCCGGCTGCTCGATATCGTCATCGAGCGAAAGGTTCAGCTCGTTCTCGAGCGAAGCGGAGAAATCGAGCTTTTCCTCGTCCCGGCCCGCCAGCTGGCGCGGCACTGTCCAGCCATGCTGCGCCGCCGGCTGATAGCTCTGGCGCGCCGCAGGCTGATAATGATCCTGGCTTTCGGAATAGTTGGCCTGGGGCTGGGCGTGAAGATCGGCTTCGACCGCACCCACCAGCTCCTGTTCCAGATCGAAGGAGAAATCGTCCGTCCCCTCCCGCGAAGCAGCGTTTTTCACCGGCTCGTCGAAGCCGATGATCCGTGACAGCTCCATCAGCGGATCGTCTTCCTGCGAAGAGCGCCCCCCATAGTCACGGTTTCTGTAATTGCTGTCCGTCATGGCGTTATCCTGTACTCATAACACGGGGCGCCCGCCGACGTCACCCACTATAGCGATTACCAACGCATTGTGGGCAAATGGTGACAGTAATTTCCAACGCTTTTTAGAGCACGACCCGAAAAAGCCGCCGCTTTTTCGGGGATATCACGCAACTAAACTCGAAACAGGATGCTCGATCGACTTGCATCCTGCCTTAGCGCATTTCCGTCGGGGCATCCGCGCCGATAATCGACAATCCGGACGCCAGGACATCGGAAACGACCTGCACCAGCCCTAGCCTGGCAAGCGACAAGTCTGGATCGTTAACCTTAATAAAACGTAAGTCCGGATTTTCCGTGCCTTTATTCCATTGCGCATGGAAGGCGCTGGCAAGATCATAGAGGTAGAACGCCAGCCTGTGCGGCTCCTGATGCTGCGCCGCCGTCTCGATCAGGCGCGGATATTCCGCAAGCTTGCGGACGAGCGCGATCTCGCTTTCATCTGTGAGTTTGCCCAGATGCTTACCCAGCGTTTTCCGGTCGAGATCGGCAAAACCCGCCTCTTTCGCCTGCCGGAACACCGAATGGCAGCGCGCCGAGGCATATTGCACATAGAACACCGGATTGTCCTTGGAGTGCTCCGTCACCTTGGCGAAATCGAAATCGAGCGGCGCATCGTTCTTGCGGTAAAGCATCATGAAGCGCACGGGATCGCGGCCGACCTCGTCCACCACGTCGCGCAGCGTGACGAACTCCCCCGCCCGCTTCGACATGCGCACCGGCTCCCCGGCGCGGAACAGCTTCACCAGTTGGCAGAGAATCACCGTCAGCTTCGCCTCGCCGGCCGAGACGGCCCGCGCTACCGCTTCCAACCGCTTGACATAGCCGCCATGATCCGCGCCCAGCACATAGATCATCTCGTTGAAGCCGCGGTCGTACTTGTCCTTGAAGTAGGCGACATCGGCGGCGAAATAGGTGAATGCGCCGTCAGACTTCATCAGCGGGCGGTCCATGTCGTCGCCGACATCGGTGGAGCGGAACAGCGTCTGCTCGCGGTCTTCCCAATCGTCAGGCACCTGCCCCTTCGGCGGCGGCAGCTTGCCTTTGTAGATGTGGCCCTTGAGCGTCAAATCGTTGATTGCGGAACGAATCGCCCGCGCATTATCGGCATGGAGCGAGCGCTCGGAATAGAACACGTCATGCTTGACGTTGAGCGCGTCGAGATCGACGCGAATCATCGCCATCATCGCTTCGATCGTGCGATCCTTGATGATATCAAGCGCCTCGTCGTCGGGCATCTGCAGGAGGTTCCGGCCATATTCCTTCGCTAGCTCCTGCCCCACCGGCACGAGATAATCTCCGGGATAAAGCCCCGCCGGAATCTCACCGATTTCGTCGCCCAAAGCCTCGCGGTAGCGCAGCATGACGGAGCGCGCGAGCACATCGATCTGCACGCCGGCATCATTGATGTAATATTCCTTGGTGACGTCGTAGCCAGCGAATTTCAGCAGATTGGCGAGCGTGTCGCCCACCACCGCGCCCCGGCAATGGCCGACATGCATCGGGCCGGTCGGGTTCGCCGAGACATATTCGACATTGACCTTGCGCCCGGCGCCGAGCGTAGAGCGCCCGTAATCGGTCCCCGCCTCGATCATGCCCGAGAGCTGCCGCTGCCAATAGCTGTCCTTCAGGCGCAGATTGATGAAGCCCGGCCCCGCGACATCCACCGAGGCCACATCCCCGTCCTCTGCCAGCGCCGCGGCAATACGTGTCGCCAGATCGCGCGGCGGCTCGCCCACAGCCTTGGAAAGCACCATCGCCGCATTCGTCGCTACATCACCATGCGAGGCGTCGCGCGGCGGCTCCACCGCGACACGGGTGAAATCGATCGCTCCGCCGTCTTTTGCTTGTAGATCAAGCCCTTGAAGGGCTTTTTTGATGCGCGCGTCGAAATCTGCGAAGATGTTCATGATAGCCTCGGATTGGAATTAGGCCCGCTCTAATTCAATTCAGGAGTATGGTCAAACAATCGGCGATGTTCTCGCACGGCATAATTGTCGGTCATGCCCGCCAAGAAATCGGCGATTCGGCGTGCCAGCACCGGCGTCTCGCATTTTTCCAGCCCCTCATGCCACTCACCGGGCATCGCATTCGGGTCGCCCATATAGGCATCGAAAAGATCGCGCACTATGCGGTCCGCCGAGCGGCGGGCGGAGATGACCTTTTCATGAAAATAGAGGTTTTTGTAGAGGAAGCGCTTCAGCTCCTTCTCTGCCCGCGCCATATCGGGCGAAAACGTCACCAGCGCCATCCCTGCCCCGCGCACCTCTTCCACCGAGGCGGGCTGCAGCGCGGCGATGTTCATCTGCGATTGGCCGATGACATCCTCCACCATAATGGTGATCTGCCGCCGCACCAGCTCATGCGCGGTCCGCACCTCGTCGAGCGATGGATAACGGCCGCGCACCTGATCCAGCAGGCCATGCGTCAACGGCACTTCGTCCAGAATATTCAGCGTCAGCAGGCCGGAGCGCAGCCCGTCATCGATATCATGCGCGTCATAGGCGATATCATCGGCAATGGCCGCGCATTGCGCCTCCAGACTGGCGAAGCTCGCAAGTTCCAGATCGTGCCCGGCGCTGTAGTCGAGAATCGGCTGCGGCACGGTTCCATCCCACGCATGGGCGCCGATGAGCGGGCCATTATGCTTGACCAGCCCCTCCAGCGTCTCCCAGCTCAAATTCAGCCCATCGAAATCCGCATAGCGCCGCTCCAGTCTGGTGACGATGCGCAGCGACTGAGCGTTATGATCGAAGCCGCCGAAATCCTTCATCCGGTCATTGAGCGCATCCTCGCCGGTATGGCCGAAGGGCGTGTGGCCGAAATCATGCACCAAGGCGATGGCCTCGGCCAGATCCTCATCGAGCCGCAGCGCGCGGGCCAGGGCGCGGGCGATCTGCGCAACTTCGATGGTATGCGTCAGCCGCGTGCGGTAATGGTCGCCTTCATGGGCGATGAACACCTGCGTCTTATGCTTCAGCCTGCGGAAGGCGGTGGAGTGGATGATGCGGTCGCGGTCGCGCTGGAAGGGCGTGCGCGTCGGGCTTTCGTTCTCCGGCACAAGCCGCCCGCGGCTTTTCACCGGATCGCAGGCATAGGCGGCTCTCTCCCGGTAGCCGAAACCGATATCCCGAAACGCCATGCAGAATCACCGTAATATGATTACACGCCCAATTGACTTCGATGAGGTCAGTTCATAGCTATCTGGTACAGCTTTTCAAAGTCGGGGAATACCACAATGAGCGAGACGACAGGCATTTCCGTATCCGACGCCGCCGCAAAGCGCATCGCCGCCATCCTGAAATCCGAGCCGGACAAGACCGCGCTGCGCATTTCGGTCGAGGGCGGCGGCTGCTCGGGCTTTTCCTATAAATATGATCTGGTCGACGGCGCGGCAGCCGAGGACGATATCGTCATCGAGAAGAACGGTGCGCGCGTGCTCATCGACACCATCTCCCTGCCCTATATGGATGGCTCGGAGATCGATTTCGTCGACGACCTCATGGGCCAGTCTTTCCAGATCAAAAACCCCCACGCCGTCGCCTCCTGCGGCTGCGGCACGAGCTTTTCGATTTGAGAACAAATCGCGTTTTGACGAAATCATCTGCAGGCATTTTGCCGTGTTGTAATGGATAAGGAGAGGAATGGATCCCAGTGACAAGCACTGGGATGACGGATGGGGTGGCTGTTCGCGATAATCTCCAACCGTTCCATCTGCCACAACGGTTGTCCAGTTGGGCGAATCCCTCTCCACCTCGTCATCCCAGTGCTTGTCACTGGGATCCATTCCTCTACGGTGGAGTTTCCCCCAACAACGAAGATCGTCAGCCCAACGGCCCAGCATCATAACATTCTGTTTCTTGGAAAGATCGACCGTTATGCTATGTTGTACAATATAAAATTGTCCAACGAGGCTATGCGATGGCCATTGCAAGAAAGGCAGTTCGAAAGCACCCGAGCGAGGGCATGAAGCTGCGCATCGACGCCGTGGCCAAGGAGGCGCGGAAAACCGGCCTGATCGGCGATAAAAGCGCTCGGATTGCGGGCCGGGTCAGCCCGATCCTCGTTGAGCAAGCCAAGCGGCTCACAGGCATTCAATCAGATACGGACCTTATCGAATTTGCCCTGGCAAATGTCGCTATCGAATATAATTTTCTCGAAGAGGAAGATAAGTTTCCCGAAGAGTTTGAAAAGCTCAAGGGAACAGTCGACCCGACACTAGATTTGGAATTCTAGAGCTTGTCAGAATTCAACCGAGTCGCCGGCACAACCTCGCCGTCATTCTCGGGCTTGTCCCGAGAATCTGCCATAAGAAAACGATGAGCGATTACCGTCCCGGCGCGTTAAGCCACGGTAGATTCTCGGGACAAGCCCGAGAATGACGGCAAGAATAGAATGCATGGAGCCTTTCATAAGCCCCGTGCGTTACCCCCTTCAGCTTGGCTTTTACCCGCATGAAGGGGCATGGCAGCATGTTCGGCCTGACGGCGCTGGAACTGGCCCGCATCCAGTTCGGCTTTACCATATCCTTCCACATCATCTTTCCGGCCATCACGATCGGCCTTGCCAGCTATCTCGTCGTGCTCGAAGGGCTGTGGCTGTGGAAGGGCCAGCGGGTCTATCGCGACCTCTATCATTTCTGGGTCAAGATCTTTGCCATCAATTTCGCCATGGGCGTTGTCTCGGGCCTCGTCATGGCCTATCAATTCGGCACCAACTGGAGCTATTTCTCCGCCTTTGCCGGCAGCATTACCGGGCCGCTCCTGACCTATGAGGTGCTGACCGCCTTCTTTCTGGAAGCGGGCTTCCTTGGAGTCATGCTGTTCGGCTGGAACAAGGTCGGGCCGGGACTCCATTGGTTTTCCACCCTCATGGTCGCCATCGGCACGCTCATATCCACCTTCTGGATCCTTGCATCCAACAGCTGGATGCAGACGCCGCAGGGCTTCGAGATCGTCAATGGCCGGGTCGTTCCCACCGACTGGCTGGCGGTCATCTTCAACCCGTCCTTCCCCTATAGGCTCGCGCACATGACTGTCGCGGCCTATCTCGCCACCGCCCTCTTCGTTGGCGCGTCGGGCGCGTGGCATCTCCTCAAGGGCAACAAGCGGCCCGCGGTTCGCGCCATGTTTTCCATGGCCATGTGGATGGTTGCCATCGTTGCGCCCATCCAGATTTTCATTGGCGACCAGCATGGCCTCAACACATTGAAACACCAGCCGGCCAAGATCGCCGCGCTCGAAGGCCATTGGGAGAACAAGCCCGGCGAAGGCCTGCCGCTCATCCTGTTCGGCCTGCCCGACATGCAGGCGGAGACCACCCGCTACGCGCTTGAAATCCCGGAGATCGGCAGCCTCATCCTCACCCATCGCTGGGGCGGCACCATTCCGGGCCTGAAGGAGTTCCCGCCTGAAGATCGGCCCAATTCGACCGTCGTATTCTGGACCTTCCGCGTCATGGTGGGGCTCGGCTTTCTCATGCTGTTCCTTGGACTCACAAGCCTCTGGCTGCGCTATAGGGGACGCCTCTATGGATCGAAGACGTTCCAGCGCTTCGCGCTCGCCATGGGTCCATCGGGGCTGATCGCCATTCTGGCGGGGTGGTACACCACCGAGATCGGCCGCCAGCCATGGGTCGTCTATGGCATCATGCGCACCAGGGACGCCGTCTCCAACCATTCGGCGCTGGAGATGTCCACGACGCTCGGCCTTTTCATCGTGATGTACATCGCCATTTTCGGCACGGGCATCAGCTACATGCTGAAACTGGTGGCGAAGGGTCCCGGTCGGTTCATCGATATCAGGGATCGCGGCCAATCCGACCGCCCTGCCCGCCCGCTTTCCGCCGCGCCCGACCATATCGACCCGAACCGCTGATGATGGAGATGAACATGGGCATCGATCTTCCGCTGATCTGGGCCATCATCATCGGCTTCGGCCTGATGATGTATGTCATCATGGATGGCTTCGATCTAGGGATAGGCATCCTCTTTCCCTTCATCCGCAACCGTACCGACCGCGACACCATGGTCAACACCGTGGCGCCGGTCTGGGATGGCAACGAGACATGGCTGGCGCTCGGCGGCGCTGCCCTGCTGGCCGCCTTTCCCATGGCCTATTCCGTCATCCTATCCGCGCTCTATTTACCGGCGATGCTGATGCTGGCGGGGCTGATCTGGCGCGGGGTCGCCTTCGAGTTTCGCTTCAAGGCGGACGAGGCGCACAAGCCGTTCTGGGACCATGCCTTCGCCTGGGGTTCCTACATCGCCACCATCGCGCAAGGCATGATCCTCGGCTCCTTCATCAACGGCTTTCCCATGGAGAATGGCGTCTATCATGGCGGCGGGCTTGCCTGGATACACCCATTCAGCATCTTCACCGGACTGGCGCTGGTCGTGGCCTATGCGCTTCTCGGCTGCACCTGGCTGATTTTGAAGACCGAGGGGCATCTCCAGCGTGAAATGATTGGGCTCGCCAAGCCCGGCGTCCTCGCTTTGCTTGTTGTTATCGGCATCGTCAGCATCTGGACGCCCCTCACCCATCCGGAGGTCTATAACCGCTGGTTCACGCTGCCGAACATCTTCTATTTCGCCCCCGTGCCCGTACTGGTCCTTGCCGTGAGCTGGGCCATCCTGCATATGCTGGGCCGCGAGCCGCACGCGTCGCCCTTCGTCCTGACGCTGGTGCTGCTGTTCCTCGGCTATAGCGGCCTTGCCATCAGCCTCTGGCCCAACATCATCCCGCCGTCCATCTCCATCTGGGACGCCGCCGCCCCGCCGCAGAGCATGGGCTTCGCGCTGGTGGGGGCACTGTTCATCATCCCCTTCATCCTCGGCTACACCGCATGGTCCTATTACGTTTTCCGTGGCAAGGTGAAGGCTGGCGAGGGATACCACCATTGAGCCCGGCGCGTGACAAACGATCATTGCCCTCCCGCCTGGGCTGGATGGTTCTCATCTGGGCGGCGAGCGTCGTGGCGCTCGGTCTCATCGCCCTGGCCTTCCGGGTGCTGATGGGCTTGGCCGGACTGACTTTATGATGGAGGAGACAATGAACGCCGATCGGATCGCCGTGCTGGTGCGGATAACAGGCAGAGTGCAGGGCGTGAGCTTCCGCGCCTGGACCCGCACCGAGGCGCTTGAGCTGGGCCTCACCGGCTGGGTGCGCAATGAACCCGACGGTTCGGTCATGGCCCTCGTCGCCGGACCGGAGGACGCAGTGGCCGCGATGCTGGAGAGCTTTTGGCAAGGCCCGCCCGGAGCCGCCGTCTCCGATGTGATTTCGGCTAAAGATTATACCGGCGAGATACCCGGCGATTTCAGCATAATGGGATAGCGCGCAGCCTCTTGACCTTCCCACGATTGGAAGCCCTATCTTGCCTTCAAACGGAATTGGAAAGGGCTCAAATCATGGCTGAGTGCTGCAAACATCATGGGCACGATCACCACAGCGGCCATCACCACGGACATGGGGCAGCAGCGGCTGACACGCTGGCGAAAGACCCCGTCTGCGGAATGACCGTCGATCCCAATGCGGGAAAACCTTCGACGGAATATAACGGAACACTGTTCCATTTCTGCTCCGCCGGCTGCAAGACGAAGTTCGAGGCCGATCCGGAGCGCTATCTCAGCGGCAAGCCGCGCCAGGAAGAACCCGCCAAGCCCGGCACGCTCTATACCTGCCCGATGCATCCGGAGATCGTCGAGGACAAGCCCGGCTCCTGCCCGCTTTGCGGCATGGCGCTGGAGCCGATGGGTGTTCCCACCGGCGAGGAGGGGCCGAACCCGGAGCTCGTCGATTTCACCCATCGCCTTTGGGTGAGCGCGGCCTGCGCAATTCCCCTGCTCGTTCTCACCATGGGTCCCATGCTCGGCCTGCCCATCCGCGAGTGGATCGGCGAGCGCGTCGCCGCATGGGCGGAACTGGTGCTGGCGACGCCTGTTGTGCTCTGGGCTGCCCTGCCCTTTTTCAAGCGCGGCTGGGATTCGATCCGCAACCGCAGCCCGAATATGTGGACGCTGATCTCCATCGGCGTTGCCACCGCCTATCTCTACAGCGTTGTCGCCACGCTATTCCCTGATATCTTCCCGCACTCATTCCGCGGCCATGGCGGCGCGGTGCCGGTTTATTTCGAGGCGGCGGCGGTCATCGTCGCGCTGGTCTTCCTGGGGCAGGTGCTGGAGCTGAAGGCGCGTGAGCGCACAGGCTCGGCGATCCGCGCGCTCTTGGGCCTCGCTCCCAAGACCGCCCGCCGCATCGGCAAGGACGGCTCGGAAACGGATGTGCCGCTGGATGACGTCCGTGCCGGCGATCTCTTGCGCATCCGCCCCGGCGAATCCGTCCCCGTCGATGGCGTAGTGGTGGAAGGCCGCTCCGCCATCGATGAATCGATGATCACGGGCGAGCCGGTCCCGGTCGAGAAGACCGAAGGCGATCATGTCACCGGCGGCACGCTCAACAAGAACGGCACGCTCGTCATCCGGGCAGAGAAGGTCGGCGCGGAAACCATGCTGTCACGGATCGTCGAGATGGTCGCGAAGGCGCAGCGCTCCCGCGCGCCCATTCAGGGGCTGGCGGATGCGGTTTCGTTCTATTTCGTGCCCGCGGTGGTGCTGTCAGCCCTCCTCGCCTTCGGTGCCTGGGCGCTTTTCGGGCCGGAGCCCAGCATGGTCCATGCTATCGTCTCCGCCGTGTCGGTGCTGATCATCGCCTGCCCCTGCGCGCTCGGGCTCGCGACGCCCATGTCCGTCATGACCGCCACCGGGCGCGGCGCGCAGGCAGGCGTGCTCATCAAGGACGCCGAGGCGCTGGAGCGCTTCGCCAGGGTGGACACCATCGTCGTTGACAAGACCGGCACGCTGACCGAGGGCAGGCCTGTTCTGACCGATGTCATCGCCGCGCCCGGCTTCGATGAGAACGAGCTTCTCGCCCTCGCCGCCAGCCTCGAGCGCGGCTCGGAGCACCCGCTCGCCGAAGCCATTGTCGAGGGAGCGGTGGAGCGCAAGCTCCAGCTCGAGGACGCCACGGATTTTCATGCGGAGACCGGCAAGGGCGTCATCGGCACGATCTGCGGCCGCGCGGTGGCGCTCGGCAATACGGCGATGATGTATGATCTGAACCTTCCGGTCTTCGCCCTCAACAAACAGGCGGACAAGCTGCGTACCGGCGGCAAGACGGCCATGTATGTCGCTGTCGACGGCAAGCTGGCGGGCATCGTCGCCGTGGCCGATCCGATCAAGCACAACGCGGCCGATGCGATCCGCGAGCTGCACGCGCTCGGCCTTGAGGTCCTCATGGCGACGGGCGACGAGGAGCGCACCGCAAAAGCCGTCGCCGAGAAGCTCGGCATTGACGAGGTGCGCGCCGGCGTCCTGCCGGAGGGCAAGAAGGCGCTCATCGACGAATTGCAGGCGAAGGGCGCCAAGGTGGCGATGGCAGGCGACGGCGTCAACGACGCCCCGGCCTTGGCCAGCGCCTATGTCGGCATCGCCATGGGCACCGGCGCTGACGTCGCCATGGAAAGCGCCGGCATCACGCTGGTCAAGGGCGATCTGACCGGCATCGTCCGCGCCCGGCGGCTGGCGGAGGCGACAATTGGCAACATCAAGCAGAACCTCTTCTTCGCCTTTGTCTACAACGCGCTTGGCGTGCCAATCGCAGCGGGCATCCTCTACCCAATCTTCGGCCTCGTGCTCTCTCCAATGCTCGCCGCGGCGGCGATGAGCCTGTCGTCGGTATCGGTGATCGCGAATGCGCTGCGGCTGCGGACGCTGAGGCTGTGAGACAATGCCGCAGACCAGCGTAACCATCGATGTCCCGCTCGTCCGCCATCTCGTCGCGGCGCAGTTTCCGCAATGGGCCGGTCTGCCGATAGAGCAGGTCGAGCCCGGCGGATGGGACAATCGCACGTTCCGGCTGGGCGACTCCATGTCGGTTCGCCTGCCGAGCGCAGCCGCCTATGCCGCGCAGGTGGCGAAGGAGCATCGCTGGCTCCCCTTTCTTGCGCCGTACCTTCCTCTACCCGTTCCAGTACCACTGGCGCGGGGAGTGCCGGACGCCCGCTATCCCTGGCCGTGGTCCGTCTATCGCTGGCTCGACGGCGCCCCCGCCAGCGATGCCGGGATCTCCGATCCCGTTGCATTTGCGCGGGCATTGGCGGCTTTTCTCGCTGCGCTTCACCGGATCGAGGTTGCCCCCGACGCCCCGCGAGCCGGCGCGCATAATTTCCACCGCGGCGGTGATCTCCGCGTCTATGACCACGAAACCCGCGCCGCGCTTGCAACCCTGCGGGACGGTATCGATATCGCCGCCGCCGAAGAAATATGGCAAGCCGCCCTCGCCTCCCGCTGGCAAGGCGCGCCCGTCTGGGTGCATGGCGACGTCGCCACCGGCAATCTGCTTGTCGAGCAGGGCAGACTCTGTGCCGTCATCGATTTCGGCAGTTCCGCCGTGGGCGACCCCGCCTGCGATCTCGTCATAGCCTGGACGTTTTTCTCAGGCGAAAGCCGGAAAATCTTCCGCGATGCGCTTGTCTACGACGAAACCACATGGGCCCGCGCCAAAGGTTGGGCATTGTGGAAGGCGCTGATCACCATCAGCGGGCATGACAAGAACCAGCGCGAAGCCGCGAAGTCGTGGAGTGTTATAAACGCTTTGCTGGAGGGTGAATGAGCACGCTCAACCAGCCACCATCAGCATTTCTCGCTCAACCGATTCCAAAGCCATCTCCACCCGCCCCCGCACCTCCGCGGACAACGGCAAGATCGGCCGCGGCGGTTGCGCTTCGGTTAAGCCCTGCAGATTGGCGATGGCGTACATGACGCGGAAGCTGCCGAATTCCTGGAATAAAGTCCAGAGCGGCTGGAAGGCTTCGTTCATACGTCGCGCTTCGCTTGCCTCGCCTTGTTGCGCCGGGCGGGTGAGCTTCAGCGCGGGTTCCGGCAGGAGCCCGGCCACGACGCTGTACCAGGCGTCCGCGCCGTGGAGCAGCGCATTCGCCGCGTTCCAATCGCCGCTATAGCCGATGGCGAAGCCATCAGGCGTCAGGCTTCGCAAACGCCTGATCTCTTCCGCAAAATCGCGGTCATCGGGGGCGGGCATCTTGGCGGCGACGATGTTCGGCACCTTCGACAGCCGTTCGATCAGCTCATGGCTGAAGGTAAATTTGGTGGTGGCCGGATTGTTGTAGATGCAGAGCGGCAGGTCGGTCACCGACGCCACCGCGACGAAATGCTGGAACACCTCCTCCTCGGTCAAAGGCGTGTAGGAGACCGGCGCGAGCAGTAGGCCATCGGCTCCGGCCTCCGCCGCATCGCGGGCCAATGACTGCGCCTCGTCAGTGCGCAGCGCGCCGACCCCGACGATAACCGGCATCCTGCCCGCGATCCGGCTAACCGCGGCCTCGACGGCGCGTCTGCGTTCGGCCCGCGTCAGGAAAGCGTACCCTCCGGTGCTGCCGAGGAGACCGATGGAATCCGCACCGGCTGCATGAATGCGCTCCACAAGGATACCGAGCGCATCCGTCTGCACCCGCCCCTCCGCATCGGTGGGCGTCAATGGAAAAGCCGAGAGGCCGTGAAACAGTTTCAAGAGCGTATTCCCACATGAAATCGATGCCGCGAAATTATCTGCCGGTTTCGTCGAGCGCAACTCTGGCTTTTCTCCGCCTGAGCCCAATGTTATTTCAAGAGAACGATACTGAATCGCATTTTTAAAAAGACTTGGACGGAGTGAAGCGTGACCGCCCAGCAGATTTTGTCAATTACCGTCATCATGCTGATGATGGCGGCGTTCATTTGGGGACGCTTCCGCTATGATATCGTATCGGTATGCTCCCTGCTCGTCGCCGTCGCGGTCGGCGTCGTGCCCTTCGATGCCGCCTTCGAGGGATTCAGCGACGAAATCGTCATCATCGTCGGAAGCGCGCTGATCGTCAGCGCCGGTGTCGCGCGGTCCGGCCTCATGGAGACTGTCATCCAGCGGCTGACCCCGCGATTGACTTCGGTCCGGGGCCAATTGGCGGTTCTGGTCATCACGGTGACGGTGCTGGCGGCGTTCGTCAAGAATATCGGCGCGCTGGCGATCATGATCCCCATCGCCTTTCAGTTTGCCCGCCGGTCCAATGTCTCGCCTTCCGTCTTTCTGATGCCGATGGCGTTCGGCTCGCTGCTTGGCGGGCTGATGACGGAGATCGGAACCTCGCCCAATATCGTCGTCTCTCGCATGCGCGCCGAGCTGACCGGGCAAGCCTTCACCATGTTCGATTTCACGCCGGTCGGCGCGACGCTCGCCGCCACCGGCGTCATCTTCCTCGTCCTGTTCTATTGGCTGGTGCCGCAGCGCACTCGCGAGACGGCCTCGCTGGACGAAGCCATCGAGATCAAGAATTACGTCTCCGAAGCCAGGGTCACCAAGGACTCCACCGCCCTCGGCAAGACCGTCGCCGAACTCCTTCAATCGGCCGAAAGCAATGCACGGGTGATTTCGATCATACGCGCAGAAAGGCAGATGCCGCCGCTTCCCGATGCTGCCTTAAAGGAAAACGACCTCCTGCTGATCGAGGGCGACCCGAAGGCGCTGGACCAGATCGTCACGCAAGGGAAGCTCGTGCTTTCGGGGGAACGCAAGCCTTCGGCGGATGGCAATTCAGCGGAAATCGACACCATAGAAGCCGTTATCACCGACGGCTCCCCCCTCATCGGCCTCTCCGCCCGGCAGTTGGAGCTGTTCGACCGCTATAACGTCAATCTCCTCGCGGTGAGCCGCCAGGGCGAACGCATCAAGGAGCGGCTTGGCGAGATCATCTTCCGGCTCGGCGATGTCGTCGTGCTGCAGGGCAAGGACACCAACCTGCCGAACATATTGCGCGAGTTCGGCTGCCTTCCCCTCGCCCGCCGCCCCATCCTGCTCGGCAGCATCCGCCGCGGGCTGGTTCCGCTCGTCATCCTCATCGCCGCCATGGGGACGACGGCGCTCGGGGTGCTGCCGGTCGCGGTCGCCTTTTTCGCCGCCGCCGTCGCCATGGTGCTCTTCCGCGCCCTGCCGCTGCGCGAGGTCTATGGCGCGATCAACGGCCCCATCCTGGTCATGCTCGCCGCGCTCATCCCGGTCAGCGACGCCCTGCGGACAACAGGCGCAAGCAACGTCATCGCCAACTGGCTCACCATCTTCGGCCATCACCTCCCGGCATACGGGGCGCTGGCGCTGATCCTCGTCACCGCCATGGCCGTCACGCCGTTCCTCAACAATGCCGCGACCGTGCTCGTCATGGCGCCCATCGCCACCAGCTTCGCCACCGGCCTCGGCTTCAAGCCGGAAGCCTTCCTGATGGCCGTCGCCATCGGCGCGGGCTGCGACTTCCTCACCCCCATCGGCCACCAATGCAACACGCTCGTCATGGGTCCGGGCGGCTATAAGTTCAGCGACTATCCCCGCCTCGGTCTGCCCCTGTCTATCCTCATCGTGCTGACGGCGGTTCCGGCGCTGATGTATTTCTGGCCGCTGCGTTAAGAATCCCCTGCGGCATCTTTACCCATCGTTAAGCATAAATGAAAATTCATTAAAGAAAACATATAATTAAGTTCGAATTTTACGCATTTCCGGCACATTTGCCCTACATCCCCGAAAGAGAGTTTCGGCGCGGGCCGGTCCTGATCAAATTCCCGCGCCATTCGCATATCGGAGTACGTGTAATGTCCAAACGCCCCCTTTCGCTCGTCGTCACCGCCGGCCTCGCCGCTATCCTGTCCGCTTCCGCAGCGCTGGCCGCCGATCTCGGCAATTACAACAACGACTATTATTCCGAGCCTGCCCCGCTCGAGTCGGGCACGGACTGGTCCGGTAATTATGTCGGCGCGCAGATCGGCGCGTCCTCGTCGGAATTTCCGAACCCGTTTTCCAACCGCACCGGCGCGCTGGGCGGGGTTGTCGTCGGCAAGAACTTCCAGAGCGGCAAATTCGTCTATGGCGGTGAACTGGAAGGCAATTTTGCCGAAGCCGAACACCGCCTCGGCCGCGGCGGCACGCTGCAGCAATCCTGGTCCGGCGTTGCCAAGGCCAAGGCCGGCGTTGCTCTCGACAATACGCTCGTCTATGGCACGCTCGGCTATGGCGTGACCAAGTTCAAGCCGAAGGGCACCGTCACCTCGGGCAACAATTGGGAAGGCGGCGTGCTCCTGGGCGCGGGCGTCGAGCAGAAGATTTCCGGCCCCCTCTCCGCCAAGGTCGAGTATGACTATATGCGCTTCGGCGATGTAAAGACGGAAGTCGCAGGCAGAGACCAGCGCGACAATCTGAGCAATCACGCCATCAAGGCGGGCTTGAATTACAAGTTCTGAGGCCTGCTGGAATTTACAATCGAAGCGCCGGGTGCCTGTCGCGGGAAAGCGACGCGCCCGGCGCTTTCTTTTTAATAGAACGATATTGACATGAACAACCTTTTCGTGTGCAATCACTGCCACTGATGCTAGTACGTGTAGCGGAACTATTTCGTCCTTTTTCAATTTTGATTTCGAGGCCATCCATGAATACGGAATTTCTTTCCCGAGCGACGCTCTACCTTTTCCTCATGGCATTCTTCGTCACCCTGTTCATGGCCCGCAACGATTTCGACACCGCGACCGGCGACCCCGCTATGAAAAGCCAATTCTACGCCAGGCTCTTTTAAAAAAAAGCCGCCCTTTCGGGCGGCTTCCACTTTGGAGGAGGAAAGAAAAGAAATGAAGAGACCCGGCAATCCGGGGGCTAGCGGGCTTGGGGAGCGCCGGGTCTCAGAGCTGGGTGGGTTGCCAGCGGAAGTAAATTGCAACATATTAAACCAAAGCGAAACCCCAATTTAATGGATGTTTTATTTTTTATTTTAAAGCGGGCTTGGCTTCTTGAAATATAAACGAAACATAGCTTTACAGAATTCAAGTATATTAATTTTTACTATATCTCGTACTTCGATCACATCGCACCATACAAAATCCAGCGACTCCTTCCGCTTTCTCGTCTAAATACGATTCGAGTATCCGGGGTGCCGAGTTTGGAAAACCGTCATAGAGGATGATGCGATGCAAACCGTTTTCGACGGTCATAACGATGTGCTTTTGCGTTTGTGGACCAATGCTCGCAAAGGCGCCGATCCCGTCAGGGAATTCATCGACGGCACCGAGCGCGGCCATCTGGATCTGCCGCGCGCGAAAAAAGGCGGAGTTATCGGCGGCCTTTGCGCGATTTATATCCCCTCCGAAGGCGGCCTCGTTTTACGCAAGCCCGACGAGAACGGTCATTACGAGACGCCCCTCGCCGCTCCCTTGGAACGCTCCCGTTCGCTCGACATCGCGCTGGAGCTCGCCGCCATCGCCCATAAGATTGAGCGCGCCGGCGGCTGTGTGCTTTGCCGCAGCAGCGCAGACATCGATAGAGCCGTGGCGGAGGCCAAATTTGCCGCCGTTCTGCACATGGAGGGATGCGAGCCTATCGACAAGGATCTGGCCGCGCTCGAAGTGTTCTATGCCGCGGGCCTGCGCTCGCTCGGGCCTGTCTGGAGCCGCAACACCATTTTCGGCCACGGCGTGCCCTTTGCCTATCCGATGAGCCCCGATACCGGCCCAGGCCTGACAGATACAGGACGCGAGCTCGTCAAGGCCTGCAACAGTCTCGGCATCCTGATCGACACCGCCCATATGACCGAAAAAGGCTTCTGGGACGTGGTGAACCTGAGCGACCAGCCGCCCATCGCCAGCCACTCCAATGCCCATGCGCTGACCCCGGTCGCGCGCAATGTCACGGACCGCCAGCTCGACGCGATCCGCGAGCGCAAGGGCCTTGTCGGGCTCAACTTCGCCGTCACCATGCTGCGCGCCGATGGGCGTGAAAATGCCGATACGCCGCTTGAGGACATGGTGCGCCATATGGATTACATGGTGGAGCGTGCCGGCATCGATTGCGTCGCGCTCGGCTCGGACTATGACGGCGCGCTCATTCCCCGGGAGATCGGTGACGCATCCGGCACGCAAAACCTGATTGCCGCCTTGCGCAAGGCTGGATATGGTGAGGAAGACCTCGCGAAAATCTGCCGTGGGAACTGGCTCCGCGTGCTGCGCTCTGCCTGGCACGAATAGCGAATAGCAGCGGTTTACGCCCTGTTCGCTACGCGCTACTTCCTGTTCGCTAAAAATGGGATCAAAGGGAACGATTATGATGATGAATTTCGCACGATTTCGGATGCTTGCCGCCGGGGCCGCGATTGCCCTGGCTCTGACGGCGACGGGGCCTGTCTCGGCGGCGACGCCGCAGGACACGCTGGTTCTGGCATGGGCATTCGATGACATCATCACGCTCGATCCCGGCGAATCCTTCGAAATCAGCACCGGCGAGATCATCGGCAATGCCTATGATAGGCTTGTGCGCCTCGATCTCAACGACACCTCCAAGGTCGTGGGCGATATCGCTGAAAGCTGGACCATTTCCGACGATGGCCTGACCTATACGTTCAAGCTGAAGCCCGGCCTCAAATTCGCCTCCGGCAATCCGGTGACCGCCGATGATGTGGCGTTCTCGATCCAGCGCGCGGTCAAGCTCGACCGCAGCCCGTCCTTCATCCTGACCCAGTTCGGCCTTAAGCCCGATAATGTCGACGAAAAGGCGAAGGCCGTCGATCCCTCCACCTTCGTGCTGACCGTCGACAAGCCCTATGCGCCGAGCTTCGTCCTGAACTGCCTCACCGCCGATGTGGCGTCCGTGGTGGACAAGAAGCTGGTGCTGGAAAATGTCGTCGACAATGATTTCGGCAATGCCTGGCTCAAGACCCATTATGCCGGCTCCGGCCCGCTGAAGATCCGTGACTGGCGCGCCAACGAAATCCTCGTCATGGAGCGCAACGACAATTATTACGGCGAGAAGGCGAAGCTGAACCGCATTATCTATCGCCACGTCAAGGAAAGCGCGACGCAGCGCCTGCTCCTTGAGAAGGGCGATGTCGATATCGCGCGCAATCTCCAGCCCGGCGACCTCGAAGCGGTGTCCAAGGAAAAGGGCATCCACATCACCAGCGCACCCAAGGGCACGGTCTATTATTTCAGCCTGAACCAGAAGAACCCGAACCTGGCGAAGCCTGAAGTGCGCGAGGCGCTGAAATATCTCGTGGACTACAACGCCATCGGCAAGACGCTGATCAAGGGCATCGGCACGATCCACCAGACCTTCCTGCCAACGGGTGTGCTTGGCGCAATCGACGAAAAGCCCTTCAAGCTCGACGTGAAGAAGGCCAAGTCGCTCTTGGAAAAGGCCGGCCTCAAGGACGGCTTCACCGTCACCATGGACACGCGCAACACCCAGCCGATAACAGGCATCGCCGAATCCATGCAGCAGACCTTCGCCAAGGCGGGCGTGAAGCTGGAGATCGTCCCCGGCGACGGAAAGCAGACGCTCACCAAATATCGCGCCCGCAACCACGATATCTATATCGGTGACTGGGGCATGGATTATTGGGACCCGCACAGCAACGCCGACACCTTCACCTCCAATCCCGACAACAGCGATGGCGCTTCCGCCAAGACCCTCGCCTGGCGCAACAGCTGGGATATTCCGGAACTGACCAAGGAAACCAAGGCCGCCGTGCTGGAGCGCGATACGGGCAAGCGCATCGAGATGTACCACGATCTGCAGAAAAAGGTGCTGAACGAAGGCCCCTTCGTGATCCTGTATCAGCAGACGGAAGTGGCAGGCGTGCGGGACAATATCGAGAACTACAAGCTCGGCCCGACCTTCTCGACCAATTATGTTTATCCGGTGGGGAAGAAGTAAAGGGGACATGGCTGTCGCTGCGCCCCTCCTTCCCCCTGCGGGGAAGGTGGCCGCGTTAGCGGGCGGATGGGGGTGGTGACGAGTGTAAGCCAACGTGCAATCGAAGCGCACTGCCTTTACCACCCCCACCCGACCCTTCGGGCCACCCTCCCCGCAAGGGGGAGGGTGGGTGCAGCGGAGGCCTCTAAGTCATGACAACGCTTGACGTAACCCGAACTACTCGGCGCCCCATCTCCCGCCTCGCCATCTCCATCGCCGCCTTCCTCGGCGTGGTGATCACGACCTATCTCGGCCTCCTCGCCGTCACTTTCTTCATCGGCCGTGTCATCCCCATCGATCCGGTGCTTGCCATCGTCGGCGACCGGGCGCCTGCCAGTGCCATTGCGCGGGCCCGCGAGGAGCTCGGCCTCAACGAGCCGCTCTACTGGCAGTTCGTCATCTATGTCTGGAAAGCGCTGCATGGCGATTTCGGCACATCTGTCCTGACCACCAACCCCGTCATGACCGACATCCGCCGCGTCTTCCCCGCGACCATGGAGCTGGCAACCCTCGGCACGCTCATCGGCTCCCTCATCGGCGTTCCGCTCGGCGTGCTGGCGGCGGTAAAGCGGGGCGGGTTTTTCGACCAGGCGGTGCGGGTCATCGGCCTCTTCGGCTATTCGGTGCCGATCTTCTGGCTCGGGCTGATGGCACTCCTCATCTTCTACGCACGGCTCGGCTGGACGGCGGGACCGGGGCGCATCGACGTCATCTATGAATACACCTTCACGCCGATAACAGGTTTCTACATCCTCGACGCCATCCTCCAGCGCCAATGGGACGCGCTGCGCGATATCCTGAGCCACATCGTGCTGCCCGCCTGCCTGCTCGGTTACTATTCGCTCGCCTATATCAGCCGCATGACGCGCTCCTTCATGCTGAATGAGCTGGAGCAGGAATATATCGTCGCCGCCCGCGCCAAGGGCCTCTCCGAACGGCGCATCATCTGGGGTCATGCCTTGCGCAATGCCGCCGTCCCGCTGGTGACGGTGATCGCCCTTTCCTATGCCGGGCTGCTGGAAGGCTCCGTCCTCACCGAAACCGTGTTCTCCTGGCCGGGCCTTGGCCAGTACATCACGAACTCGCTGCAGAATGCCGACATGAACGCCGTGCTCGGCGGTACGATCGTCATCGGCTCGGTCTTCATCGCCCTGAACCTCCTCTCCGATCTTCTCTATCGGACCCTCGATCCCCGGACGCGCGCACGATGAGCGAAATCGCAAGCACCAACCGGCAAAGCCTCCGCGACTGGCTTCTCTCCGACCGCCCGCAATCGCGCGCGCAGGCGCGTCTCGGCCGCGCCTATATGGTCTGGCGGCGCTTCACCGCCAACCGGCTCGCCGTCCTCGGCCTCGTCATCATCCTCGCGCTCGCCTTCGTCGCCGCCTTCGCCGATCTGCTTGCGCCGCATTCGCCCATCGCGGGCGATCTCGCGACGCAGCGGCTGCTGCCGCCCGGCGGTGACTATCTGCTCGGTACCGATGATCAGGGCCGCGACATTCTCTCGCGCCTCATCTACGGCTCGCGGCTGACGCTCTACGTCGTGCTGCTCGTCGCCATCATCGCGGCGCCCATCGGGCTCATCGTCGGCACAGTCGCAGGCTATGCCGGCGGCTGGGTCGATGCGGTGCTGATGCGCATCACGGACATTTTCCTCGCCTTCCCCAAGCTCATCCTCGCGCTCGCCTTCGTCGCCGCGCTCGGACCGGGCATCGAGAACGCCGTCATCGCCATCGCCATCACCTCCTGGCCGCCCTATGCGCGCATCGCAAGGGCGGAGACGCTGACGGTGCGCAATTCCGACTATATCGCCGCCGTGCAGCTGATGGGCGCCTCCCCTGCCCGCATCGTCACGCGCCATATCATGCCGCTCTGCCTCTCCTCGCTCATCGTACGAGTGACGCTCGACATGGCCGGCATCATCCTCACCGCCGCCGGGCTCGGCTTCCTCGGCCTCGGCGCGCAGCCGCCCTTGCCGGAATGGGGCGCGATGATCGCCTCCGGCCGCCGCTTCATCCTCGATGAGTGGTGGGTCGCGGCCATGCCGGGCCTCGCCATCCTTATCGTCAGCCTCGGCTTCAACCTGCTCGGCGACGGCCTGCGCGATGCGCTCGACCCGCGGGAGAACAAGCAATGAGCGCCCTCCTGACCGTCGAAGACCTGCGTGTCCGCTTCCCCACCCGCACAGGCACGGTGGAGGCGGTGCGCGGCGTCTCCTTCTCGCTCGGGCGCGAGCGGCTCGGCATTGTCGGCGAATCCGGCTCCGGCAAATCGCAGACGGGCCGCGCCATTATGGGCCTGACGCCGCCCCATGCTGATGTCACCGCCAAGCGCCTCGATTTCGATGGCATCGATCTTCTCAACGCCTCACCCACTGAGCGCCGCCGATTGCGCGGCAGCCGCATCGCCATGGTGCTGCAGGATCCGAAATATTCGCTGAACCCGGTCATGACCATCGGCCGCCAGATCATCGAGACGCTGCGCACCCATGAAAATGTCAGCCGCGCGGAAGCCAGGCGACGCGCGCTCGCAATGCTGGAGGCGGTGCAGATTCGCGACCCGGAGCGCGTCTTTGGCCTTTACCCGCATGAGGTTTCGGGCGGCATGGGCCAGCGCGCCATGATCGCGATGATGCTGATTGCGGGACCGGAACTGCTCATCGCCGACGAGCCAACCTCGGCCCTCGACGTGACGGTGCAGCTGGAAGTGCTCGGCATTCTCGACCGGCTGGTCAGGACACGCGGCATGGGGCTCATCTTCATTTCGCACGATCTGCGCCTCGTCTCTTCTTTCTGCGACCGCGTCATCGTCATGTATGCAGGCCGTATCGTCGAAGAACTCGCCGCAAGCGACCTCGCCAATGCCAAGCATCCCTATACGCAAGGGCTGCTCGACTGCATGCCGAAGCTGGGCGCGGACCGGCATCCCCTCCCCACCTTGCAGCGCCAGGCGGAGTGGTCGCAATGACCGAAGCCCTTGCCCTCTCCATCAGAAATCTCGAAGTCGCCTTCGATCATTTCCGGGCGCTGAAAGGCGTCAGCATCGATGTGGCGCAAGGTGATTCCTTCGGCCTTGTCGGCGAATCCGGCTCCGGCAAATCGACGCTGCTGCGCGCCGTCGTGGGGTTGTCCCCCATTACCTCGGGTGAAGTTCATGTCCATGGAGCGCCCGTCCGCACACCGCGCGGCAATGCATTCTACAGCAGCGTCCAGATGGTGTTTCAGGACCCTTACGGCTCCCTGCACCCGCGCCAGACGGTGGACCGCCTGCTGCGCGAGCCGCTCGCCATCCATGGCTTCGGCGAGACGGAGACGCGCATCGTCCAGGCGCTGGACGAGGTAGGCCTCGGCTCGAGTTTCCGCTTCCGCTACCCGCACCAGCTGTCCGGCGGCCAGCGCCAGCGCGTCGCCATTGCCCGCGCGCTGATCATCGAACCCTCGATCCTGCTTCTCGACGAGCCGACCTCGGCGCTCGATGCCTCAGTGCAGGCTGAGGTGCTGAACCTGCTCGAACAGATCCGCCACGACCGCAAACTCACCTTCATCATGGTCAGCCACGATCTGGCAGTCGTCACCCATATGTGCGACCGGCTGGCGGTGATGCAGAATGGCGAAATCGTCGAACAGCTGGATGCCGCCGATCTCGCCAAAGGCAATGTGCACGAGGATTATACCCGCAATCTGATGCGAGCGAGCGAGGGCTTCCGGCGGAAAGCTTGATGCCTATGGCATGGACCGCGTCTCGGAAGCCACAACATCGCAGAGTTGTATCGCGGCATTGAAATTAGAGGTTGCCAACTTTCTTTAGATTTGGAATAGGGGCTGGGGGGAAATCCAGTGGGGGCGAACAAATGACCCGTTCGAGCATTCGCGACCGGTTGGTCGATCTAGCAACGGTGCTGATTGCATTGCGAGCGCTTTCAGCGCCCTTGGCAGTCCCGCTCTTGGGGATGTTGGCCTTAGCCGGCAGTATCGCAACCGAACCTCGCTCTCTGGTTGATTTTTACCGGACTAACAAAGCAATTACGATCTGCCTCGCCGGCGTTATCCTGTTTTCACTGGTCAACGCTTTGGAATACCATTATCGTCCAGTTTATTATGGACTTCTGGCGGTATCGACGGTCTTGATAGGACACCACATCGCCAAGAGCGGCAAAGCACTCCCGCTCGCATCGATCCTGTATTTTTCCTACCTTGTCATCCTGGCGATCTGCGCCGTGATGTTCGGCGCCAGCCCTGAGGACATCAACACTTACTTTCCGAATGTCAGCCGAAACGGGGTCAGCGCCGCCGCCATATTCCTTCAGATCTTCTATAGCACGGCCTACTTCCGTGAGAAAAAAGAAGCGCCGCTCATCACACCTGTGATCACCCTGCTGATCTGTATTTTATGCTATGGCCGCTCGGGATCGGGGTTCGGATTTGCGCTATTGATCGCATCCTGTGCACAGGTGATTATCGGGAAAAGATCGTTCATACAGCCTTTGATCGCCCTCGTCATCGGCTCCGCGCTGATGGCATATGCATTGGCCGGCCCGCAAATCTCCGCGGCTATTCGCAGTGTAATGGCATCCCGCCCAGCCCCCGTGATTGTAACGCAGCCCGCCCCTTCTGTCGGGAGCAAACCTGCGGCAAAGAGCACCGTCGCGCCGGCCAGCACCCCACCCCTGACAACCCGCGCTCCCGTCGCTCCCCCTCCTGCACAAACCGCTTATTCCGGATGGTCGCGCGCCGGTTTACAGTCCGTCCGCTGGAGGATGGCGTCGGAATATGTGTCTGCGCTTGACTTGAAGGCGGTTGTCCTCGGCGGTGCCCTGACCGCCTCCCCCGCAATCGTCGCCCACAACATGAATCCGCATAACTCATTCATCCGTGGCCACGCTTATTTCGGGATCGCCTACCTCGTTCTTATCGCAACGGTCTTTTTCAGCGCTCTAAGGCGAATGAAGGGTGGCGATATATTTCTTGTGACCCTGCTTGGGATTTATGCGGGACGGGCATTCTTCGACGCCTTCAGCCTCTTTGACTGCCTCGATTTCGTGTTTTTCTTCACCGCGTTCAGCATTTCGCCACCTAAGCACCAGCCGCAGGAAGAGATAGCCGGTCAAGTGCCTCTGGGGGTTGCCGCTTAAAGATCAGCCTTCAGCGCATTCCCCCACTTTTGAATTCGTCCTGAACAAACCGTTTATTCCCCGTTCATGGAGGGTTCACCCGCGCTTTCCTATATGAGCCGCGGATGAATCTTTGGGGGACGTACAAGCATGAAGTCCGCTTTGCTGAAGGCGTTTGTGACGACTTTGGCTGTCATTGTCTTTTGTGAGCTGGTTTGCATGGCCGTCCTGTGGTGGATGGGAAGCGAGATAACGCTTTTCCCGCTCGTCATGACGGCTGCCCTCCCCGCCGTCACCGCCTTCCCCAATGCGCTCTATACTTATGTGCAGAACCACAAACTGAAGGTGGCCCTGCACGAATTGAAGCTGGCGCATCAGCAATTGCAGGCCAAATCGCGGATCGATGACATGACCGGGCTGCTCAATCGCGGCTCTTTCTTCGAGGCCATGAAGATCAGCCGCGCGCGCGTGGAAACCGGCGCGGCGCTGGCTATCGACGCCGATCATTTCAAGGCGATCAACGACACCTACGGACATGCGGTGGGCGACCGCGCCTTGAAGATCATCGCCTTCGCCTTGCAGAATACCACCCGCAAGGGCGATATCGTCGGCCGGATCGGCGGCGAGGAATTCTGCATCTATCTGCCCGGCGCTTCGCGGGAAACCGCCTTGCGCCTGGCGGAGCGGGTGCGCGCCGAGGTCGAGAACACGCCGCTTTATACGGCGTCAAACCAGATCCACCCGCTGACGATCAGCATCGGCTGCGCCATAGCGCTCAAGCATGAATCGAATTCGCAGGTCTTGAGCCGGGCGGATAAATGCCTCTACCGCGCCAAGAAGCGCGGGCGCAATTGCGTCGTCTATGACGATGGCGACGACCAACCCGCCTATCATCTGCTTCCACGGCAGACGGTGGAAGGCGAAAGGGATGCGTCGGCCTGAGCCCTACTCCCACGCCTCCACTTCCTCCTCCGACCAGCCCACGGGCACGAAGCCCATCTTCTGGTAGAGTTGGAGCGCGCGGGGGCTGTCGAGCGTATTGGTGTGGATGGTCACTTTCTTCGGTCCATGCCACCACGCCGCTTCGATCATCTCGGCAAGGAAGAAGCTCCCAAGCCCCCGCCCCTGATAGTCGGGAACGAGGCCGAAATAGAGGATTTCCGCCTCGTCCGGCAAACGCGCCAGATCGAATTCGGCAAAGCCTGCCGGGCAGCCATCGACATGAAGCACGTGAATTTCCGCGGGACGGGCATTGATCGCCTCGGAAAGCTCCGCATCGTCTTGCTTGCGCCGCATCAGCCAGTGATGCGGCTTTCCAACCTGCTCATAGAGATAGCGATAATAATGCACCGGGATGTTGGATGCTCGCATGATCGCGAGCTTCATGCCGGTGGGCGACGGCACGCTCACCGTGCTGCGCTCCGTCATCTCCAGATGCGTGATCCGCGCGACCAGCTTTTTCGGCGACCCGGCCATCCTACGCGGCCTTGCCCGTTTCGATCGGCGTGTCGGGCCGTCCACCCCACTCGCTCCACGAGCCGTCATAAAGAAAATTGTCCGTGTGGCCGAGCGATTCCAGCGCCAGCGTGATGACCGCCGCCGTCACGCCCGAGCCGCAGCTCGTCACGACCGGCTTTGCGAGATCGACCCCGGCCCGGTCGAAAATCTCCTTGAGCTCATCGAGAGTCTTCAGTTCTCCATCTTTCGAAAGGCTCGCGACCGGCACATTGCGCGCGCCCGGCATATGACCGGACCGCATGCCCGCGCGCGGTTCAGGCTCCTCACCCGAAAACCGGCCCGGCGCGCGCGCGTCGGCGATCTGCACCGAGCCCTTCTCGACGATTTGCAGCATTTTCTCGAAGCTCGCCACCCGCCCCATGTCGAGGCTGGCGGTGAAGGTCGAGGGCGCGATCTTCGTCACCTCAGCCGTGACGGGCCGCCCTTCCCGCTTCCAGCGATCGAATCCGCCATCGAGCACGAAAACCTTTTTCGCCCCCATGATCCGGAGCAGGAACCAGACGCGCGGCGCCGTATACATGCCCGGCCCGTCATAAACGACGATCGTGTCATCCACCGTCAGCCCCATGGCGCTTGCCTCACGGGCAAAATCCTCTTCCGATGGGATCGTATGCGGCAGGCCCGAGGAATGATCGGCAATCTTGTCCTGGTCGTAAAAGATCGCGCCTGGAATATGCGCTGCGTCATATTCGTCGCGCGGGTTCCGGTTCTGCCCCGGCAGATACCAGGAAGCATCCAGAATGGAGAGGCCGGGCTCGTTCAGGTGCTCTTCCAGCCAATCGGCGGAAACGACGAAGGGGCTTTTGTTGCTCATCTCTCATTCTCCTTGCTAACCATATTGCAGCCAAGCGGTCCGCTTGGGCAATCGCATGATTTCGGCTAAACCAGCGCTCCGAACCGGATGCGGAAGCGGCGGTTTTCACGGCCTTTCTTCTCGATCTTGCCGATATGGATTTCGCCGACTTCCTCCGTCGCGGCCACATGGGTGCCGCCGCAGGGCTGCGAATCGATTGCGCCATTCTCGCCGATAAGAACGAGCCTTATCCGGCCGCTGCCCATGGGCGGACGGACATTCTTCGATTTCACCAACCCCGGATTGGCCGCCAGTTCCTCATCGCTGATCCAACGGGTGGATAGGACCGCATTGGCGCGAACCATTTCCATGAGCCGCTCCGTCACGTTCTCGCGCGTATAGGATGGGTCGGGCAGGTCGAAATCCACCCGGCTTTCCTCCTCGCCAACCGCCGCGCCGGTGATCGGGAACGGGCAGATCACCGAAAGCAGATGGCAGGCCGTGTGCATCCGCATCAGGCGATAGCGGCGCGGCCAGTCGATATGGAGGGTGAGCTGTTCGCCGGTTTGCGGCAACGCCTGCCCCTCCGCGGGAATATGGATGATCTCGTTCTTGGTCTCGCCCGTCACCGTCGCCGCGATTTCGATGCGCGAGCCGTCCGCCCGTTCGAAATGGCCGGTGTCGCCCGGCTGGCCACCCGATGTGGCGTAGAAATTCGTGGCGTCGAGAATGACGCCGCCGCGCTCGTTGACCGCGACAACAGTCCCTTCTGCCTTCGCCAGATAGGCATCGTCGCGGAACAGCGCTTTCGTCTCGTAAGCCATCGGGTCACACAGCCTCATAAGGAATGGAAATTTCGGCCTTCCTTTCCAGCCATGCCGGAACGGGCAGGTCCTTGGAACGCAGGAAGTCCGGATTAAACATTTTCGACTGGTAGCGGTTGCCATAGTCACAGAGCATGGTGACGATGCTGTGGCCCGGCCCGAGATCGCGCGCGAGCCGGATCGCCCCGGCGATATTGATGCCGGACGAGCCGCCCAGGCACAGCCCCTCCTCTTCAGCGAGATCGAAGATAGTCTTCAATGCCTCGGCATCCCCGATGCGATAGGAAAAATCCGGAGTAAAACCTTCGAGATTGGCGGTGATACGCCCCTGCCCGATCCCCTCGGTGATCGAGCTTCCCTCGGCCTTCAATTCGCCATTCGTGTACCAGGAATAGAGCGCCGCGCCATGCGGGTCGGCAAGTCCGATCTTGATATCCGGGTTCTTCGCCTTCAGGCCTATGCCGGTGCCCGCAAGCGTGCCGCCCGAGCCGACAGCGCAGATGAAGCCGTCCACCTTGCCATCCGTATCGCGCCAGATTTCCTCAGCAGTCGTTTCGATATGCGCCTGACGGTTCACCTGATTGTCGAACTGATTGGCCCAGATCGCGCCGTTCGGCTCGGTCTGTGCCAGTTGCTCGGCGAGACGCCCGGACAGGCGCACATAATTATCAGGATTCTTGTAAGGGACCGCCGGCACTTCAATAAGCTCGGCGCCCAGCAGCCGCAGCGCATCCTTCTTTTCCTGCGCCTGCGTTTCGGGAATGACGATAACAGTGCGATATCCGAGCGCCTTGGCCACCATGGTAAGGCCGATGCCGGTATTGCCCGCTGTCCCCTCGACGATGACGCCGCCGGGCTTGAGCAGACCTTTCCGCTCTGCGTCGCGGATGATGTAGAGCGCTGCGCGGTCCTTGACCGACTGGCCTGGATTGAGAAACTCCGCCTTGCCCCAGATGTTGCAGCCGGTGATCTCGGATGCCTTTTTCAGCCTTATCAGCGGCGTGTTCCCGATCGCGTCAATCACCGAATCCAGCATCGCAAATGCCTCGCATCATTATCATTGGCGCGAAACTATTGGCAGGCGGAACGCCGTTCAAGCATTGAAATACATAAATCGGGGCAAATGCGGGATAAGTTTTCCAAGGCCCGCGGATTCAACGGGAATTGATATAAGCGCAACTATGTGTATAAATACACACCTGAAAAGCGCGGACATTATCAGATCGCTTGAGCGGGACGGTTGGCGGATCGTCGGCCAGAAGGGAAGCCACGTCCAGCTCAAGCATCCGGTCAAACCTGGCCGCGTCACCGTCCCTCATCCGGAACGGGATGTTCCCATCGGCCCCCTCAAGAGCATCGAAAAGCAATCCGGGCTGAAACTAAGGTAGACGATTATGCGAAACTATGTCGGATTGATTCACAAGGAACCCGGTAGCGATTACGGCGTCCATTTTCCGGATTTTCCCGGCGTCGTAACCGCGGGCAGGGATTTGGATGAAGCGCGGGCGAATGCCGAGGAAGCGCTAGCCTTCCATGTCGAGGGCATGACCGAGGATGGCGAAACCATCCCCGAGCCCTCCAGCCTGGAAGCCATCATGGCCGATCCCGACAATAGAGATGCCGTGGCGTTCCTTGTACCGCTCAAGGTCAAAGCGCCCAGGGCGGTGCGCGTCAACATCACGCTGAACGAAGATATGCTTCAGCAGATCGATGACTACGCGAGCAAGCATGGGCTGACCCGGTCCGGTTTCCTGGTCCGGGCCGCCAAGCGGGAAATCGAGGAGGCGAATTAAGCCGCCCTCGCCCCAGCCGCGCGCCGTCTGCGGCGGAAGGGCTTCTTCTTCTGGCCATCGCGCTCGGCGCCCTCGCGCGCGGAGCCGTCATTGCTCCAGATCGCCTCGCGGCGCTCGCCATGCGGCTTGGCATGGTTGCGCTGGCCGGGGCGCTGGCCGCCTTTGGGCTTGTTGCGGTTGCCGGCGGGGCGTTCGGCAGCTGCTTCTGGCTTTTCCGCCCTCGGCTTCACCGGCAGCGGACCGACCGGGGCCGGCGCGTCCTTGACCGGCAGCTTCATGCGGATCACCCGCTCCACCGCCTTCAGCTTGGCATGCTCGGCCGCCGGATCGTAAAGCGTGATCGCTGCTCCCGAAGCGCCATTGCGGCCCGTACGGCCGATGCGGTGCACATAGCTTTCCGGCTCGTCCGGCAGGTCGTAATTGACCACATGGCTGATGCCCGGCACGTCGATACCGCGCGCGGCGATATCGGTCGCCACCAGAATGCGCACCGAGCCGTCCTTGAAGCCGTTCAGCGCCCGCTGGCGCGCGTTCTGCGATTTGTTGCCATGGATGGCGGCGACGTCATAGCCGTCGCGTTCCAGATTGCGCGTCACCGCATCGGCGCCATGCTTGGTGCGGGTGAAGACGATGACCGACGCCATCGTCTGGTCTGTCAGCATGCCCGAAAGCACCCGCTTCTTCTCCTTGGTCGGCACGGGATGCAGAACCTGCGTGATCTCAGCCGCTGTCGTGCCCTGCGGCGCGACTTCGACGCGCACCGGATCGCGCAGCAGCCCGGCGGCGAGCGACGCCACTTCCTGCGGCATGGTGGCGGAGAACAAAGCCGTCTGGCGGTCGTTATGCGTTGCCTTGGCGATGCGCTTCACATCGTTGATGAAGCCCATGTCCAGCATCCGGTCGGCCTCGTCGAGCACCAGCCAGCGCGTTTCGGAGAGGTCGACGGCATTCTCGCGCACCAGATCGGTCAACCGGCCCGGCGTGGCGATGAGCACATCGACGCCCGACTGCATCCGCTTGATCTGGGTGAGACGCGACACGCCGCCCAGAATCAGCGCGGTCGAGATATGCGCACCTTTCGACAGCGTGCGGATCGTCTCTTCGATCTGCACGGCGAGTTCCCGCGTCGGGGCGAGGATCAGCGCGCGTGCGGTCTTGCCCTTGCGCTTGTCGCCAAGGCCGATGATCTTGGCGAGGATCGGCAGGCTGAATGCCGCCGTCTTGCCGGAGCCGGTCTGCGCGATGCCGAGAATATCGCGGCCCGCGATCTGCGCCGGAATGGCCTGCTCCTGGATCGGCTTCGGCGCGCTCATGCCGGCGCTCTCGACAGCCTTAAGCAGCACGCCCGTGATGCCCAATGCGGCAAAGCCGCTATTTTCGATGGTGTTTTCCAAACTCAATCTCTTTCGAGCGGGCACCGGCCTTCCGGTCCCGCAAAAACGGTCTGCCGGCAGGCGCAACCTGCTGGCAATTCTCTTTTCGGTAAACGACGAAGCGCTGGAGCATAATGCCCGCACGCGACTTGCGCTGCCGTGTCCGAAGCCTCACGCTCCGGAACCTTTTTCGACGCAACCAAGTCCATACCACGGGAAAGCCGGATGATCCGGCCCAAGCGCCTGCCGCGACATATGGGGGTATTCGATAGGAAATGCAAATGAAAATAGTGAGTAGGGAATAATGAGATAGTGAGACAGAGCATTTCTCCTGTTCACTATCTCACTCAAATAACGAAATCCGCCAGCACCTCGTCCTCGGTCACATCCTGGTAGGACCAGCCGGCCGCCTCGAAGCGCTTGTTGAGGATGCTGAAATTATTGGGGTCCTTCGTTTCGATGCCGATCAGCACCGAGCCGAAATTGCGCGCCGATTTCTTCAGATATTCGAAGCGGGCGATGTCGTCGTCGGGCCCCAGAAGGTCGAGGAAGGAGCGCAGCGCGCCGGGCCGCTGCGGAAAGCGGAAGATGAAATATTTCTTCAGCCCCTCATGGCGCAGCGCCCTCTCCTTCACATCGGGCAGGCGCTCGAAATCGAAATTGCCGCCCGAGACCACCAGCACGATGCGCTTGCCCTTGAGCTCGCTCTTTTTGAAATCCTTGAGCGCGTCGATGGCGAGCGCACCCGCAGGTTCCACCACCACGCCTTCGATATTCAGCATCTCGACAATGGTGCCGCAGAGGCGGTTTTCCGGAATCAGAATCACAGAGTCCGGCTCGAAACCTTTGAGAAGCCTAAAGTTTTCCTTGCCGATCTCGGCAACCGCCGCACCATCGACGAAATTGTCGACGCGGGAAAGCTTCACGCGCTTGCCGGCTTCCAGGCTTTGCTTAAGGCTCGGCGCACCCTTCGGCTCCACGAAGCGGAACCGCGTCTTCCAGCCGAGATCGCCGAGATAGCGGGTGACGCCTGCCGAAAGCCCGCCGCCCCCGACCGGCAGGATCATCAAATCCGGCTCTTTGCCATCGGGCAATTGCTCGCGGATTTCATGGGCCACCGTCGCCTGCCCCTCGATGATTTCGGCGTGGTCGAATGGCGGCACCATCATTGCGCCGGTTTCCGCGACATGGGCCTGCGCCGCGGCATAGCAGGCGTCGAAAATATCGCCGATAAGCCGGATTTCGATGAAATCGCCGCCGAAGGCGCGGGTCTTGTCGATCTTCTGCTGCGGCGTCGTCACCGGCATGTATACCACGCCGCGCCGCCCGAAATGGCGGCAGACGAAGGCGAAGCCCTGCGCATGATTGCCCGCCGAGGCGCAGACGAACACCGTATCGTCAGGGCAATGCTCGATCGCGGCGGAGATGAAATTGAACGCGCCGCGGATCTTGTAGGAGCGCACGGGCGAGAGGTCCTCGCGCTTCAGCCAGATTTCCGCGCCATATTTGCGGGAGAGGTGATGATTGATCTGCAGCGGCGTCTCGGGGAAGAGCGCGCGCATTTTTGCCGTGGCGCGCTCGACGCTTTTGGTAAAACCGGTCATGGGAAGAGGTCTACTTTCTCGAAGGTGCGGACATCGATAAGGCCGATATCCGATATGCGCAATTCCGGAATCACCACCAGCGCCAGCAGCGAGTGCTGCATATAGGCATTGTTGAGCGTGCAGCCCATCGCCCGCATGGCATTGACGAGCTTGTCGGCCTTGGCTGCCACCTTTTCGGCCCGCTCATCCGACATCAAGCCCGCAATCGGCATCTCGACCAGCGCTAGTTCGCGGCCCTTGGAGAAGAGCACAACCCCGCCGCCCACCTCACCGAGCCGGTTGGCGGCCTTGGCCATGTCGTCCTTGTTGGTGCCGACGACGATCATGTGATGACTGTCATGCGCCACGGTCGAGGCGAGCGCGCAATCGAGGGTGTAGCCGAAGCCGGAGACGAAGCCATTGACGACAGTGCCCGTTCCCCGGTGCCGCTCGACCAGCGCAATCTGGCAGACATCGTTGCGCCGATCCATCTGTACGATGCCATCATTGACGGGAAGCTCCGCGTCCAGCGCCCGCGTCGGCGCCTGGTTCTCGATGACGCCGATGACACGCGCCGTGACGGTCTTGCCGGGCTTCGGCGCGGTGATATCGAAGTCACGCGCGACAAGCTTGCGCCCGAGCTTCACCGTGTTCTTCGCCTTTGCCGGATAATCATAGGCCGGAATATCCGCCAGCAGCCTGCCCTTCTCGGCCAGAAGCACGCCGCGCCCATAGACCCGATCTATCGTGAGGGCAGGCAAATCGGAGACGATGAGAAAATCCGCCAGCCTTCCGGGCGTGATCGAGCCGATCTCCCGCTCCATGCGGAAATGCTGGGCGGTGTTGAGCGTCGCCATCTGGATCGCCGTCACCGGCTTCAGCCCTTGGCGGATCGCATGGCGCACCACCCGGTCCATGTGCCCCTCACCCACCAAAGTGCCGGAATGGCTGTCGTCAGTGCACAGGATGAAATTGCGCGGATCGAGCCCCTGCTCGGTCACCGCCTTGATCTGGCTCGCCACATCATACCAGGCCGAGCCGAGCCGCAGCATGGCGCGCATGCCCTGCCGGACGCGGGCAATTGCGTCCTCGACGCGCGTGCCCTCATGGTCGTCCTCCGGGCCGCCGGCGACATAGCCGTGGAAGGCGCGGCCAAGGTCCGGCGAGGCATAGTGCCCGCCCACGGTCTTGCCCGCGTTCGCCGTCGCATCGATCACCCCGCGCATGGTGGCGTCATTTCCGGCGACTCCGGGAAAATTCATCACCTCGCCCAGCCCGATAATGTTGGGCCAAGTCATCGCCTCCGCGACTTCCGCCGCCCCGATGGACGCCCCGGCATTTTCCAGACCCGGCGCGGAGGGAACGCAGCTCGGCATCTGCACCTTGACATTGATGGGCATCGCCAGCGCCTCGTCATGCATCAGCCGCACGCCCTCCAGCCCCAGCACATTAGCGATCTCATGCGGATCGATGAACATGGATGTGGTGCCGTGCGGGATGACGGCGCGGGTGAATTCCGTCACCGTCACCATGCCGCTTTCCACATGCATATGCGCGTCGCACAGCCCCGGCACGAGATAGCGCCCCTCGGCATCGACCACCTTGGTCGTCGGGCCGATGCAATGCGCCGCGTCATGGCCGACATAGGCGAAGCGCCCGGCAACGATGGCGATGTCGATGCCGGCGACGATCTCGCCCGAGTAGACACTCACCAATCGCCCGTTGCGCACGACGAGGTCGGCATGCTTGCGCCCCATGGCCACATCGACAAGCAGTGGCGCCACCTCGACCCAGGATTTCGGCTGCTGTCTCGTCGTCCCGGCGGACGTTTTGCTGGCTGCGGGCAAGGGTGCCTCCTATGCTGCGGTACTTCGCCAATTCCGACGACTAATGAACGTTCGGGATTATACTATGGTGGAAGGAAAGAAAATGCCGATGGCGTTTCCCCTTGACACTTGCCGTCCTCTCCCGTTCGATATCTGCCATGTGCCTGAGCTTTTGGCGGGAGGAGAATCGCCGGGGCCCGGGCTTATCTGGGGAGGACAGCATGAAGAATCTATTCGCAGCCGTGGCGGCAGCCGCGGCTTTCACCCTAGCCGCATCGGCAGCGGGCGCGCAGGATTATCCGCAGCGCAACATCACCATGGTGGTGCCGTTCTCGGCGGGCGGGCCCACGGACACGGTGACGCGGCTTGTCGCCGAGGCCATGTCGAAGGATCTCGGCCAGCAGATCATCGTGGAGAATGTCGGCGGCGCAGGCGGCACGCTGGGTGCGGCGCGCGTGGCCAAGGCCGATCCTGACGGCTATACGCTGCTGCTCCACCACATCGGCATGGCGACCAGCGCCACGCTCTACCGCAAGCTGCCCTATGATACGCTGAACGCCTTCGAATATGTCGGCCTCGTCACCGACGTGCCGATGACCATCGTCGCGAAGAAGGATTTCGAGCCGAAGGACCTGAAGGGCCTCATCGACTATGTGAAGGCCAATGCCGACAAGGTGACGCTCGCCAATGCCGGCATCGGCGCGGCTTCGCATCTGTGCGGCATGATGTTCATGAACGCGATCCAGACCCAGCTCGTCACCGTTCCCTACAAGGGCACCGGCCCGGCAATGACGGACCTTCTCGGCGGCCAGGTCGACATGATGTGCGACCAGACCACCAACACGACGAAGCAGATCCAGGCCGGCACCATCAAGGCCTATGCCGTCACCTCGCCCAAGAAGCTCGACGTCCTGCCCGACCTGCCGCCCACCTCCGAAGCCGGTCTTCCCGGTTTCACTGTTGGCATCTGGCACGGCATCTACGCGCCGAAGGGCACCCCGGCGGAAGTGACGCAGAAGCTCTCCGTCTCGCTGCAGAAGGCGCTGAAAGACCAGAACGTCGTCGCCCGCTTCGCCGAACTCGGCACCCTCCCCGCCACCGATGCGGAGGCGACGCCCGAGGGGCTGAAGGCCAAGCTCGAAACCGAAGTCGCCCGCTGGAAACCAGTCATCGACGGCGCGGGGCAATACGCGGATTAGCAGCGGCCCCATCCCTCCCCCTTGCGGGGAGGGTGGCCCGAAGGGCCGGGTGGGGGTGGTGACGCACACGCCCCTGCCGCCAGCAAAAGCGCAAACGTCACCACCCCCATCCGCCCGCTAACGCAGGCACCTTCCCCGCAAGGTGGAAGGAGGGCGTGAGCCAGAAACCGAGGCCAACCATGAAACCCATCACCATCAACCCCCGTGACGGCCTATGCGCTACGATCTTCATCGCACTCGGCGCATTCTTCGCCATGCAGGCGCTGGGGCTGGAACTCGGAACAGCGTTCCGGATGGGACCCGGTTATTTCCCGCTGGTTCTGTCGGGGCTGCTGATCGTTCTCGGCCTCGTCATCCTCGTGCAGGCGACGCAATACAAGGCGGAGCCCATCGGCCCCCTCGCCTGGCGCGGGATGCTGTTCATCCTGCCCGCTCCCATCATCTTCGGCCTGACGATCCGCGGCCTCGGCTTCGTGCCCGCCGTGTTCCTGACCGGCCTCATCGCCGCCTTCGCTTCCAACCGGATGAAGCCGGGCTTCGCCCTCATTCTCGTCGCCGGGCTCACGCTCTTTTCCGTCATCGTGTTCAGCTATGCGCTGGGCCTGCCGTTCCGGCGCTTCGGCCCGTGGATTGCCGGCTGAGAGGACCTCCCATGGAACTCTTCCACAATCTCGCCCTCGGCTTCGCCACCGCCGCCACGCCCTGGAACCTGCTGTTCTGTCTCATCGGCGTACTGCTCGGTACGCTCATCGGCGTGCTTCCGGGCATCGGCGCGACGGCGACCATCGCCATGCTGCTGCCGATCACCTTCCAGCTGGAGCCGGTATCGGCGCTGATCATGCTCGCGGGCATTTATTACGGCGCGCAATATGGCGGCTCGACCACGGCGATCCTCATCAATATGCCGGGCGAATCCTCCTCCGCCGTCACTGCCATCGACGGCTACCAGATGGCGCGCAACGGACGGGCCGGGGTGGCGCTCGCCACCGCCGCTATCGGCTCCTTCTTCGCCGGCACCGTCTCGACCTTCCTCGTCGCCATCTTCGCCCCGCCGCTGACCGCCATCGCGCTTGAATTCGGCTCGCCGGAATATTTCTCGCTGATGATCGTCGGCCTCATCATGTCCATCGCGCTCGCCCATGGCTCTGTCATCAAGGCGCTGGCGATGGTCGTGCTGGGTCTCCTGCTCGGCCTCGTCGGCACCGACATCTATACCGGCACGCCGCGCTTCATCCTTGGCATGCGCGACCTCTCGGACGGCCTTAATTTTGTCGCCGTGGCTGTCGGTGTCTTCGGTGTCGCTGAAATCCTGCGCAATCTCGAGAACGAGCATCAGCGTTCCGTGATGGTCAAGAAGGTGACCGGCCTCATGCCGACGCGCGAGGATTTCAAGCGGATGTTCGCGCCGATCCTGCGCGGCACGGCGCTGGGCTCCGCGCTTGGCATCCTCCCTGGCGGCGGCGCGATCCTTGCCTCCTTCGCCTCCTACACGGTGGAAAAGCGCGTCTCGAAGCAGCCCCAAACCTTCGGCAAGGGCGCGATCGAGGGGGTTGCGGGACCGGAATCGGCCAACAATGCCGGCGCACAGACCTCATTCATCCCCATGCTGACCCTCGGCATCCCCGCCAATCCGGTCATGGCCTTGATGATCGGCGCCATGATCATTCAGGGCATCGTGCCGGGTCCGAACGTCGCCATCGAGCAGCCCGCGCTGTTCTGGGGCATCATCGCCTCGATGTGGATCGGCAATCTGATGCTGATCGTCTTGAACCTGCCGCTCATCGGCCTGTGGGTGAAGCTGCTGACGATCCCCTATTACGTGCTGTTCCCGATCATCCTCGCCTTCTCGTCCATCGGGGTCTACAGCGTCAATTCCAACGTGTTCGACCTCTATACGGTCGCCTTCTTCGGCCTCATCGGCTACATCCTGGTGAAGCTGCATTGCGAGCCGGCACCGCTGCTGCTCGGCTTCGTATTGGGGCCGCTGATAGAGGAACATTTGCGCCGCGCTATGATCATCTCACGCGGCGACCCGGCGATCTTCGTCACGAGGCCCATCAGCGCGGGCCTGCTCCTGCTGGCGCTTATCGTTCTGGTCGTGGTGCTCTTGCCCAGTATCAACCGTAAGCGCGAGGAGATTTTTGTGGAGGACTGAGCGCGCGATTGCTGTAGAACGCACTGGACCGTCGTTACGAGCTAGGCATTGCTGGAACGCCCGGCGGCGACAAGTCCTCTCATCGTCTCCTCCCTGGAAACGTCGCCGAAGACCGCCCGCTTCTTTGCCGTGTCCACTTGGAACGAACCGAAGAGCTTCTCGATCTCCGCCGACTTGCCGGCCGCTTTCCCGACGAGCCGAAGCAGGGACAGCGGGACGCCGATCAAAGTGACTTTCCGTCCGCATCCCTGGGCGAGACACCGGACGATATCGGCCGTTGTCACATCATCGCCGTCCGCGACGAGGAACACTTCGCCATCGAGGCCGGGGAGTTCGGCGGCTTTGAGAATTACCTCAGCCAGATGGCCGACACCCAGAAGGCTTCGGCGGTTTTGCGCGCGCCCGAAGGGCAGCGGAATGCCAAGCTTGATGAGCTTGATCAGCCGCTCCAAATTGCCCGGATTGCCCTCGCCATAGACAAGCGTGGGACGGAAGATGACGAGTTCCATATCCACGCTTTCGCAAAATGCGCGAAGCTGCGTTTCAGCCTCGAGCTTGCTGACAGCGTATTGGCTTACCGGACGGGGGGCATCGGTTTCGCGTTTCGGCCTGTCGGTAAAATCGCCCATCACCCCAGCGGAACTCAGAAACACAAACCGCTTCACCCTGGCCCGTGCTGCCCCGCGCGCCAGGTTCAACGTTGCCTCGACATTCACTTTTCGGAAAAGCTCCGCCCCGTCGCCGGCGCTCTCTGCGGTTTTGTGGGCTCTCGCGGCCAGATGGACGACGACATCAGAACCCGAGAGGATTGGCGTCCAGTCATCCACGGCAGTCATGTCACCCATAGGCACGATATGAAAACGGTCATCCTGTTGCCCATCAAGGGAATCGCGGACGCCCGCCTTGACGTTCCAGCCGGCATCGGCAAACCGGCGGACCACATGCTGCCCGATGAATCCCGCCGCTCCGGTGACGAAAACCGTCCTCGCCATTTTTATCCTCAAGGCTCCCATGTTTCGTCAACGAATGCACTTCCGGTTGCGGGAGTCAATCGGCGCCCAAACCAGACTGGTGCAAAACAAGCCTTGCTCGCTTGGCACTACAAGTCGCGCCATCGTGATGCGCGCCTTGGCGGGACCATAAAATATCCACCGTTCGGCCTGTTTTGTTGGGAAAGCTCCCCCTCCCCTCAACAGGGGAATTCATCTCTAACCCAACTGATGGAGGAAAAGATGATCTCGTCAAAGTTCGATACGCAGCTGGCGGAAACTGTTGTTGGTTCCCGCATGAAACTCGAAGTGGCAGCTCGCCTGACCACTAGTTATGGCTGCAGCAAAACTATGGGCAATATCTGCGAGCCTTTGGACGTTCGCAAGTAGCCTCACCTAAGGTCGATTGCCTCCTGGCGCTAATAATGGCGCTAGGAGGCAATCCCACTTCAGAACGGGCCGGACGCTACCCGGCTAGATAGAAGGCACGAAGCCTACCCCGCTGTATGCTTACCGTGCTTCTGCTTTCGCCTCGCATTCCGTCAAGGCCCGGTCTGGTAGACCGGGCCTTTATTGATTTGCCAGTGTCTTCGGGCTCCAATTTGTCACCCCGAAAGACGCTGGCAGAATTTGCTCCATTTGCGACCGAGGACGTCGAGGACGCGGAAATGGTTACCGCACCCTGCCCCGCGTATACCGGGGCGACCTGTACCATAGCCACTTATCTTTGATCGTCTGCGTCTATGGCTGCTATCCCCAACGGTTGGCGCCCAGAGCAGCCGCTTTGGGCGACAAATCGGAGCGAATGGGAATGGGAGCGCACTACACTCGCCACCTGGAAAATGTGCCAAAGTAATCAGGGCCTTCGAAGGCAAGAGAAAGAAATGACTGGAACGGTCGGGGAACAGGTTTTGCAACGCGAAGAAAAATTTACAAAACATCCTCTTGACTGTTTCGCTTACGTGCTTGATTGAAAACGATACGCGGACGTGGCGAAACTGGTAGACGCAAGGGACTTAAAATCCCTCGGGCTTGCCCGTGCGGGTTCGACCCCCGCCGTCCGCACCAACGTCCGCTCCGGATTTTCAGAAAATCCAAGGACTAAGCAAGAGCCGCCCAATGGCGGCCCTTCCCTTCTTAGGCGTGGTACACCTGATCTCCACAGGATTCATTGCACGTTGACGCCTGTCCAGAAGACTACAGTCGTATAAACCCAACTGGGAAAAAAGCGGCAAGTAACAGGCTCGCACCCCAACGTTCACGCTGTCGATCTGGAGGGGGCCTGACCTGCCGCAGGTGATCGCCTCCGGGCTGTATCCACGGAGGCAAGAGAGGCTCATTTACCGAGAGCTTCAAGCCCCTTGACCAGCGCCTGATGGAATTCCTCGGGCGCTTCCACCTGGGGGGAATGCCCAAGCTCCGGAAACGCCACGAGTGTGGCGTTGGGGATGGCTTGCGCGGTGCGTCGGCCAAGTTCGGGGTAGTTGCCGAGCCGCTCGGCGATTTCCTTGGGTGCCCGATTGGCCCCCGGCGCCGTCCGGTCCTTGCCGCCGATGAGGAGAAGCGTGGGCGCTTTGATATGGCTGAATTCATGCACGACCGGTTGCGTGAAAATCATGTCGGATGTTTGCGCCTGATTGAGCGCCACCGCCTCCTTGCCGGGCCCGGAATACATGCCCGCGAGCATCGATACCCAGCGGTCATATTCCGGCTTCCAGCGGCCATTATAATAGAAACGCTGCTGATAGGCCTTGATGCTGTCGAAGCTGGTCTTCAGCTCGCTCGCATAGAGCTGGTCGATGGTCGCATAAGGCACGCCTTCCGCTTGCCAATCCTCAAGCCCGATGGGATTGACGAGGACGAGCTGCTCGACCGCCTGCGGATAAGCCAGAGCATAGCGCGCTGCCAGCATTCCGCCCATGGAATGGCCGATGACGGTGGTCTTCTTGATTCCCAGCGAGTCGAGAAGGGCCTTGGTATTGGCCGCGAGCTGATTGAAGCTGAACTGATAGCCTTCGGGCTTGCTCGATGCGCAGAAGCCAATCTGGTCGGGCGCGATCACCCGGTAGCCGGCATTGCTCAGCACGTCGATGGTTTTCTCCCAGGTCGCACCGCAGAAATTCTTACCGTGCAGGAGGACGGCTGTCCTGCCGTTTGCCTGTCCTTTCGGCGCGATATCCATATAGGCCACGGAGAGCGGTTTGCCCTGCGACGTAAAGTCGAAGCGCTGGATCTGATGCGGATAGGAGAAACCTTCCAGTTGCGGGCCATAGCTCGGCTGGTCGGCCTTCACGGGCACGAGCGACAAACCCATGGCAAGCGCCAGAAGCGAAATGCGCAGCATCATACACAACCTCGTTTGTTGATATCGAATCGCCACGCTATTGGGAGGTCTCAGTGTGACCTCTTGATGGAGGAGGCCATCATTCGGGAAACTGTTGTATTCTTGGTTTATAAGGAGTTTCTCATCGACCCCCGCCGTCCGCACCATCCGACAGGTCAAGCTCGGGGTTCTCCGTCCGGACACGCTTGGAAGCCACGGCGGCGAGCAATTCGTCCACGCCGACACGGCCGGCTTGCCAGATACCCGCTGACAGCGCATCGAAGACAGCCCTCGGGTGTTTCCTCACAAGCACACCGATGGCGCGCAATTTCCCCGCCGCCATCATGCGGGCAAAGGCTGAATCGCCAGTATTGCCGGCGAGCCTTTTCTCCAGGAAATGGGGAAGACCGCTTCTCGTCTCCGGCAAGGGCTCCACGCGCACAAGGCTTAATGTCTTATCACGGCCTCGCCGGCATCGAGCTTTTTTTCTTTTGACGCCCCCTCCGGTAGCAGCGAGTGTGCGGTGTTGCCGATGACCTCGATAGCGGCATCCGCCGCGCTCTGCACCGCTCTTGTCGCGATGGCCATCGATTTTCCGCTCTTTTTCAGCCCCTTTTTGCCGGCCTCGGCAATCTCATGCCTTTCCTCCACAAGGGCTGCGGCCGCTGCAGCGGCAGCCGCCGTCAGGGCACTGGCTAGGAGGTTGCGGCCGGTGGACGTGCCAAGCAAGGCGCGCAGCATTTTTGACCGCCGCAGGGGCTTCGGCACTTTAAATCCGCCTATCCGCTTTGGAATCGCTTTGCGTTTTTTTCCCATCGTTTCTCTCCGTCTTGGTCAGGGGTGAACGCGACGGGTAGTGGGTGGTTCCGCAGGTTTTGGCATCTCGTCGAACGAACATGATCCGACGGGAACAAGCGACGGGGGAAATTCATTTCTAGGTTCTGTGAACTTCGCTGCTGGGGCTCATGCGACAGCGGCAGAAAGACAAGACAATGCGAGCCTTCACCATTTTCCTCATCGCCATCGGCGTTGCGTTTATCCTCTGCGTCGCGCTCTTCGCCTACCTGACTGTCTACAGGGTCGAACCTGTCGCGTCGGAGAACAGAGCAAGCTTACACCATGCCGCGGCGACCCCGGTCTTTTTGACCATCGGTAAATAGCTCTCGTCAATCTACCGTCACGAATTGAAGGCAGGAATGGGGTTAGACCGAGCCTCCGTCTGCTGGTCTTCGCTCGCGTCTTCCCACCAATCCCCTAGGGCGTTGAGCAAAGGAACAAGCCTCTCCCCGGCGGGCGTCAGATCATATTCCACACGCAGCGGATAGCCGTCGAACTCGACGCGCCGGACAATCCCCGCCTCCTCCAGCTTGCGCAGTTCGAGCGTCAGCATCTTATGCGAAATCGTCGGATTATCCCGCCGCAGATCGCTGAAGCGCTTCGGCCCCTTCTGCAGATAATAGATCAGCAGCGTCGGCCAGCGACCGCTGAGCAATTGCATCACTTCCTCAATGGGACAACGGGAGACGAGGTCCTTCATAAGCCGCTCCATGGTAACAAAAAGGTGCGTAATTTACTTCAACGGCAGGGTCGGCTTATCTCCGCCCCGCTGCGCAGCGTGGTCAACAGAAATCACGGAAGAACGAAATCATGGACCCTATTCTTATATATGGCTTTCCGCTGGGAAGCTCCATGGGCCTCGTCGCAAGCTTCGAACGGCTCGGACAGCCCTACCGGCTCTGCCGCGTCGACATGCTCGGCGAAATGCGCGAGCCGGCCTATAAGCGCATCAATCCCCGCGTCGAAACGCCTGTGCTCATCACCGACAAGGGCGATGTTGTGACCGAAACCATGGCGATTGCCACCTGGATGGAAGCGCGCGATACGGAGCGGAAAATCAGCTTTGATCCGCTTTCCTGTGAAGCCGACCGGATGCATCAGCTGATGGGTTTCATCAACACCGGCTTTACCGGCGCGTTCTATCCACTTTGGTTTGCACTGGAAATGTCGGAGCCCGATCCCGCCGTCCAAGCCACGTTGCGGCAATGGGGCCGGGAACGCGTGATCGAGCGTCATGACCGGCTGGAGGAAATGATCGGTGACACGAAATTCCTCGTCGCCGACCATCCGACGCTCGCGGACGGTATGCTTATCGGCGTCGCCCGCTGGCTGGACTTCCATGAAGTGGCCGAACCGCAGCGCTGGCCGCAGCTCCAGGCGCTGAGGCAACGCATCGAGGCGCTCCCCGAAGTCGCCTATGCCACCGCCCTCGAAAATGGCGAGACACTGCCCGGCAACGGAGCCTGTCAGGGGCATCTCCCGCTTGAAGAGGTGATCGAGCGATTCGGGAAGCGCGAGTAGCGAAGCGATGCCCGCGAATAGGGTTTTCGCCCTATTCGCTACCAACCATTCGCAATCACCCGTGCAGCCTTGCCGTAATCTCCGCAAAGCGCTTGCCCTGGAATTTCGCGCCCGCCAGTTCCTGCTCGGAAGGCAGACGCGAGCCATCGCCATTGGTGGTCGTGGTCATGCCATAGGGCGAGCCGCCGCGCACCACATCATTGCCCATCTGCCCCTGATAGGCATAGGAGAGCGGCACGATGATCATGCCGTGGTGCTGGAACGAGATCTGCGCCGAGACCAGCGCCAGTTCCGCGCCGCCATGCTGGGTCGCGGTCGAGGCCATGACTGTTACCGTCTTGTCGAGAAGCTTGCCTTCGGCCCAGAGCGGTCCCGTCTGGTCGAGGAAATTCTTCAGCTGCGATGCCATCATGCCGTAGCGCGTAGACATGCCGAAAATGATGCCGTCATAATCAGCAAGCTCCAGCGGATTGGCCACAGGCGCTTCCTGGTCGAGCTTGTAATGGGCTTTTTTCGCCACGTCTTCCGGCACCAGCTCCGGCACGCGCTTGACCGTCACATCCGCGCCGGCCTCGCGCGCGCCTTCCGCGGCGGCCCTCGCCATCGCTTCCATATGCCCCCAGGATGAATAGTAAAGCACCAGAATCTTCGCCATTTAAAATCTCCGTATCGGTCGAAATCGCCGGCCCGTCGCGGCCTCCCTTTATGTTCCGCAATGGAAAAGAATGTAACCGCCCCAATCGGTGACGGACTGTTCACCAGGGCATTTCCGGCTTACATATTTGAGAGGTAACGGAGAATGACACCATGTCGGATGGACATCAGGAAAAGCCGGTAACTGCGGCCATGCTCGCCATAGGCGACGAGCTTCTGTCGGGCCGCACCAAGGACAAGAATATCGGCCATCTCGCCGATATCATGACCACCATCGGCATCGATTTGAAGGAGGTCCGCATCGTCCCTGATGAGGAGGATCGCATTGTCGACGCGCTGAACACGCTGCGCAGCGCCCATGATTATGTCTTCACATCAGGCGGCATCGGCCCGACTCATGACGACATCACCGCCGATGCGGTGGCGAAGGCCTTCGGTGTGCCCTGCGAGCATGACGAAAAGGCGATGGAGATTCTCGGCGCCCATTACGCTGCGCGCAACATCGAATTCACCGAATCGCGCATGCGCATGGCGCGGATGCCGCGCGGCGCACAGCATATCGACAACCCCATCTCGGTCGCGCCGGGCTTCATCATCGGCAATGTCTATGTGATGGCGGGCGTGCCCTCCATCTTCCAGGCCATGCTCGACCAGGTGGTGCCCACGCTTCGCACCGGCAGCAAGCTCATCTCGCGGCTGGTGCAGTGCCCCTTCGGCGAAGGCGTCATCGGCGAGCCGCTGCGCGCCATTCAGAAGGCCCACCCCGATACCGTCATCGGCTCCTATCCCCGCTATGAGGAAGGCCGGTTCTCGACCGAGCTGGTGGTGCGCTCGCGCGACGAGGAAAAGCTTGCAGCGGCGGTCGCCGCCGTGGAGGAGATGGTCGCGCGGCTGAAAGCCCAGCAGGCCGCCTGATCGCCCTCGCCGGGTTTTGCGCTGGCGCAAGGCCGGCGAAGCGAAGTACGGCTAGACAGGGTGCAACGCAGCAGGCTTCTGCGCGTTATACGGAACGGACCATATGCATTTTGCCGCCGGGCGAAGCCGTCCGAGACAGCATAATGCGCAGCAGGAGACCGGAAGGAGGCTCAATATGGGATACCGGACCCTTATCGCCTATGTGCGCAACGCCGCCGAGATGAAGCGGGTCGTCGCCGCGGCAGCCCTTGTGGCGGCAAAAAGCGACCGCGCACATATCATCGGCATTTATGCCATCCCTTCCCCGGTCGTTTATGCCGACCCGAACGGCTTCGTTGATGCGACGATGTTCGAGGTCCACGAGGCGCGCCACAAGGAAAACGCCGAGAACCTCAAGGAATTGTTCGATGTCGAAATGCGCCAGTACGATCTGCCGCATGAATTCCGCATCGTCCACGCCAACAGCAGCGACGGCTCCGACGGGATCCTGCAGAGCGCATTCCGCGCCGATCTGATCATCGCCGGTCAGCCCGACCCCAACGATCCCGAACTCTCCAACGATACGAGCGAAACACTGGTGTTCGACAGCGGACGCCCGGTGCTTCTCGTCCCCTATGCCTTTTCGGCTCCATTAGAGATTTCCCGCATCGCCGTCGCGTTCAACGGCAAGCGCGAGGCGGCCCGCGCCGCTTTCGACGCTCTGCCCTTGCTCGTCGCCGTCAATTCGGTCGAGATCGTCTGGGTCGACCCGCCGGAATCCTCCAGCCAGAAGGCCAATGCCGTGGCCGGCACAGCCCTTGCCGAAGCGCTCGAGCGGCACGGCGCCAAGGTGGCTGTCAAGCAGCTGAGCTCGCAGGGCCTGTCGGTGCAGGAGACCATCCGGCAATATGTGATGACCAACGGGTTCGACCTTCTCGTCATGGGCGCCTACAGCCATTCGCGGCTGCGGGAGCTGGTCTTTGGCGGCGTGACCCGGTCCATCCTCACGGACATGCCGACGATGACGCTGGTTTCACGTTGACAATCTAGGCGTTTCGGGCAGCGGACGCTTGCAACGCGCGGCTTTTTCCGCTTAACAGCAGCGCATTCTTGAAGAGCATGGCGGGAGATTGCGCCCGACCATGCGGCTGAATTGGAGTGCGCGCCGATGTCCCTGCCCGAAAAAGCCTTTCCCGTTTCCTGGGACCAGTTCCACCGCGACGCGCGCGCGCTGGCTTGGCGTATCTCCGGCATCGGTAGGGAATGGCGCGCCATGGTCGCCATTACCCGCGGCGGCCTGGTGCCTGCGGCCATCATCTGCCGCGAACTCGGCATCCGCCTCATCGAAACCGTCTGCATCGCTTCCTATCATGATTATTCCGAGCAGGGTAAGCTCCAGATCCTCAAGGGCATAGGCGGCAATCTGCTTGAGAATGGCGGCGACGGCGTGCTCGTGGTGGACGATCTGACCGACACCGGCAAGACCGCCGCCATGGTGCGCGAGATGATGCCGAAGGCGCATTTCGCCACTGTCTACGCCAAGCCGCTCGGCCGTCCGCTGGTCGACACTTTCGTCACCGAGGTCTCTCAGGACACCTGGATATACTTCCCCTGGGACATGGGTTTTACCTATCAAGAGCCGATCGCCAAGTCACACCGGGGATAAATCGCGGCATTTTGCCGTAAACAAGCGGGTTTTCGGCGCATTCTTAGCGGTTTTTTCATTTCGCACGTTGCTATCGTAGCGAATCGACCCATCTTGGGGAGATGAATGGAAAGACGCTTCCCGTGCACTTCGACCTTGCCAACACCGTCGCGACGGACAAAAGGATGAGAACGCCCACCGGCCGCTGGCTGCAAGTAGGGGCGCTCGTCTGGCGCGATAATGGCGGCCGGCTGGAAGTTCTGCTGATCACCAGTCGTGGCACGGGCCGCTGGATCATCCCCAAGGGCTGGCCGCAAGTCGGCAAGACGCTGCCGCAGGCGGCATTGCGCGAGGCTTATGAGGAGGCAGGCGTGCGCGGCGCTGTCGCCACCCGGCCGGTCGGCAGCTACCCTTATGAAAAAAGCGACATTCCTCACGACACCGATAGCGCCTTCACCGTCGATGTCTTCCCCGTCCACTTCTCGCATCAGGAAAAGGACTATCCTGAATGCGGCGAGCGGCGGGCCGAATGGGTGAGTCCCGAAGAAGCGGCGCTGCGCGTCGACGAGCCGGAGCTGAAGATCATCCTGCGCGGCTTCGGCATGTCCAGCCAGATGGCGGCGGAATAGCGAACGGAAGATATTTTTCCCTGCTGAGGCAATGCCGCCGTAGAGGAATGGATTCCTGTGACAAGCACAGGAATGACGGAAGTGGAGATGGCGCTCCTCAACCGGAACCGTTGTGCAGGCTATCAGGTTGAAGGTTATCAGCGACAATCACGCAACCCGTCATTCCTGTGCTTGTCACAGGAATCCATGCCTCAACCTCTCCGCCACGCCCCCGATCAACCTGATTCACCAAAAACAAGGCCGTTAACGGCGATCTCCCACGCGCCCCTTTTCCCCGCGTTGCCCTCGCGCGTCAGGCAAGGCGCGCGACCCTTTTTCCACCCCTTCTCCCCATTATCCACACGCAAGGCACACAAGATATTGCGGTCATAAATTTGAAACAGACCAGCCCTTGACGCACCGGGTCGAGTCACATTTTATGGTTTTCAGCGTTGCGTTTGTGGCGTGGCCGCGCGTGTAGAAGGCCGGCTTTTCACCGACATCAGAGCTTTTGCGACGGAAAATGCGTGAAAATCCATGCATTTTGCGTTCGGGTTCTCATGTCGGGCTTTTGGCGGGTTGGCGGCTGCCCAAGGCCGCCGTTAAATGGATGGGGAGATGGTGCGTTAACACAAGATTTAGTGTTTGCATTCACAATAAGCACCAGATAATGTGATCTCCCCGGTTGCGGGATCAAAACAATCAGGTGGCGGACAAATAGAGCGTGGTCCCGGAAAGTTGCAGACTTTTCGAACGGGATCGTGCGGCAAGTCGTTTAGCAAGCCCGGAAGGGCCGGCTGGAACTTGCGGTAAGGGGGCTTGGTTTTGCGGCAACGCAAGGCCGGAATGCGGCGGCGCGCGGCTGCTGTCCCGGGCGTCAGGATGAAATGACGCGGGCCAGTCGCCATATATACGAGGATGGATCGGACCAATGAAGATCGAACGTCGTTTTACGAAGGAAAACCAGTCGGCCTATGCGGAGATTCCGTTCCGCAAGGCGACCAGCGAGATCAGGAATCCCGACGGTTCCGTTGTGTTCCGCTTGGAAGGCATCGACGTGCCCGCGCAGTTCAGCCAGGTTGCGACCGACGTTCTGGCGCAGAAATATTTCCGCAAGGCTGGCGTGCCCGCGCGCCTGAAAAGGATCGAGGAGAATTCCGTCCCCTCCTGGCTCTGGCGCTCCGTGGCCGATGAGGAAGCGCTCGCCGCCCTCCCCGAGGAAGAGCGCTACGGCTCGGAAATGGACGCGCGGCAGGTCTTTGATCGCCTCGCCGGAACCTGGACCTATTGGGGCTGGAAAGGCGGCTATTTCGATTCGGAAGCCGATGCGCTCGCCTTCCGCGACGAGCTTGCCTATATGCTCGCCACCCAGCGCGTCGCGCCCAACTCCCCGCAATGGTTCAACACCGGCCTCCATTGGGCCTATGGCATCGACGGTCCCGGCCAGGGCCATTATTACGTCGACTGGCAGACCGGCAAGCTGACCAAGTCCAAATCCGCCTACGAGCATCCGCAGCCGCATGCCTGCTTCATCCAGTCCGTTCAGGATGACCTCGTCAATGAGGGCGGCATCATGGATCTGTGGGTGCGTGAGGCGCGCCTCTTCAAATATGGCTCTGGCACCGGCTCCAACTTCTCCATGCTGCGCGGCGAAGGCGAAAAGCTCTCGGGCGGCGGCAAATCGTCCGGCCTCATGTCCTTCCTCAAGATCGGCGACCGCGCGGCGGGCGCCATCAAGTCTGGCGGCACCACGCGCCGCGCCGCCAAGATGGTGGTGGTCGACATCGACCATCCTGACATCGAGGAATATATCGACTGGAAGGTGAAGGAGGAGCAGAAGGTCGCGGCTCTCGTCACCGGCTCCAAGATCGTCAAGCAGCATCTGACCGCGATTCTGAAGGCCTGCGTCAATTGCGAGGCCGATAATGGCGATTGCTACGACCCGGCCAAGAACCCGGCGCTGAAGCGCGAGATCAAGGCCGCGAAACGGAACCAGGTTCCGGAAAACTACATCAAGCGCGTCATCCAGTTCGCGCGCCAAGGCTATACCGACATCCAGTTCCGCACCTACGACACGGATTGGGATTCGGAAGCCTACCTCACCGTCTCCGGCCAGAACTCCAACAACTCCGTCTCGCTGAAGGACGAGTTCCTGCGCGCGGTCGAGAATGATGGCGACTGGAACCTGACCGCCCGCAAGGACGGCAAGGTGCTGAAGACCCTCAAGGCCCGCGACCTCTGGGAGAAGATCGGCTATGCCGCCTGGGCGTCCGCCGATCCCGGCCTGCATTTCAACACCACGATGAACGACTGGCACACCTGCCCCGCCGCCGGCCCCATCCGTGCGTCGAACCCGTGCTCGGAATATATGTTCCTCGACGACACGGCCTGCAATCTGGCCTCCATCAACCTGCTGACCTACCGCAAGGCGGACGGCACCTTCGACATCGAGGCCTATGAGCACACCGTGCGGCTCTGGACCATCGTTCTCGAAATCTCCGTCATGATGGCGCAGTTCCCGTCGAAGGAAATCGCCCGTCTTTCCTATGAGTACCGCACGCTGGGCCTCGGCTACGCCAATATCGGCGGCCTGCTGATGACGTCGGGCATCCCCTATGATTCAGATGAAGGCCGCGCCATCTGCGGCGCACTCACCGCTGTCATGACCGGCGTTTCCTATGCCACCTCTGCCGAAATGGCGGGCGAGCTCGGCACCTTCCCCGGCTATGAGCCGAATGCTGCCAACATGCTGCGCGTCATCCGTAACCATCGCCGCGCCGCCCATGGCGAAACGCAGCGCTATGAAGGCCTCTCCGTCAACCCCGTGCCGCTCAAGGCCACGGAATGCCCTGACCAGAAGCTGATCGAGCACGCCCGCGCCGCCTGGGACAAGGCGCTGGAACTGGGCGAGAAGCATGGCTACCGCAATGCGCAGGTTTCGGTCATCGCGCCGACCGGCACCATCGGCCTCGTCATGGATTGCGACACGACCGGCATCGAACCCGATTTCGCGCTGGTCAAGTTCAAGAAGCTCGCCGGCGGCGGCTATTTCAAGATCATCAACCGCGCCGTGCCGGAAGCGCTGCGTACCCTTGGGTACAGCGAAAGCCAAATCGCCGAGATCGAAGCCTATGCCGTCGGCCATGGCAATCTGAACCAGGCTCCGGCCATCAACCCCGGCACGCTCAAGGCCAAGGGCTTCACCGACGAGAAGATCGAGGCGCTGAACGCCGCGCTGAAATCGGCCTTCGACATCAAGTTCGCCTTCAACCAGTGGACGCTCGGCGCCGATTGGCTGAAGGAGCAATTCGGCTTCACGCAGGATCAGCTCGATGATTTCTCTTTCGAACTGCTCCCTGCCCTCGGCTTCTCCAAGAAGGACATCGAGGCCGCCAATATCCATGTCTGCGGCGCGATGACGCTGGAGGGAGCCCCCTTCCTCAAGCAAGAGCACTATCCGGTCTTCGATTGCGCCAACCCGTGCGGCAAGATCGGCAAGCGCTATCTCTCGGTGGAAAGCCATATCCGCATGATGGCCGCGGCGCAGCCCTTCATCTCGGGCGCGATCTCCAAGACGATCAACATGCCCAACGAGGCGACCGTCGAGGATTGCAAGAACGCCTATATGCTGTCCTGGAAGCTGGCGCTGAAGGCCAATGCGCTCTACCGCGACGGCTCCAAGCTGTCGCAGCCGCTCAACGCCTCGCTCATCGCCGACGATGAGGAAGACGAGGACGATGCAATCGAAGCGCTCATTGAGGCGCCGGCTGCGGCCCGTGCGGTACAGGTCACCGAAAAGATCGTCGAGCGGATCGTCGAAAAGGTGGTGCGCGAGCGCGAAAAGCTCCCCAATCGCCGCCAGGGCTATACCCAGAAGGCGGTGGTCGGCGGTCATAAGGTATACCTCAGAACCGGCGAGTTCGGCGACGGACGCCTCGGCGAGATCTTCATCGACATGCACAAGGAAGGCGCGGCCTTCCGCGCGATGATGAACAATTTCGCCATCGCCATCTCGCTCGGCCTGCAATATGGCGTGCCGCTGGAGGAATATGTGGAGGCCTTCACCTTCACCAAATTCGAGCCGGCGGGCATCGTCATCGGCAATGACGCAATCAAGAACGCGACGTCGATCCTCGACTATGTGTTCCGCGAACTGGCCGTCTCCTATCTCGGCCGCCACGACCTCGCCCATGTCGACACCACCGATTTCTCCAATACGGCGGTCGGCAAGGGCATCCGGGAAGGCAAGACCAACCTCGTCTCTACCGGCTGGACTCGCGGCTACAAGCCCGCGCTCGTCGGCGAGCCCAAGGGACTGGCAGCGGCGGCCCCGGCTGCAAAGAGCACACCCGCCAAAGCCTCCAATGTGACGGAGCTCAAGTCTCCAACGACCAAGGCTTCGGCCACCGCTACCCCGCGCCCTGCCCTCGGCCTCGTGACCGATGGCGCCACCGCCTTCAAGCGCGACTATGAGGAACAGGCGGAGAAGGCCACGCCGGGCTTCGCCGAGGAAGCGGACGCGACGGAACTCTTCTCCGACCAGGCCGCGGCAGAAGCCGCCAGCGCCCGCACGGAAGCGCAAGCCGCCGCCAAGAAAGTCGAGGCCGACCGCCGCATCAAGTCGATCATGCAGGGCTATACGGGCGACAGCTGCTCGGAGTGCCAGAACTTCACCATGGTCCGCAACGGCACCTGCCTCAAATGCGACACCTGCGGCGCCACGAGCGGCTGCAGCTGATCAAGCCGGTGATGACGGAGGGCAACATGGTTTATCCTCCTCCAGCCTGAAATGTTCGCCGTGACATCTATTAAAAAGGCCGCGCAGATATGCACCTGCGTGGCCTTTTCAGTGCAGGAATACGCATCGTACGCAGGTGAAACCGGCCTGTAAGGATGTTGCCGCGCGCCAGGACCGCTTCGGAAAAGAGACCCTTAGGCTCTGGTCCAGTTAAAACACCCCAGCGGCAAAAGGGAATTGCTCACCAGCAGCGCCCCATGCCGGTAAAACTCGGACGGGTTGCCGCCCGATGCCATATCGATAGCCCATAATTGCCTCGATGCGTCAGCACCAATCATGCTGCCGCCGGCTGCGGCGATCGCGGCGAAAGCCTCTTGCTCCGTGATACCAGGCCGGAAAAGCACCACCACCTGCGTTTGATCAGGGGGAGGAAGGGCCGCAAGCGGGCCGGCTATAGCAGCTGCCAACGCCAGGATGGCCGGAGAACGCACGAAGCGGCCTTTGCCGCTCGTTCCGCCTCGCCGCATCATGAAGCCGATGACGGCAGGAACCACGCCAAATATGGCGAACCATAACAAATCCCAGAACAGCGGATTGTCCACATCCATGCGGATGCGATGAATACCCAAAATCCAGTGAGACAAAACGCCGTCGATGACATGCCATCCGCCGAACCCGATCAGGGCATTGGCAAACAAGCGCCGATCCGCACCCTTGGCCGGAAACTCCTTCCGCGCGCGCCAGAGCAACCAAAGGCCCATCCCGGTAATGACATACATCAGCATATGGAAAATGCCGTCCCACAGGATGAGAACCCGGATGTCCTGCCGTGCCTGCTCCACGCCGCTCAGCAAATGCCATTGCAGCACCTGATGCAGGAGGATGCCGTCGAAGAACCCGCCAATGCCGAAACCAAGCGCATAGCCCGACCATTCGAAACGGCCGCTAAAGCGGATTTGGTTGCCGGAATTTGCGCGAATCATGAGCGTGCCTCTGCCAATCGAGGGCGTGCCGTTTGGCTTGCAGCTCACCACGGTATGGCGGAGATCGCGAGAACGACCAGCGCAGCGACGCCAACAATCAAGAGCACATAAATCCACAGGCCCCGTCGTTTGCGCCGCGACGGTGCCGGCACATCTTCCCTGCTCTGCGCTTCGACCCGTCGCTCCTGTTCGGTCGGAGGCCTATCGGCAGCCTCATCGTCCGTCCCCAGGGGAGCCGCGGCCCAGTCGGGATATGGAACCTTCTCCGCCGTCTTGCCGCTGTCGATGTCGGCGCGCAGGCGATCCATCGTGGGTGGGTTCTCGGCTCTATATGACACGGCAATCTCCTCTGGCGCGAAAGCGTATGATCTCCATTAATCAGTCAGGAGCAGAACGCTGGCGGCTGCGACGGGTTCCGGATAGAGGATTTTGGAACGATGGTCCTTGGCCCACTGATCGATTTCGCAATCAATCAGATTCACCACTGAATCGAGCTATCAAACGAAGAGAAACGTTAGGAATAGAAAATTCCGTTCGTTATTCTCTCAAAAAGACAAAAGGGAGAGTGGCGCGCCGCGCCGGGTGATGATGAGAACTATGTCTACTCTATAGCCACATCTCGCTCGCCGAGATCGCGGAACGGCTAGCGGCTGCGTACGGCGTGCGGGTGGTGCCTTCGACGGTGTGATGTTCCTCGACAAGCGCGGCATCACGTTCAAAAAACAGCGCATGCCAGCGAGCAGCAACGGACCGACGTGCAGCGGCGCCGCCGTGCCAGGTTCGATGGTCAGCTCGACCTCGATCCCGGGAGGCTGATCTTCATCGACGAGACCGCCGCCTCCACCAAGATGGCGCGGTTGCGCGGTCGATCGAACGCGGCAAGCGATGTCGGGCGTCCGTACCTCATGGCCACTGGAAGACGACGACCTTCACCGCCGGGTTGCGGCTGGACGGCTTGACTGCGCCGATACTGCTCGACGGACCGATGAACGGCGCCGCCTTCTTGGCCGATACCGAGCAGGTTCTCGTGCCCGCGCTGCGGCCCGGCGACATCGTCGTGGTGGACTATCTGCCGGCCCACCGGATCGTCGGCGTGCGCGCGCGCGGCCATCGAGAGGGTCGGCGCACGGCTCCTCAAGCGCCGCAAACCCTCCCTTGATCGGTTTTGCGGATTTGCTCCCATTGATACCCAGGCAATGCTACCCCACGACTGTCTGGCACGACTCGCGCCAAATGGACGTGTACAAGCTATCTCTGACAGATCTTTTGTGCCAACTCTGCGACTGCCATCCCCACTCGACCGACCGCGTCCAAATGGTATGCTGCGCAAAATTCATAGCTTGGCAGCTTGATCTCACACTTTAGTTTTCTCAAACCTCGATTGTTTGTTAGGCAGGCAGAATTAATCACTCCTATCGCCTCACAGGATGCCAATGTTCGTATCATCACCTCTGTTGAACTACAGGAGTTCAACCTCACGGGCCACAGCCCGCTCATCCGGAAAAGCTCTTCGATAGAAGCGTATGTTGCTGAATCTTTTGCGTAGGTGATGATTGGGTACCGGGCAATCTTGTCGATCGTCATCACTCCCTTCGGAAGCTTCGCTGCTTCTCCCGCGACCCATTCGTTTTGGTAAGTCCGAAGTGGCAGGTTGCGAATGCCCTTTTCGTGAACCGGCCCCATGAGAAAGGCCACATCGATTTCTCCTGAAAGCAACTTCTCTCTCAAATTCCTTGTCGTGTCGGTGATCACCTCAAAAGTCAGATGTTGGACGTCAATGATGATCTCGGCCACAAGGTGAGAAAGCCAGGAATTGGCGATCGTATCGGTTGCCCCAATTCGTACTTTGTCGTGTGACCGTGCCTCACCATATGCCGTTGCCTTGAGGCGGTGCGAGATCTCGATGATCTGCTCTGCATAATGAAGCAGTTCCAGCCCACGCCCCGTGAGCTGGATCTTATTGCCCGTTCGGTCGATAAGCTGGCAGTTTAGCTCCTGCTCAAGCGAATTCAATCGGAGGGAGATCGCGGGCTGAGTGATATTGAGCCTATTGGCGGCTGCGCTGAAGTTCCTCAACGTCGCTATCGAAACGAATGCCTCGAGCTGTTTGAGTTCCATCCCACCTCCCATTTGAAATACTTATAGCTCTTCCGAAGCCAAATTAATTGGACAAATATCCGCAATTTTCAATAACCTGAATTGAGAAAACCAGTAACAATCGCAAAGCCGGGAACGCCGACGTTGAAATCATTCCATTCGGGTCTAACGAAAGTCCGACTCGCCGGGCTGAAGAAGAGTTACGGCGACATTCATGCTCTACGGGAAACATCCCTGACTGTTCCAGCCGGTGAGTTCCTTACTCTTCTTGGGCCTTCCGGCTCGGGAAAGACGACGTTGCTGATGATGCTCGCCGGGCTGATTGTCCCGGATTCTGGAGAGGTCTGGATCGACGGAAAGGACGCCACCTTTGAGCCCGTGTTTAAGCGGGACATCGGCATGGTGTTTCAGAACTACGCCCTTTTCCCCCATCTGTCGGTTTTTGAGAACATAGCCTTTCCCCTGCGGATGCGGCGTTTGCCGGAACAGACCATACGGGAAAAGGTCCGCAAAATCCTGGACATTGTGCGCCTACCGCAGGTGGCTGAAAGATTGCCGCGCGAGCTATTAGGTGGGCAGCAGCAGCGCATCGCATTGGCGCGCTGTGCCGTCTATGAGCCGTCGATCATCTTGATGGATGAGCCGCTGGGGGCGCTCGACAAGAAGCTGCGCGATCACATGCAGCTCGAGATTAAGCGCCTTCATACGGAACTCGGGGCCACCATCCTGTACGTTACCCATGATCAAGAAGAAGCGATGGCGATGTCGGACCGCATCTGCCTGATGAACAACAGGCGAATTGAGCAACTTGGAACTCCGGCCGACCTGTATTTTCGCCCGGTCAGCGTCTTTGCGGCTGATTTTCTAGGCGGAGCGAACATCTTCAGAAGTTCCGTCGTGAACGTCTCTCCGGAGGTCGTTCTAAAAGGGCCTGCTGACAATCTCATTAGAACCGAGGCCATTCTCGGCCTCAGAGCCGGGCAGGCTGCGGATGTGTTGGTCCGGCCGGAGCACATTCGAGTCTTAAGACCCGATGAGGCCTGTGAGAACATCCTCAATGGTGTGCTCGAACAAAGCATCATGGTCGGATCAGTAACCCGCCATTACGGGCATCTGCAGGACGGAACACCCATTGCAGCGATGCATCTGACCAAAAGCGCCAAGCGCTTGGCGAATCCGGGAGAAGCGGTTCGGTTTGGGTGGTCGAAAGAACACACCGTGGTGATCCCGCAGACTGCAGAGGCTTCCGATGCAAAGTAACGGCCTCGTCCATAGCCTGCAACAATGGACGCGTGGCTGGGGGATTTGGCCTACGGTTCTGTTTCTGTTGATTGTCTTTCTGGTGCCGGTTCTCCAATTGCTCAGGCTGAGCCTTGTCGGCGAAGCAGGTCACCTATCGACCGAGCACTACGCCAGGCTTTTTGAAAGCAGCCTCTACGTGAGGATATTGGGCAGCACATTTAATATCGCTCTTTGGACAACGGTTGTCTGCCTGGTGGCCGGCTATCCCGTGGCCTACCTCCTTGCGACGACATCGCCGAGAACCCGGAGCAGCCTGATACTGTGGGTCCTGATGCCATTCTGGACCAGTGTCCTGGTGCGCAGTTTTGCTTGGATCGTAATCCTCGGCCGGAATGGACTGATCAATCAGATCCTCGTCGATCTTGGCGTGTCCGACGTTCCGATGGAACTGATTTACAACTTCGCCAGCGTGATTGTCGGCATCTCGCACGCGATGATGCCATTGGCGATCCTAACGATGCTTGCTGTCATGCAGAATATCGACAGCAACGTCAGCAGAGCTGCTGCAACATTGGGCGCCAGGGGGCCCCACGTCTTCTGGCGAATTTACTTCCCCTTGTCGCTACCGGGGGTTGCCGCCGCAGGCCTCCTTGTCTTCATCACGTCGCTTGGTTTCTTCGTGACGCCTACGTTGCTCGGTAGTCCGAGCGAAACCATGCTTGCCCAGATCATCGTCGTCCAAATTGATGAGATGCTGGACTGGGGCTTTGCGGGCGCTGTCGCCGTGCTATTGCTCGTAGCCTCCATTGCGGTGTTCTACCTCTTTGATCGGCTCCTCGGAATGTCAGCCCTGACCGGCGATGTCAGGACCGGCAGTGCTAAGAAGCGCAGCGCCTTCACCCGATTTGCCTCAACATTTGGTTTCCGTCTCACCGCCGCACTGGGGTGGATCGGCGCATGGACCGGCGAGATGTTCGACCGCCTGCCTTTGCGTAGCCGGCCTCGCGCAAGCGAGCACAAATCAAGATTTGTGCTGTGGGCGACAGTCCTCGCGGTCGTCGTCTTCCTCGCCGCGCCTTCCTTCTTTCTCATCCCGATCTCGTTTTCCGGGAGTTCATTCTTTGAATGGCCACCCAGGGGCTTCTCACTTCAATGGTATGACGCGCTGTTTTCGTCGCCGATCTGGCAACAGGCCGCGGTTCGATCCGTGCTGGTGGGCCTTTTCACTGCAGTTCTCTCCATTCTGATCGGAACTCCAGCGGCTTTCGCATTGTCGCGTCAGCAGATCCGGGGCAAGTTACTGGTGATGGCCTTCATCCTCATGCCAATGGTGATGCCTCATATCATTGTGGCGTTGGCGCTGTTCTACGCGTTCGCGAAGGTTGGATTGGTTGGCAACTCGCTCGGCCTTATCCTAGGCCACACCATCTTCTCGCTGCCATATGCCATAGTCACGATCATGGCCGTCCTGAAGAACTACGATATTCGCCTGGACCAAGCAGCCTGGACCCTTGGCGCTACTCACTTGACGACCTTCCGAAAGGTGACATTGCCCATAATCCGAACAGGAATCATCACCGCTTTCTTGTTCTCGTTCGTCAAATCTTTCGATGAATTGACTGTCGCTTTGTTCATTAGCGGCGGCACTTCGACAACCCTACCACGCCAGATGTGGGCAGACGCGCTGATGAATGTCAGCCCGACCCTAGCCGCAGTCTCCACGATGATCCTGTTGTTCGTCACCGTGATCATTGTCTGCGAAGAACTGCTCGGTCGCAAGAAGAAGACTTCCTGATGTTACTCGCAGACTGAAAAGAGAAGAGGGAACGCCATGTCCATCAATAAGCACATCACCCGCCGCAATGTATTGAAGACATCATCCGTCGGCGCTGCAGCTTTTGTGTTTCCGGCCATATGGCATCGGAGCGACGCAGCCGAAACATTAACTGTTTCCGATCCGGGCGGCGTTTATACAACGGCTTGGAAGGAGGCATATTATACCCCCTTTACGGAAGAGACCGGCATCTCGATCATCCCCGTGGTGAGAAGATCAAATCCGTCGGCGGAGTTCAAAGCTCAGGTCGAGACCCAGAACTACAATTGGGATGTCAGTGGCGGCATCAATTCCGACGTTGCGGATTTGCTTGTCGAGGCAGAGCTCGTTGAGCCTCTGGATTTAAGTGGGCCTGACATGGCTGCGATTCCAGCAGACATGAAGAACGAGTTCTACTTTGCCGACAGCCTTGTGACATTCTTGCTGGCCTACCGCACGGACAAGTACCAAACGCCGCTGACGTCGTTTTCGGATATTTGGAATCTGGAGAAGGTCCCGGGGCGCCGCGCATTGCGCCGCCTCGGCCGGGATATGATAGAAATCGCCCTCAGGGCTGATGGTGTTCCGGGTGGTCCGGAGATTTATAAGGTTCTTGAGAGCGACGGCGGATGGGACCGTGCGTTTAAGAAGCTGGACGAAATCAAACAGCATGTAAATGTGTGGTGGGATTCGGCCGCGCAAAGCGCCCAGCTTTTGCAGAACGGTGAAGTCGACATATGCCCGACTTTTAACGCGAGAGCCCAGTCTGCTGCAAATGCAGGCGCGCCGGTCGCCATTACCTGGAGTGGCGGCTTCTATAGCGCCACTGGATGGTGCATCCCCAAAGGCGCCCCCAAAGCGGATATTGCACGGAAATTCGTAAAATTTTGCGCCCGCGCCGACCGCCAGGCGGCCTTCACCGTCCTCTTGCCGAACGGGCCGTCAAACCCCGAAGCATACAAGTACATCGACGAAAAGCTGGCGGTTCAGTTGCCAAGCTATCCAACCAATCTCGAACAGACGGCGCGCGTGAATGATGCGTTCTGGGGAAAGAACAAGGCGCTCGCCGATAGGAAATTCAACGAATGGCTGCTTAAGGGCTGACGGGGTAGGTATGAAGATAGCCAATGTGGAGTTGCGCCAAATCAAGGCTGACCTTCCCTCTCCTTTCAGCGGGGGAACGTATACCCTTGCAGCTCGGACCGCCCTTCTATGCCGCATAACAACTGACCAGGGACTGCAGAGCACGGTCTGCGTGGGCAATGAGTCTGCCTACGGGCCGTTTCTGAAGTCGCTTATCCGCGGACCTTTCCGAGATTTGCTTGTCGGTGAAGACCCCTTACGGGGCGAGTGGCTGTGGCAGAAAATGCTCGCTCACGACAAAGCCTATGTTGATCGTGCATCTGTGATGATGGCAATCGCGACGGTCGATGCGGCACTTTGGGATCTCAAGGGGCAAATCACAGGACAGCCGGTTTGGAAGCTGCTCGGCGGTGTGAACAACAAAGTGCCCTTGATCGGAATCGGTGGATACTACGAAACGAGCCGTGACGAGGAGGGCATCCGCAAGGAGATCCGGAACTATAGAAGCCTGGGGCTGCGAGGGATTAAGTTCAAGGTTGGAGCTCTTTCCATTGAAGAAGACGCGCAACGCGTTCGAATCGCGCGGGACGAGGCTGGACCAGATGACCTGAGACCCTGAACTTCCTCCAGATTTTGGTAGAGTCCGTCACAACGAGGAGACGGACGAATGAAGCGTTCACGGTTCACGGAAGAACAGATCATCGGGATATTGAAGGAGCAGGAGGCGGGCGCGAAGACGGTTGATGTCTG